>DASUWS010000083.1:0-31214 GCA_036378295.1 Ktedonobacterales bacterium
AAGGTTTTCTGGAATTCGGTCAGCGCCGTTCCTTCCGCCATCGCCGCGGTGATCGCCACGATCTCTGGATCGCGCTTCGCCAACTCGATCATTGCTTTGCCAAAGACGGCGGAGAACGTCGGCGGCCCATCCGACTTCTTCAGCTCGCCGGTCGCCGGGTCATACGCGCCAGGACCGTGAAACTTGGTAGGCTCGGCCTCAGCGAAGTCGCATCCCTGGCCCTTCTTGGTGATGACCTGAATAAAGATCGGCCCTTCCATCTGGCGAGCCTTGCGGAAAACATCGACCATCTCCTGCGCGTCGTGGCCGTCGAAGGGACCCAGGAAGGTAAAGCCCAGTTCTTCGAAAATCACGCCGGTCTTACTCGGCAACACAAACTCTTTGGCGCTCCGGGCGGTTCGCCCGGCCACCTCTCTGGCCAGTTGACCGCCGGGCATATGCTTGAGCGACTGGCTCGCGGCGTTGCGCAGGCGGAGGAAGTTCGGGTCTGATCGCAGCTTGCCAAGGTGGGCATTGAGCGCGCCGACGTTGTCTGAAATGCTCTTGTCGTTGTCGTTGAGCACGACGATCAGGTTCTTGCGGAGCGCCCCGGCGTTATTGAGCGCCTCCAGCGCCATGCCGCCGGTCAGCGCACCGTCGCCGATGATCGCGACGACGGAGAACTTCTCGCCACGCAGGTCGCGCGCCGCCGCCATGCCGAGCGCTGCTGAGATGGACGTGCTGGCGTGGCTCGCGCCAAACGTGTCGTACTCACTCTCATCGCGGCGCAGATATCCGGAGAGGCCGCCAAATTGCTTGATCGTGCGGAAGCGGTCTCGCCGCCCCGTGACCAGTTTGTGCGGATAAGCCTGGTGGCCGATGTCCCAGACAAGAATGTCTTTCGGCGTATCGAAGGCGATGTGGAGCGCGAGGGTCAATTCGATGGTGCCGAGATTCGGAGCAAGATGTCCACCGCGGAGCGCCACGGTCTCGACGATCTCCTGGCGCATCTCCTGCGCGAGCACGTCAAGCTCTTGGGGGGAAAGCGCCTTGAGCTGCGCAGGGCTATCAATCGTATCTAGTAGTCGTGTCACGAGTTCAACTCCTCCCGGGATGGCGGGACGTTCCATTCGCATGAATGAGAACGCACTGGCGAGCCAGCCTTCGGGGCATATGCGGTCTGGCTACCACACATGACCATCTTGCTGGCCACCCGGCTCTTCCCTGCTGTTCCCAGGCGCCTTGATAGGGACTTCATCCAGGTGTCGCACAGATAGAAAAGCATCGGATGCGGCCCTCCGCCGCCGATGAAACGCCGATGAAACAAAGAAAGAACGTGAGACAAAACATCATCATCATTGATGTAAGTATGCCGATGCGCCTCACAGAGTATCGTCCGAACGGACATCTTTCAACGGAATTATAGGGTGCAGTTCGATGTAGCACAACCGCCCGGTCACGCTCGACTCTGCACTCGTGTGCGATCCGTCGGGACACGCGCGTGCGGTAGCCAGGCGCCTCATCATTCCCCGCCGGGTGATTATGGGAGATGATAGGATGACCAGCAAGTCAACCCCTCATGATGCAGGTGAAGTATAGCACCTGGCCCATACCAGCCGACAAATATAGCGTTCATGCCGGCCGACCACGTCATACCCGGTAGCGGCGGGTGCTCGCTACTAAAGCAGCCATGAGGCGGCGGAGAGCGCTTTAGGCTGCGCCTGATCCAGCCGCTCCGATTCTTCCCAGGCTTGCGCGACGATGAAATCGGTGAGCCTCGCGACGCTGCGCCAGCGAGCCGTCTCTTTGTTGGGGTCGTAGTTGCGCGCCGCGATCACCTTGCGCAGATCGGCAGCCGTCATCCCGCTAAGCCGTGCCCGAAGTGTCTCCTCGCCGCCCGCATCCAGCAGGTCGATGACGTCGAGCGCCGGCCCCTCGCCAAAGACGTCGAGCAGGCCGCTCTCAGCCAGCGCGTCGCGAAGCTGTTGAGCCGTAACCGGATCGTGCGTGGCGCGCAGGGCCAAATGGCGAAATGTTTCCTTGACCTGTTGCAGCTGATGCTCTTCCACGTCGCATCTCCCTTCGGGTGGCACTCCATGCCTTGTTAACCATACGCGCTGCCGGATATCGTCCTGGTATCCAACACGAACCGATTTCTCTTTGATTGTATCTGGCATGTGGCGAACATACAAGGAACTGGAGTCGCGGTAGCCAGAGTGGCTGTTTTGGGAGGGGGAATGACCGCGCATTGCCATTCTCAGCGCGTCCAGGTAACTGGCGGAGCGAAGCCATCAGAGAATGTAGAATTGACGCTGGCAAAGCCATTTCCATCTGCTGGTACCTGCACGTGCACGCCGATTTCCACCGAGACGGTGCCCTCTCGCGGCTGAAACGATGAGAAGTCTCCGGTCAGGTAGAATGTGCCCTCGCCTCCGCTAACTGTCCTTCCCGCCTCGTTTCCGCCGCCAAACGTCACATCTCCACATGGAGACGATGCTATCTCACCGCATGTGGCCTCAACCCGGTCAATAGATACACGTCCGCCCGCTGCAGGCGTTGGAACCCGGTAACGGATAGCGAGCGTGTTATCTGTGGGAATCGCCACTTTCTCCTCAACCTGTGGAGAGAGCACCGCGAACGAGCCAGTGGGAACAGGAACAACGGCGGTTGTCGCTACCCCGTGTTCGTCGGTATAGGTCATGTGATAGGCCCCGCCTGGCGGTTGAAGCGGACAATCGTGCAAGTTACTACCATCGTAGTTGGGCGTCACATCGACGCCTTCGCACGTGAGACGGGCACCTTTCGCGGCATAGACAACCGCTCCACTATCGCTCTCGTAGATCCACGGATCAACCAGGACAATGTGGGTGTTGCCGGTAAATTGGCCTTGAAAGGTGATCGAAAGGCGCAAATGGGAGGCTGGGTGCCGCGTGACGGTCGGGTTTACGCCGCACGCCCAGAGAGCCAGCACCAGACTGAGGAGCGGCAGTGTCAGCCGCAAGGCCTGGGAGAGACGCGCGGCAATCCGCTGCCTCGCCCGGATAGTAGGTAACATGTGACGCGCATCCATTCCGTGGGCAAGCCCAATATTCCAGAGGCAGGCCCGCGAACGTGGCGCATGACGATGCAGGCAAACCTGATACAACTTCTGACGGAGATACGTCGCCTTGTCGCTTTTCCTCTCCTGTCTGTGGATTTTGCACACTATTGCACACTCTCAGCGGGCGCAAAATCGCCCCTTCCCGGTGTGGGGAAGGGGCATGGTGCGGAGATGCCTGTTCCGGAGGCTAGAGCGTATAGTCGCCGTTGTGGGCGTCTTCGAGGTAGCGCGCAAGCAAAGTCGAGGCGGCGTCGAGGTCGCCCAGGTCTACCATCTCGTTGACGGTGTGGACGTAGCGAGTGGGCACAGAGATCGTCATCGTCGCCGCCCCACCACGCGCCCGCTGCATCGCGCCCGCATCGGTGCCGCCGCGCGCGAGCACCTCCATCTGATGCGGAATGTTGTGCCGCTCGGCCACCTCGGTCATATGTTGCACGAGCTTGTAGTTGCTGATGGTCGAGGAGTCGAAGACCTTGATCGCCGCGCCATCGCCGAGCCGGGTTATGGCATCGGATTCCGGTATGCCTGGAATGTCGAGCGCAAGGGTGACATCGAGCGCGATGGCCACGTCCGGCTCAACGGTGTAGGCCGAAGTGCCCGCGCCGCGCAGGCCCACTTCTTCCTGTACCGTCGCCACTGCCAGCACGTTCACCTTGTGCGCGCCGAGCTTTCGTATCGCCTCGATCATCGTGAAGACGCCCGCGCGGTCGTCCATCGCCTTGGCCGTCACACGGTTGCCCAGTTGCTCCAGCGTGCGGTCCATCGTCACGAAGTCGCCGATATGCACCTGTTCGCGGATGGTGTCGGCGGGCAATCCCAGATCAATGTACAACTCTTCGAGCTTGGCCGCCTCGGGCTTGCCTTCGAGCAGGTGAATAGGCTTGCTCTGCGGCATGAAGACGCCTCGCAGCGAGCCTGCCTGTCGCGTGTGCACCAGCACGCGCTGCGCTACCAGCACGCGTGGGTCGAATCCGCCAAGTGGCTGCACCCGGAGCCAGCCATCTTTCTCGATGTAACGCACGATGAAGCCGATCTCATCCATGTGCGCCGCCAGCATCACTCGCCGGTCGCTGCTGCCCTTCTTCAAGGCGATCACGTTCCCGAGCGGGTCCACTGTCACCTCATCCACGAGCGGCTTGAGCTGTTCGATGACTAGCGCCCGCACTCGTTCTTCGCGCCCTGCGATGCCCGGCGTCTCGCTCAACGCCTTCAGCAGCGCCACATTGACCGGCGCCTGGTTGTTGTTGTGCTGTGCCATGCAATTCCCTCTTCCAGGCAGTAGGATGCCATCCTCTGGGGTTCATATTTTCCGATTATAACACTCTGCCTGCCAGTTGGGACTACGCGGCAGTGGAAGTATGTTCATAGCTGATGATTGATGTGTCCCTGCCATGTGGCGCAATGCTTGACCACGCCCGCGCTACTGGCATATGATCAGCAGACGAGCGTATCTCTCCTGGTCAATGGCGACAGGGTGAAGCATCCAGCGAAAGGGTGAAGGATATATGGCTGCGGGCGCGCGGAAGATTGTGGTGCTGGGCGGCGATGGCATCGGCCCGGAGGTGACTGCCGAGGCGGTGCGCGTGTTACACGCGGTGGAGCGGCGCTTCGGCCTGAGGCTGGAGATACGCGATGCGCTGGCGGGCCAGGCCGCTGTGGACGCGGCGGGCGTTGCCATCACTGAGGAAACGATGACCCTGTGCCGCGAGAGTGACGCTATCCTCTTTGGCGCGGTTGGTGGCGGGGCAGCCAGTCGTCCCGATGTGCCAGATCAGCCGATGTACGCGCTCTATCGCCTGCGCAAAGACCTTGAGCTATTCGCCAATCTGCGCCCGGTCCGCCCCTTGCCCGCGCTGGCGGGGGCGTCGTCCATCAAGCGGGAGGTGTTGCGGGGCGTTGATCTGCTGGTGGTGCGCGAGTTGACCGGTGGCATCTACTACGGCAAGCCAAGCGCGATTACCGAGGGGCCAGAGGGCGCGTCGGCGGTGGATACGATGGCCTATACCGAGGCGGAGATCGAGCGAATTCTCCGCTATGCCTTCGAGGTGGCGCGCGGCCGCCGCAAACAGGTGACCTCCGTGGATAAGGCGAATGTGCTGAGCTGCTCGCTGCTCTGGCGTCGTGTGGCGGATCGCGTGGCGAAGGACTATCCCGACGTGGTGCTGCGCCATATGCTGGTGGATGCCTGTTCGATGGCGCTGATCCGCCAGCCGCGCGACTTCGATGTGATCGTCACCGAGAATATGTTTGGCGACATCCTGACCGATGAGGCATCCATGCTGGCAGGCTCGTTGGGGATGTTGCCTTCCGCCAGCCTCGGCACCCGACGCACGGCGTCTGGCCAGTTTGGCCTCTACGAGCCGATTCATGGCACCGCGCCTGATATTGCCGGGCAGGGCAAGGCGAATCCGCTGGCGGCGATTTTGAGCGCGGCCATGCTGCTGCGCCATTCGCTGGGACGCGAGCGGGCGGCGCGTGCGGTGGAGCGCGCGGTACAGCGCACGGTGGCGGCGGGCTATCGCACAGCCGATATCGCCGGGGTAGGCGGCTCCGGCGGTATGGTCGTCTCGACGCACGAGATGGGCGAGCAGGTGGCGCGGCTGGTCGAAGGTTAGTGAGCGAGGGCTAGCCTGTGTGCATGCTGGTACTTAGCCTGCTGCCATCGAGCATTCCGGCGCGTGGTAATTATCGGGCAATATCCACGCGCCGACGTAGTCCTCTGTACCCGTCGAGCACGCGCACTTCAGTACGCGAGGAAGGCCGAGCGGCACTCTATCTCATTACTGGGGTGCGGGGTGCCTCACTGGGCTCACCGATTGTCGCGGCGCCAGCGCCCGGTTTTCGCCGCCCGATGAGCAACGCGACGATGAGGGCGACGATCACCAGGCCCGCCAGCCCCGCGCCGATGTAGACGATCGGCGGGAGAGACAGGATGGGCGGGGTAGGCCCGGTCTTGTCGAGCGTGATCGTCAGCATCCGCGCGACCTCTTCGTTGCCCACCTTATCCACGCTCCAGTAGGTGAGGGTGTGCTTGCCATTGCTGGTGATGGAGAGGGGCGCGGTGTAAGTCTGCTGGCCGCCGTTATCGAGCTTGTAGTAGGTGGCCTTGACGCCCGAGCCGCCCCCGTCGTTCCCCCCGCTCAGCGTCACCTTCACGTCGGCGGTGTACACGCCACTGGCGTTGGGCTTGGGCGAGACGGAGGCCGTAGTAGTAGGAGGCGCGTTGTCGAGCTCGAAGGTCCCGATGTCGCACTTCGCTCCCTGTGGGCGGGTGAGGCCGCGCTGGTCGGTCGTGATGTCTGTGCCGCAGCCGTTCGTGCCACGAGGAATCCGGTCAATAGCTAGGCTGTCCTTCAGCAGGGCCAGCGTCAGGGTCGGACCGCCATAGTCAGCGAGGCTGTCTAACTTGGGGTCACTAGTCCGCACATCGTGCTTGTCCGGTGTGGAGCCGCACTCACCGACCGTGTTCATGAGATTGTAGCCACCATTCGTGATGGTACCGCCACAGTTAGCTGCTCCACTGGTATTGGCCGTGTTACCGGCCACGATGCTGTTCTTGATGGTCATGCTGCCTCTGGTGGAGTTGTTGACCCCGCCCCCGGAGCCGCCACTGCCGACAGCTAGGTTGCCGCTGAAGGTGCTGTTGATGATGGTTGCGGTGCCATCATTGTGGACTCCGCCGCCGTAGCCAGTGCTGGTATAGTCGTGGTCCGCGAGAAAGCCTCCGAAGTCCACGCCAAAGTGGACTTGTGTCGCGGCAGACACGGCATTCCGGACATAAGGGTCAGCAATTTGCACGGTCTTGCTCATGCCGACCACGTTGTCGCTGAAGGTGCTGTTGGTGACGCTCAGCCTGGTATTGGACCCACTGAATATCCCGCCGCCGTAGCCTTGCCACGTTCCCGACCCTCCAAAGGCCCAGTTGCCGCTGAGGGTGCTGTTGGCGATGGTCACCATGGCGCTAGGTGTAGCGCCCGCGCTATAGACCCCGCCGCCGTAGCCACTGAAATCGCCGCCCCCGGCAAAGTTGGCGAGAAGGCCGCTGTTGGTGATGCTCATCGTGCCGTCGTCGTTAAAGACTCCGCCGCCATAGACGCCGGATTGGTTGCTGCCGATGGTGGTGTTGGTAATGGTAATGGTCGCGGCGCTACTATTATAGACCCCGCCACCGCGACTGCCTGCCGTATTGCCGCTGATGGTGGTGTTGGTAATGGTCGCCGTGCCATTGTTATAGACTCCGCCGCCATCATCGGCCCTGTTAGCTCTGAAGGCGCTGTGGTCGATGGTCAGTGCGCCGCTGCTGTAGACCGCGCCGCCATAGCCCCCGCCACGCGCATTTGACGCCTCGCCACCGCTGGCCCTGTTAGCTCTGAAGGCGCTGTGGTCGATGGTCAGTGCGCCGCTGCTGTAGACCGCGCCGCCATAGCCTTTGCCGCCCGTGGTCGCATTATTGCTGAAGGTGCTGTCGGTGATGGTCAGCGTGCCGCCATTGTTATAGACCCCACCGCCATAACTGTCGGCGCCCGTTGGGTGATTCAGGTCGCCTGAAACGTTTTGGACAGAGTTGTCGTAGAAGATGCTGTCCTGGATGGTCAGCTTGCCAGGGCCCCAAATGTAGGCTCCGCCACCGATGCGGTCCTGACCGTGAGCGACTGTGATGCCCTCGAGCGTGAGGTTCCCGGTGGTCTGCACCTCGAAGATCCGCGTGCTTTTGCCGCCATCCAGCGTCACGTTGCGCGCAGGGCTGCTGATGGTCAGCGTGTTGCTGACGAGAATTTTCGTCGGGACGAGTATCATGAAGGGGCCAATGCCTGCGCAGGCGAAGGTGATCGCGCTCCCGCTGGTCCTGGCCGCCTGTGCCAGCGCGTCGCCTAGCGTGCCCCCCTGGTCGCTGCCACCATATGCCTTGCACTTTGTCACGCTCAACTCGGAGGCAGCCGCGTGGGCGGCCCCAAGTGGCATAGCCGCTAGACTCGCCACGCTCAACACGATTGCTGTGAGCGCCGTGAAGGCCATCCGCCAGGCGCGCGGTCCGCGCCGCCGCTTTTCTGATCCACCCGTTGAGGGATGATCCGTGGTCGCACCCTGTGGTCCGCCCTTCACCCCGCTTGCCGCTGTGTCTCTTGTCCTGGTGCTCATACGAACCGCCAATCCTTTCAGGCTGTTCCTGCGAGGGTGCTTGATTGCCTGGCGTCTCAATACCACTGCGCCGTCACGGCTCGCTCACATCCAGGCTCTCGCAGCGCACAGGAATGTCACAACGCGAAGAGAAGAGTAGTGAGGAGTAGTGCAGCACGGTGGCAGGAAGCGGTATGTCGATATGCATGCTGGCTGACTGAAGATAAATGGATTGGCAGGCCAGCCGATAACGTCGTCCAATCGACTCGTGGCGCGGTCTTTCGCTCATCGGCATCCCGTGACCTTCATAGCTCCATGCTACCCATCTAACACGCCTACCTATGGTTCATCCTGAACGATGCTTAGACCCCGTGATAACATCTCCGTATGTACTGTTGTAGAATGAGAGAATGCGAAGAATACTGCTTGTCACCCATCTGACCTGACGATTGACGAATTGGAATAGCGGTATCAGCGCGCTCAGGAACCGCACGAGCGGAGCTGGTGGCAAATTCTCTGGCTGCTTGCGTGGGGCGAGATGTGCGAGCAGGTGGCGCGGCTGGTCGAAGGTTGGTGAGCGAGGGCTAGCGCGTCAGGTAGATTGCTAGCCAATGAGAATGTAGGCGGTGACGAACCACAAGCAGCCGAGGAGCAGACCAGGAATCGCCAGCAAGAGTGACTTGCGCAGCCAGGGATGCCGTATGGCGCGATACACGCCAACCCCGCCCGCGATAATGCCCGCCACTGGCAGAAGTGCGAACCCGCATGAGAGCAGCGTAGACAGCGGCTCAGGCGGCGGCGAGGCGCTTGACCCTGGCCCAGATGTATTCGCCACACTGTTGACATACAGGATGGCGGCAAGCGTCAGTGGCCAGAGAATCGCGCAGATGATGCTCAGGATAGCCAGGCCGTTGTGTTCGCCCGGCGCGGTGTAGGGGTGAGTCGTCGGGGAATGCTGCATCGTGGTGCCTCCCACCGTCCCCTGTCTCCTGGCGCGTCAGCCCATCTTGGCGTGAGGGTCCGGACCCAGGGCGTCAAGCTCACGCGCCAGTTGCACCCGCTGCGCCAGCAATTTGTCACGTTGCGCCCGTTGTGCTGGCGCATCCGGCACATTTGGCCCATCAGGAGAGTCCAGATGGGCGAGGCGCTCATCGAGGCGAGCAATCTGATCGCGCAGGAGTGTCGCACGCAACTCCCAGCGCATGATGTTGCGTTCGCGTCCGCCGCGCATACTCTCTCTCATCCCTTCGAAAGCGCGCTCCTCGCCAGCATGGCCAGGAGATGGGCGGCTGCGCTAGCCGCGCGCGTTGACGAGTGTGCTGATTGTATTGAGTAGTAGCTCATCCTGATACGGCTTGACGATATAGGCATCCGCGCCAAGCTGGGTCGCGCGTTGCTGGTGCTTGGCGGCGGCGCGTGAGGTCAGCACGATCAGCGGCAGCGACTTGTAGATATCCTGGCTGCGGATGGTCGCCATCAGCTCATAGCCGTCCATGCGCGGCATCTCGATATCCAGCAGAACGGCCGAGGGCCGCTCGCGTGCGATAACTTCCAGTGCCTCGACGCCATCACGCGCCGTCTGCACCGTCCATCCCGCATTCTTGAGCATGCTGCTGACGACACGCCGCACACTCGGACTGTCATCCACGACGAGAAGATACGAGTGCGGACGCCCGGATACCACGGGATGGCCCGTCGTGCGCTGCGGGACGACAAATCCGCGCTTCGTCGGCTGCGAGGTCACGTCGTTTGCCGGGCGTGGCTGCGTTGGCGAGCTTGCCCCAGCGGGCTGTGGCGTGCGATCCCACGGCATCGGTTGTAGCGGCGCAGTCGGCAGGTGTGAGCTCGTGACGCCTGGCTGAGGCGCAGGGCGTGGCCCCGGCTGGGGTACCTCAGCTCGCTGCGAGGTCCCCGGCTCGGCCAGCGTGAAGCCGCCGCGTGGCTGCTGCGAGAGGAGTTCGTGTAGCTCCAGAATCAACACAACCTGTCCGTTACCAAGCACCGTCGCGCCAGCCACGCCGCGCACATCGCGCAGGTGCGGCCCCAGCGGCTTCGAGACCATCTCCTGCTGGTTGATGATGCCGTCGATCAACAGGGCAATGCGATGTTTGCCCGCGTTGACCAGCAGCACCGACGAGCGCTCGTCTACCGTTCCTACCGGAATGTTGAGGTAGTTGCCCAGATGCGCCAGCGGATAGCGCTCGCCGCGCATCTCTATCGCGGGTACCACGCCGGGCACGCGGCGATAGTAATCCAGCCGCCCGATCTGCTCGACCACTGCCATCGGGACGGCGAACGTCTGCTGGCCAATCTTCACCATGACCGCGCGGGCGATCTGCAGGCTGATGGGGAACTTCATCGTGAAGGTCGTGCCCTGACCCTGCACCGTATCAACCTCCACAGAGCCGCGCAGTCGCGAGACGACATCGTTCACCACGTCCAGCCCCACACCACGACCGCTCTCCTCGGTCACGCTCTCAGCAGTAGAGTAGCCAGGGCGGAAGATGAAGTCGATGGCCTCTGCCTCGGAGATTGGCGTGTAGGGGTCGATCAGGCCGCGCGCGACCGCAGCCGCCCGCACCTTTTCGGGATTGATACCAGAGCCGTCGTCGCTGACCGAGATCACCACCTGGCTGCCCTCGTAGGCAGCTTTGATGAGGATGCGTCCCTTACGCTGCTTGCCATTGGCTTCGCGCTCTTCTGGCGACTCGATGCCGTGGTTGACGGAGTTGCGCACCAGATGGAGCAGCGGACCTTCAACCTCTTCAAAGACCTTTCGGTCAACCTCCGTCTCGACGCCCTCGACGAAGAAATCCACCTCTTTGTGTGCCCGCAGCGCCGAGCCGCGCACCGCACGATAGAGACGCGGCACCAACGATTGCAGCGGCACCAGCCGTGCCTTGAGCAGCCGGTCCTGGAAGTCTGAGCTAAGGCGGTTCTCGCGCGCGAAGGTCGTTTGCGTCTCGCGGATCAGCGTCTCCATCTCGTGGCTCAAGCTCAGCGCGTCAGCGACACCCTCGCTCAACCCGCGGGAGAGGCGGTGGAATTCGGTATAGCGGTCCAGTTCCAGCGGATCGAATTCGTTGCCGTGAGCCTGCGCCCTGCCCATGCCCGGCCCAAAGCCATTGCCTGCGCCTGGCCGGCGCTGCGCTATGCCGTTCGCCTGCCCTGGGCCTGGGCGGCCGACCCAGCCCTGCCCGTTGGCGAGCATGGGCGCCTCGAATCCTGTCTCCAACTCACCACCGACCTCGCGCAGCCGCTCGCTCACCCGGACTGTCTCGCTCACGAGATGCCCGAGCCGTTCGACACGCTCTTCCAGCACTGAGCGATTGATGAGCAACTCACCGAAGAGATTCACCAGGTCGTCTAGCTTGCTCAACTGCAGGCGCACGCTCAGATCGCTGGAAGCATGGGCGGCTGGAGCCTCAGCGCGCTCCTCCTGCTCGATCAAGTCCGCTGACGCGCCCCCGGCCTCGGGATTTGGCGAGAAGAGGTCAGAGGAGGCGGGAATGCCCGTGACTGCACTATAGCGCTCGATGACCGCGCGCACCTTCTCTGGCTGATCTTCGGCGGGAATCGCGTTGCCGACGAGTTGATCGAGCATCTCGGAGGTGTCGAGGATCAGGCTATGGATTTTGGGGGTGAATGCAACCTGGCCATCCGCCAGCCGTTCAAGCAAATCCTCAGAGACATGCGAGAGTTCCTGGATGAGCCGGAAGCCCATCATGCCCGCCGCACCCTTGAGGGTGTGGGTGGCGCGGCGAATCGAGCGGAGCACTTCGACATCACCCGGGCGGCGCTCCAGCTCAGCGATGCCCGTCGTAATCGTTTGCAGATGCTCCAGCGCCTCTTCGCGGAAGACCTCCTGCGCTTCAGGCGATTGCTCGCTTGTGACCTGTTGCTGGCGGCGCGTATTCTCGCTGGCAAAGGGCAGGCGCGACGCGACGCGCACACCACCATTCTGCATCATCACCGAGCTTGCGCCGAGATTGGGATTCAGCTCGGAGAGTATCTCGCGCCGGATGGTGATCTCCAACTCATGGCGCAAGCGCTGCTCTTCATTCCGGCGCACCTCAGCCGCGATCTCATCGCGCACATCATCTTCGAGCTCGCGCCGTAGCTCTTCGCGGACCGCGCGTTCGAGTTCCACACGCGCGCCCGGAGAAAGCGCCTGTTCGGCGGTTCCCGCAGCATCGTTCGCATTGGGCGGCGCCCAGGTAATCTGGGCTACAGTGGCGCTGAACCCGGCATCTGGCGAGCCGCCCATCGTGCTGATCGCGCCCGAAATCTGGCCAAGACCGCGAATGTCGTTGCGCAGCTCGTTGAGCGTCTCGTTGATCTGCTCCTGCGTGACAGTCAGGTTGCGGCTGGAGTTATGCAGCAGCGAGACAAGCCGCTTGAGCCGTGCGGTTGTGACCCAGATGACGGAGAGCGGCAGATAGCGCCGAACGCCCTCGGGGCTATTCGGCAGGTCGAGGCCCATCTGCTGGCCGGCCCAAACCTCCAGGCGGGCCAGGGAATCCTGGGAGCCATCGAGGAATCCGCTCAGCTCGTTGCGCTCGTCGTCCATCGCCTGCGCGGCCTCGCGCAACTGCGCGACGACATCTCGCAATGTCGCCACCTGGCGCCGCACCGCCTCTTCATCAGTGTATAGCTCATCCACAGCCGACAGAGATGTCGACCCCTGCACCGCGGGGGACGAGGTTGGCGGTATCGTGGCGGGCAGCGAGATATCCCATGCGGGTTGCGATGGCTGCGCGGGCTGCGATGGGAAGGATGTTCCACCTGTCCGGGGCGGCTGGCTGGACGACGGCATCGCCTGCATGGCGGCGGTGCCCATCTCAGCGATGTCTGTTCCTGGCATCGAGGGCATTGAAGGCATCGAGGTGCCCGGAGTGACGGCTGGCGGCGCGCCGGTGGGCATATCGGCCACTTCCATGTCAGGCGAAGGATTCTTTGGCCCCGAAGCGCTCGACGCGGCAAAGGCCGCCATCCAATCTGGCGCCTGAAGACCTGGTGAGGTAGCAAGGCCCGCGGGGGGAACGCCGGGTTGCGACATCGCGCCAAAACCCGGCTGGCTGCCCATACCTGGCGCGCTGGAGCCGAAGGACGATGCGCTGCCTGCCATCGCGCCCCGCCATGCAGAGCGGTCGGCGTCATCTTCGGCAACGACCGGCGAGTCGTCGGCCCCGGAACGAATGTGCTCGACAAGCCGCGTCAACCGCCCTTGCGAGCGGCGCAAGAGGGCAATGGCTGCGCCGGGGAGCGGTGCGCCGCGATCCAGCGCCTCGCTGAGAATCTCCTCCATCCCCTGAGCGACGTGCGACAGCGCATCAAAATCCATCATGGCCGCGGAGCCACCGATAGTGTGCGCTCTCCGGTAGGTTTCTTCCAGCGCTTCAGTATCGCCGGGAGATTGTTGCAGGCGATCCAGATTGGCCTCAATCTCCGGCAAATACGCGTTCACCTCATCCAGGAAGCTGTCGAGGATGGTTGACTTGTCGAAGTTATCTGTCATGCTGCCACATATCGCTTCCGACTAACACGCCGCTGTCCACAAAATGTGCGCCCTCAGTACGCTGCCACGCCAGACAGCATATGGTCAATAGGATTGACCACCACCCATTTGGTCCGGCGGCAGGAATTGATCATTTTCTGGCCACCCGCCATACCCTGGCTGCCCACTGCCGGGCACCCCGTAGTTCATGCCATTATTGGCATGACCATTCCCGGTATTGCCCATGCTTCCCATGTTTCCCATGCCAGGGCCGGGCTGCATGTCCATCGGTCCAACCTGGCCATTGGCCATGCCAGGAACCGGATACTCGAAGGCTGTGTTGTTGTAGCCATCGTAGTCGGGATACTCGCCGTAGCCTGTGTTATAGCCATCCATCCCGCCATACGCCCCCATTGGGGCGGCTGGGGACGATGGGCCGGCTGGCAACGCGGGCAGCGGTTGTGGCCCATTGACCCACACGCGCGCGCCCATATCCGCTGCCGCCGGCTGATAGCCAGCAGGCTGCAGTCCGGCTTCCTCGCTGATCCTGTCTGGCAGACGGAAGGTGGACACAGAGCCACGAAGCTGTTCGGCCAGCTCGGCCAGGTAGCTCATGTTGTTGGCCGCGTCCTGGGTGGCGAGGCTGGTCTGGCGGGTAATATCCGCGATCTGATTCATGGCGTAGGCCACAGCTTCAGCGGTCTGCTTGCGCTCGGTTGCCGCTTGCGCAATGCTCTGAATCATGTAGGCCTGGTGCTCTACCGCGCCGTAGATGCTTTGCAGCGAATGGCCCGCTTCGTCGGCAAGCTGTGAGCCCTGGACCACTTCCTGTGTGCTGTCTTCCATCGCAACCACGGCATCGTAAGTGTCGCCTTGAATCGCCTTAACGATGTTGGCGATCTTCTTCGTCGCTTCAGTCACACGCACGGCCAACTCGCGGATTTCTTCGGAAACTACCGCGAATCCACGGCCATGCTCACCGGCCATAGCCGACTGAATGGCGGCGTTGAGTGCGAGCAGGTTGGTCTGGTCGGCAATGTCTTCGATCAGGCGAACGATCTCGCCAACTTCCTGGGAGCGCTCGCCCAGGCGCTTGATCTTTTTGGAGGTTTCCTGTACGTTCTCGCGGATGCGCGCCATACCGTCGATCGTCTGCACCACCGCGTCCTGGCCGGCTTGCGAGCTTTTCAGCGCTTCGCGGGCGGCGTCTGCGGCCTGGAGTGCGTTATTCGCGGAGAGTTGTACGAAATCGGCCAGGCGGGCTACTGCCTCGGATGTCCGGGTGATCTGCTCAGCCTGCGCCTCGGAGGCTTGTGACACTTCCGCCGAGCGGTCCAACAGGCGGCGTGTAGCCGTCGTAACCTGCACTGCCGTGGCCTGCACGCGCCCTACGACCTTGGCTAGCTCCTCGATCATATAGTTGAACGAGTCGGCCAACACGCCTAGTGTGTCAGGCGTCACCTCTGCCTGTACCCGCAGGTCGCCATCGCCTACCGCGCTGACCTCCTGCAGCAACTTCTCGATCTGCGCCTGAAGGCGCGCGGCGTCGGGCATGTCTGACAGCGCCCTGGAGACGGAGGCACCTGGCGCGGGCACACCATCCAGCAAAGCATTGACCGCCTGGGCCAGCAGTGAGAACTCGTCGTCTCCAACCACTGGCGCGCGCAAATCACGCTGGCCCGCGCTGGCCTGCCGGCAAATCTCGGCAACTTCCAGCGCTCGCCCGCGCATGAGTCCGCGCATGCGCAAAGCGGCAAAAGCGACGATGAGCACAGTGAGGACCGCAACGATGAGCGTCACCGCCCAGAGGAGTGTATCAGAGCTCGCTCCGTTGGAATTGGCATTCGAGATCTGCCCAATTGAATAAAAACCCAAACCAAGAATTGCGATGGCAGGAGCGAGTGTTGCGATGCTCACTAGCAGATTCAGCTGTCCGCTGACCGATGCTCTCGTACGGGAATTGGGGTCCATAGAAAATGAGACCTCCTGTGTATCGTCTACCCACGAGTACTTCGCGGCTGGCGCCTCAGACTCAGGAGACCGCCCAACATATGGCATACATTCGTATGCGCCCGGCGCGACGGCGGCGACTCCGCGAATGCTGAAGCCCAGTGACCCTTGGGGCATCCTCCCCTGACCCAGACAGTGTCACAGTGACATACGATAACTGCCGACACGTCTGATCTGCCGCGCGCGGCTGAGCCTGCGCATTACCCGAAGTCTATCACATCTCATCTCGCAGCCATAGCAACAATAGCAGCATATGACTAGCATATGACTCAGGATGGCTACGTTATTCCCCAGGTATGCGACGCCAATGTGCTGGGTGGAGGCCAAACGCTGTCACCACGCCTTATCCCTCGCTGCGATACTCGCGAATCGCATCGCTGAAGAGCAGGCGTTCTGGGTCGAGCAATACCACGGTGCGGTTCTCCACACGGAAGGCGTTCTGGGTATAGGGTTGAATCCACGGAGGGAGGTTGGAGGCGTCAATGACGGTGATGGAGTCGGTTGGACGCATCTCCGTCACGATATCAACCAGGAAGCCAATCGTCATATCCTTCAGCGTGACCACCAGCAGACGGTTGCGCGCTGAGAGTGGCTCCGCGGGCAGCCCAAAGAAGACACGCAGATCGACTACCGAAATGATCGTGCCCCAAACCTGCACCACGCCCAACACCCACGGCGCGGTATTGGGCACGGGCGTGATGTCGGCGACGCGCTCGATGCCTTGAACAGCCTCCGCTGGCAGGGCACACTCAGCATTGCTGAGCAGGAAGAGGATCAACTGCGGCACGCGCTCGGCAGGCGTATCCACGCCAATCATGCGAGTCAGGTCGTTCAGCTGCTCTGGGTTCGGAATGCCCGCGCGGCGCGCTAGCTCTACCAGAGCATCTGGGGTCATGGCGGAGTTGCCTCCGCCCGACGTTCGCAATGCCTGCAATGCCTGCTGCAGCATCTCACTCATTTGCCCACGCCGCGGATCGGGCGTGTTCGGGTTGGTCATGATCGAAATCCTGTGAGGTTGCGCACGCTGGAGAGCAGCTCTTCTTTGTCAAAAGGCTTGGTCAGATAGATATCAGCGCCCTGCTGCAATCCCCAGCGTTTGTCGAGCGGGGTATTCTTCTGGCTGATGAGAATGACCGGAATGTGGCGATACTGCTCCATCTGCTTGAGCTTCCGGCACACCTGGAAGCCGTTCTGCTTGGGCAGCACGACATCGAGCAACACGCATTGCGGGCGCTCGCTGGCCACTTTCTCCAGCGCCTCGTCGCCATCCACCGCGGTGATTACGTCAAAGCCGCCCTCGCGCAGCGGCGTTGCGATAAGAGTGAGATCAGTCCAGCTATCGTCTACGACAAGAATCTTCGGTGCGAGCATCCTGAATACTCCTCGTGCCTGCCAGTCGTCCCCATAAGGACGGATGCGCCTGATAATTCATCACTATAATACCAGACGCACAGAAAATGTGTGTACCTGTTAGATGGCGTACGAGCGAGGATCTCAGGATACGCGCCGCCCGCCCAGGCGTATGCAACTACAGAACATGAGCTCAGACTCATGCGCCATTCATGTCCTACTCGCGTTATACCTGACGGCGAAGCCGCCCCTGCATCCGCATTTCGCGTCGTGCGGCACGCTCGCGCACTGCCGGTGACTCCAGATAGCGTTTGACCGTCTGCGCCAGCTCGACGGAATCGAATGGTTTTGTCATGTATTCGGTCGAGCCTACGAGCTTGCCGCGCATCTTGTCAAAGAGGCCGTCTTTGCCACTGAGCATGATGATTGGGAGGTCGCGATAGGCCATGTTCTTGCGTATGACCTGACAGATATTATACCCATCCATCCGAGGGAGCATAATGTCTAGGAGTATCAAGTCAGGCTGTTCATCGGCGACCGCTGCCAATGCAGTCAGTCCATCACCGGCAGTCACGACACGAATGCGCTCGCGCTGCAGTGTGAGCTGAACGATCTTGCGTACGGTGGGGCTATCATCCACCACCAGTACCACCGGCTCACTCACCCTGCACTCTCCTTCTTACAGGCACTGGCCACTGCGAATCGGAGCAGTCCGGCCATCGCGTCGGCATTAGATAGCATATCACGCGAATGGGTTACGCGCGCAGTGCGGCGTGGTTACTGATTATGGGGCGCATTTCCCCTTCGATCTCATCCAGGAAAGACTTCCACAGATCCTCGAGTTGCCGCCCAAGTCGTGACGATCCCGTCTCGTCCTCGATGATCGCACTAAACAGATGATACATGAAGTGATACACGAGCCAGACCGCATCATGATAACATTCCAGGAGCTCTTGCCCCTTGACGACGCGATCAAGAATCTCAACCTCGTGATAGACCAGCGTTCCATGCTCAAAGCGAATGATTTCATCCATGCGAGGACATTGCAACTGCATCTCAGTGAGCACCGACCCGAAACGCTGCTCCAGGTAGCGGTTGACTTCGGATTCTGGCAACTGGCCGCGCCCTCGTAGCGTCCGCGCGAACTCGCGGTGGTGGGTCAGCAATCCATTGATGCAGATGCCCATCGCGCGCACCAGCGTGAGCATGCGCTGCTCGGTCGAGACACGTCCCTTCTGTGCCAGTTGATACTGGCTGCGCATGATCAGAGCCATGAGACTTTGTTCAAGCTCGCCTTCGAGATGCTCGTCAACCAGTTCGATCAAGTGCAATTGCAGGAGTTTTTCTATGGATGCGGCGACGGTGACTTCGGGGAGGAGGAGCGCATAGGACATAGCGGTAAGAGTAAACTGGCCATTTGCGAGGCAAAGCACGTTTACCTCATCCTGCGATAGCCCAAGCTCGCGAACGTTGCCGCTAAAGTGTGGCATCCACCGGGCTACCGCCTGACGCGAGAGCCTGATAGGGCCGGCATAGGCGTTCTCATCAGCGATGCGAAGCGCTTCGAGCAGGATATGGTCAACACTGAGCGGGCGAACGAAGGCGCCATGCGGCTGGATCGGCACCGCGTAGTGGTTGAACTCGAACCTGCCTCGCTCCCAGCGGATGGCGCGGCTGATTGGCTGGATGATCGCGAATTCGACGTAACGCTGCGCAATATCGGGGGCGATGACCTTGTTTTCAACCATGACCCGCAGCGAGTTGGCAGGATTGCGGTCTGCCTGCTGCTTGAGCAGGGTAGCTTCCTGCCGTGTCAGGTGCATCAGAAGCCGGAAGACTTCGATCATGTCGGGCTGGGTGACGCCGCTTTCTTCGAGCGCAACGATGTGCCCATCCTTCAAGGCAATCTGGAGCGTTTCTGAGCCGGAGCTAACACGCAGTATACCGGTTTTGCCACCGAGCGAGAGCATTTTTAACGTCGCTTGAAGTCCTAATGTTTCAAGATCGCCGTCAAGAATCCGCACAGGTTGCTCCATATCTCCCTCTCCTGAACGCGCACCTCTGAGCAGTTTGTGCTGCCTCATCCTGACTCAAATCTCAATTCCCAATGCAGTATCATGCGTCGCCATGTGTCGCCATGCAAGGCCATCCACCATATGGAAAAGTGAGCGCACCCCGACCCAAACAAGTTCGAACCACCAACCACCACGACACTCAGCGAGTGAGGAGTGCGATGAATTATGCGAGGTACACCGGCAAACGCAGGGGTTCCGCTCACGTGTTCGTCTTTGAACGGGACTATTGTACCACAGCCTTTGGTACCGACAAGGGGTGACTGATGCGTATTTCGGGTGATTTTCCAGAAATGGGCACGGTTGACAAGCGAGGGTATTTTCTGCGGCGGCTCCTGCCCGCTGGATGGAATGAGACCGCGACGAAGCGAGAATCATGGGCGATCGAGAATGCTCACCGAAGGATGTACACGGCGATACCGATGAGACCGCCCGAAAGGATCAGCCAGGCGGAGTTGAATTTGACGCGCGGAAGGATTAGCAGCGAGGCCAGGGCCAGCACCCAGGTGAGCACGTCCTGAAGCGCCGTCCGTGCCAGTTGCAGCGTGACGCCCGCCATCAGCGCCAGGGCGGCGATATTCACACCATTGAGGATGAGCGCAACCGCCGATGAGCGGCGCATCCAGTCTGCCAGGCGGTGGATGATGGGAATAAAGAGGAATGATGGCAGAAAGATGCCAAGCGTCGCCAGCAGCGCGCCCTGCCAGCCGCCGAGGATGTAGCCGATGAAGGTGGCGGTGGTGAAGACCGGACCGGGGGTAAATTGGCCCACCGCAATGGCGTCGAGCAACTGGCGATCGGTCAGCCAGCCAAGACCATGCACAAAGTCCGCCCGCAGGAAGGCGAGCAGCACGTATCCGCTGCCGTAGAGAACAGCGCCGATCTTGAGGAAGGTGAGAAAGAGTGTGAGCAGGCTGAAAGGCGCACCGCCGCTGCTGGCGAGGGCCGTCACACTGGCCGCCGCACCGCTGGCCGCGCCCGGCACCAGGGGAAGCAGCGCGGTTGTCTGTGCCCGGCGCTCGCGGAACGCACGCCAGAGGCCGCGTGCCATGGCGTAGAGCAGACCGCCGCCGAAGAGCAGCGCCAGCGCATTGATGCCCAGCAGATAGAGCGCAACGAGTGCCAGCGCCCATAGGCCCGTCGGAACGTCACGCACCACCGTTCGGCCCAGGCCCCAGAGCGCCCGCGCGATGATAGCGATTACCACCGGCAATATACCGTAGAGCAGCCATCCAGTTTCTGGCAGCGTGCCAAACGTGACGTAGGCCCATGCCAGCGCCAGCACGATGACCATCGCCGGGCCGATGAAGCAGGTGCCCGCGACGATCAGACCAGGCCATCCAGCGCGAAGATAGCCGAGGTATATTGCGATTTCCGTGGAGTTTGGACCGGGTATCAGGTTGACGATGCCAATCAGATCCACAAAACGCTGATCGCTGATCCAGTAGCGTTTCTGCACGAATTCCTGGCGCATCATGGCAATATGCGCGACTGGTCCGCCGAAGGACGAGATGCCAAGGCGCAGAAAGAGCAGCGCAAGCTCGCCCAGTCTCGTGCCGCCGACGGTGTGAGTCGTCTCGGTCGTTGGCGCCGCATTCGCTCCGGCTGCCGTCGCTGTGGGCAAATCGCGCTGGTTCGCTGATTCCGTCACGACGCATACTCCCGTGCTATTCCCCATTCCCCATCCAGCACCGCTCTTTCAGCATGATACGAGCGTGATATGGCGGCGGTATCTGCCATCCAGTGCCATATTGCCTTATTACCTTGAAGGCAGCGCAGCTTGCGCGGAAAATAGCAACGCAGGCGCCACACTGGACGCCTGCGCACATAGGAGCGAGATCAGAAGCAGGAGCAGGCGGCAACATGGCGACCATCGGCGGTGAGCTCCTGATAGAGCGCGCGCACATCATCGCCGATATGTTCCCAGCCGAAGCGCTCGACCGAGGCACGGGCATTCGCGGCCAGCCGCGAGCGGAGCGCACCGTCGGCCAGGATCTCGTCCAGCCGCCCGGCAAAAGCGTGCGGGTCGCGCCAGTGTACCAGAAGTCCGTTGTGGCCCTCATGTACGATGCTCGTCAGACCGCCCGCTGCTGAGGAGACAACTGGCGTACCAGAGGCGAGCGCTTCAACGGCAACCAATCCGAAGCTCTCATAGCGGGAACTGACGACGACAGCATCCGCCGCGTGATAGTAACGCCGCAGGTCTTGCTGTGGCACGGCGCCAGGGAAACGCACGCGATCAGCGATCCCAAGATCGGCGGCATGCCTGCGCAGCCGATCCAGTTCAGGGTCGCCCTCTGGGTTGCCGCCAATGATGATCAGGCGTGCCGGCACCTGCATCAAGGCCAGGCTCTCCAGCAGCATGTCAAGCTCCTTGATCGGGTCGAGCCGCCCGACTGAGAGCAGTGTCGGCTGGCCATTGAGCGCGAGCGCACGCCGGGCTGCCGCGCGTGAAGCCGGTGTCGCGGGGGTAAACAGGCTCAAATCCACGCCACAGGGGATGACAGCCATGTGACCCGGCGGCAGACCGTACAGACGACGCAACTGTTCGCCTTCGTTCTCAGTTGAGACAGTGATGCGGTCCACTGCTGAGGCGATGCGGCCCTCGTATTCGATGCGAATCGCCGCCGCTTCGCTCGTGCTCCTGGTGCTGCCATATTGCTGGCTCTTGAGCCGCTCAACAGTATGGAACATCGTCGTGTGGGGCACATCCCACGCGCGAGCCAGCGGGAGAGCCGCTGCCGCCGAGAGCCAGTAGTGCGTGTGGAGCACATCATACTGGTGCTGATTGCGCCGGGCAAAGCAGCCAACGCGGCAAGTAAACTCGTTCACATACGGGAAGAGCTCAGTCGGAGGAAGGGGAGCGACCGGTCCGGCCTCGATGTGTATTAACCGGACACGTTCAGCAAACTGCTGTATCGAAGGGAGATTTGGGTCTGAGCGCCGGGTAAAGATATCAACGTCAATGCCACTGCGGCCCAATTCGCGTGCCAACTCGCGCACATACACATTCATGCCGCCCGCGTCGCGGGTGCGGCCAAGGGAAGCCAGCGGCGAGGTGTGGAGACTGAACATGGCAACCCTAAAACACATCGCGGCACCACCCAGTCTCGCCAGCGCGTCGCTGGAACGATGGTCTGGCGCAGATGCGGGGCCACCTTCCTTCACTTGCCTGCCACACGAGCTCTCCCGGTTCGGGGAGGTTGTGCGCAGGCGCTATGATTACGTGCATTGTTCACCTCTTTGATCGGTGGCAACAGACTCTCTATATTTGCCACACTTCCCATTATATACCGTGGAGGGTGGAGGTGTGCCATTACCGTCGCAATGGCTATCAGGCTTGACGGGTCCTTGGCTACACGCGATAATTCCAGGGCGCGGCATGACGACATTTGCAGGGCATGGGCCGCCTCAGGACTGTTGTGCAGCAAAGTTCCGGGGAAGATGAGGAGATGGATCGCACCACACTGACCGAGCGTCTGCGCCGGGCTGAGGCGGAGATTGCCGCGAACCGCCCTGAGCAGGCGCTGGCGTACTGCCAGGAGTTGCAGACCGCATATCCGCGTGCCTTGCGCGTGCAGCGAGTGCTTGGCGAAATCTATCTGACCCTGCGTCGTCCTCGCGAGGCGCTGGCCGCACTTGACCGCGCGCTCATGGGTGATCCCGAGGATGTGCGCGCCTGCTGTGCCCGGGCGCTGGTGCATCAGATGCACGGCGACAATGTGGCCGCGCTGGCGTGGTATCGCCGCGCCTGTGATCTCCGCCCGCAGGACCAGACATTGCGCGCGACCTATCGCGACCTTGCGCGCCGCCTGGGCGAGCCGCCCTATCGCCCATCCCGGGCTGGACTGGCGCGGCTCTATCTGCGTGGAGACCTCTTCGCGCACGCGATTCGCGAATGGGAGCAGCTTGTCACCGAAAGCCCCGATATGCTCGATGCGCAGGTGGGCCTGGCGGAGACGCTCTGGCTGGCAGGGCATACGCGCGCTGCCGAGGAGCGCTGCCTCCGGATTCTCTCGAATGCACCCTCATGCGTGAAGGCAATGCTGATTCAGATGGCGCTGGCGCTCGCTGACGGCGATATGGACACCGCCCGCGCCCATCTTGAGCGTACGCTGCAGCTCGATCCTGATATGGCTATTGCCCAGGTCGTTTTTGCCGACGCGCTCGCCTCAGGTGATCCAGTGATGACCGCTCTCCTGCGGCCCATCCCGAGTAATGAACAGCCCACCGAAGCGGTGACGGGACGCCCCGCCGGATATGCCCAATCCGGGGCGCGGTCTGGCCAGCGCAACCTCAGCCGCCCGTTGGTAACCTCCGCCCCGACGACTGGGGGGCCGGCACATAACGCGCCGCCGCCCACTGGGCCGTTGTCGTCTCCGCTGCGCCCAGATGTCCCCGTTCCCAGCCAGCCTACCGAGGTGACGCGGGCGTTCAAGGAAACCGCCTTTATGATCTGGGGCCAGGACGATGACAACCAGTCGCCAACGGCAGCGCCGCAGCCTGGCGTTGCCGGAGATGCTGGGTGGGGGAACGCGCCCCCGGTCTTGCGCGACCTGCGCGGCGTTCTGAATGACGAGGAGACGAAGCGAGCGCTGAACTGGTACAATTGGCTCCAGGCACAGGGTGCGGTGACGCTAGGCGCTGCCGCGGCCTCACCGCCGCCACCACCACCGGCGCCGCCACCAGCGGCTGTCGATCGCCCGCAAAGCATCTCGGCGCCCTGGTCTGAGGCTGATCCCGCACGCGCGCCAGGGGATATCTCCGCCGCGCTCCCTTCTCCGCCACTCGCACCACCATCCGCGCCAGCGTCGGAGAGCCATACGCCAGCGGTGCCGGGAGGCTCGCCAAAGCTGACAATGCCGATACCGCCACAATCGCCCGTACGGCAGACGATGCCACTGAAGCCCGCCGAGCTTGAGCAGATCGCGGATGAAACGCTAGGTGATGGTGAACCGGAGACGGTTCCACTGCCTCTGCCACCCGCCGATGCGCTGCGCACAATGTTCGCGGAGCTGGGGGGCAATTCCGGCGTGGCTTCCGGCGAGACAGCAGAGAATATGCCTGAGACGCCTGCCGGGCATGCCGCGTCTGCTGGTATGGGGGCAGGGCAGCACGTGGAGGCAGACGCCAGTTCCGACGACCTGAGTGCGTCGCTGTGGCCAGCGGCGGCCAATGTCGCGAATAGCCCTGACGTCTATGGGCATGACGATACCCACGACGCCCACGAGGCGTATGAGGCATACGGCGACGATATAGCGGCAGATAGCGCCAAGAGCGCCGAGAGCGATGAGAGCGACGCACAGTCGCCAGAGCAGCCGTGGGACGCGGAGCATGCGCCGAATGTGGAGCATGGGGATCACAGCGCGCCGACGCTCGAAGACCTGGAGCGCCAGTTCTCCGCCTCTGGCTTCACCCTGATCGAGACACATCATGGCCTGCTGGCGGAGATCGAGCGAGCGGAGCAGTCTGGCTTCACTGCGGCTTCACAGGAGCAGCCATCAGTGACACCAGTGACACCAGTGATACCAGGGGCACCAGCGACGCCGGGCGAGCCTGAGGTACCTGAGCAAGATGCTGGTGAGCCCGCGCCCACCGAGACCATTCCCAGTGGCCCGAATCCCAAAGATTATCCAGCACGACTGGCACATGCACGTCAGCGGAGGACCGAGGGGCAGCTCGACGATGCACTGAACGAATATCGCGCGATCATCAAGAATGCGCCGGACTTGCTGCCAGAAGTTCTCAGCGACTTGAATGCAAGCCTTGAGGAGTTGCCTGACCATCCCAACCTGCACAGTGTACTTGGCGACGCGCTCGTCTCTCAGGGCCAGTACGAGCAGGCACTCGAAGCCTATAACCGGGCAACGGCGTTGGCGCAAGCCCGCAGTGACCAGAGCTGAGCAGTGGCGTCGCGGAACATGCACATCAGTGGCGAGACAGACGCGCGATACAAGGAGACGACGTGGAGACGATACTTCAGCGGCTGATGGCCATTGATGGTGTGACAGGCGCGCTGCTCGTCGGTAAAGATGGGTTGGTGGTGGCAAGCGCGATGGACGACGACGACGAATTGGTCGGAGCAATGGCCGCCGCCGCGTATGACGCTTCTGGTCGCTACATCGACCAGTTGAGCATAGGCGACATTCGCCATGTCCTGTTCGAGACGACGCGTGGTGTCGTGCAGGTGAGCGATGCGGGCGACCTCCTGATTGTGGTGCGCAGTGCGCGCGACGCGAACATCGGGCGGGTGCGCATTGAGATGCAACAGGCTGCTATTCGCCTTTCCGAGCAGATGGGCGCGTATTGATTCGGCATAGACCGGCACGGATGCGCCCGGAAAACCTCGTGCCTGTGCATCACATGATCGCTTTCAGTTACTATCTACGGGCGGGAATGCGCTACCTTTGCGCGGATTTTCCCGTGCCGATAGCTCGGATAGAGCTTATGTCATCGTCATGGTCATAGTTATAGTTATCAAGGAGTCTGGGAGTGGAGCGAACGCTCATTATCGTGAAGCCAGAGGGTGTGCAGCGTGGCCTGATTGGCCAGGTAATCGCCCGTTTTGAACAAAAGGGGCTGAAGATCGTCGGCCTCAAAATGATGCAAATTCCGCGCGAGACGGCGGATCGACACTACGCCGAGCATGCGGGCAAGCCGTTCTACGAGGGACTGGTGGGCCATATCACTTCTAGTCCGGTAGTGGTGGGCGTGCTGGAAGGTCCGGAGGCCGTAAGCGTGACGCGCACGCTGATGGGAGTCACGAATCCACGGGCGTCCGCGCCGGGCACCATCCGTGGCGACTACGGGCTGGATATCGGCCTCAACATCGTGCATGGATCGGATAGCACAGAGTCAGCGCAGCGGGAAATCAGCATCTTCTTCACACCAGAGGAACTGGTAAGCTACGAGCGCGCGGGCGACCGCTGGGTCGCTGGCGCGTAGACTCGTGTGAGCGTGGTCCGAGCGTGGTCCAGGGGGCGCCTCCAACTATGTAAAGAGAAAGGTAGCCAGCGACGATGATAGACTGGGGTATCCTGGTGCTGCCCGGAGCGGTACTGCTGATCATTCCCATTGCCATCATCGCTGGCTACAGGCGCTCCATGGGCTCGATCATGATGAGTGGAGCGCTCGCTACGTTCGCCTTCGCGGCATTCTGGCTGGTATTCGGCGGCACGACGAACGTCGCCCGCAATCTCCTCGCCAGCGGGATACTCCTGTATGGTGGAGTATTGCTTGCGCTTGCGACCTGGGTACTTTCCCTCAATGCGGCGGCTCAGACACGCCGCTGGGGTTGGGTCGCGGCGCTGCTGGTTGCTGGCTACCTGACCGTAGCGGCCATGTATGCCTCGTTTTCGCTGCCGCCATGTTTCTCTGGGCCGGGTGATGAATTCACGTGCCCGTCGCCCGATCAGCTCAGGCAGCTCCTTCTAGCGCTGGGCTATCTGGCGTGCCCGGTTGTGGGGCTGGTCTATGGCATCCGCGTGACGGGCCGGCATCCCCGCAAGCCTCCGCAAGGACTGATGATCTCGCCATTGGGCGCTGAGCCTCCATTGGATGCGGCGCGCACCGACTCCGGGCCAGAGACGGCGGAATCATAAAGCAGCCCTCGGATAGGGTTCTGTGTCCGGAACAATCCCCTCTGGAAAACGAGGAGAGGCCCGCGGCGAAACAGTGCCGTGAGCCTCTGCCGTCCGTGCCTGCCAGGCGAAATCGCCGACAGGCCGCGATTACTTCTTGCCCTTTGCCGCGGGGGCCTGGGTGGCGACGGCGTCGTTCAGATCCTTGCCTGGCGTGAACTTGACACGCTTGCGGGCAGGCACGTTGATCTTCTGGCGCGTCTGCGGGTTCACGCGAACGCTGGCGGCGGTGTCCTTCACAGAGAATACACCAAACCCGACCAGGCGCACAGAGTCGCCTGACTGCAGGGCCTCGCGGATGGCATCGAGGGTGCCATTGACGAATACGGTGCTCTCCTTGACGCTCTTGTTCGTCTTGGTGGCGACACGCTTAATCAGCTCTTGGCGACCTACTGGCATGAGGTGCTCCTTTGTTTCGAGCGCGCCGAACGCCGGCGCTCAACTCCAGTGTGGCGCGCTGGCTACATGCTTGACTCTCACCAGCTTGCCAGCCGCAAATATAGCACAGGACTTGGCCCACGACAACCGTGCAGACAGCCATCAACGGCATCTCAATTCGCGGCGCGATAATTTTACAGGCTTTCCGTTAACACAGGCGCTTGCTGCAAATGCCCTAAAATTCAGGGTTTCTGGCTTGTACTGTGTCAGGACGTCTCGAATACTGCAGAGCTAAGAAACCCTGAAAAATCCACGAACTGTGAACCATGAACATAGGTACTAATTTCCTATTCACAGCCGCCACCATCCCATACCCTGCCAGCGCTCAGCCCCTCTCGCACTGGTATTACCGCTACATTGTATTGGGAGTCGTGGGCTATTCTACAGCGTTTTCGGCATATTGAACCCGCCGCTTCACGTGCATCCATTGCCGTGTGGCGATCACGCCGTGTAGGTGATGAGTCCGTCACCCTCGGCGCGGCGGGCGTTTCCGGCGTAACGGAGATATTCGAGATGGGCGAGAGTCTCGGCCACGGCAAAGCGCCAGTCGTCAACGCTCCTCAGCCGGTCGCCAAACAGCTTGCTCGCCACGGTATAGGCGTCCAGCCCATCATGATGCGGAGAAATGATGTCGTGGACGATCTGGCTCCGCTCGTCGTGGTGCGCGCGCAGTGCTTCGGCACGCTCGGCCAATCCCTCGAACGGGCGCCCGTGCCCCGGCAGCACGAGACGCCCCGGCAAGGGCTGCACCCGCTCTAGCGCGGTGAAATAGTCGGCCAGGGGGTTCGGGCGCGCGCCAACATATAGCCCGATGTTGGGCGTGATACCCGGCAGCACGTGATCGCCCGCGAAGAACAGCCCATCGTCGCGTAGCAGGCACAGGTGGTGGTCTGAGTGGCCTGGGGTCCACAGAATCTGATAGCGATGAGCGCCGAGGACGATCTCTTCTCCATCCGCCAGGGTGGTGATAGCGTCGGGCGGCGGCAGGCGGAGAATGCGTCGCAGCGCCAACCCTGCCTTCTGGCTCTCCGCGCGCAGATGATCAGGTAGTCCGTTCACCCGGTACATCTCATCCAGTTGCGCCTGTAGCTCCGCGCTGTTCTCGCCCCAGACGTACATGAGCCGCGTATCTTCGCCCGCCAGGATGTAGACCGGAGCATGCGCCTCGGCATGGATGAGGCCGGAGAGACCGATATGGTCGGGATGTGCGTGAGTGAGGACGAGCGCGGAGAGATCTTCGAGCGCGACGCCCGCCTGGGCGAGCCCCGACCGCAGCGCCTGTTCGTCAGCGGGCAGCCCCAGGCCACTATCGATCAGGATGCGTTGGCCGGGGCCGTCGTCCACCAGGTAGACATTGGCGGAGCGCAACGCGAACGGCAGCGGCACCGGGATGCGCCAGACACCGGGCGCGACCTGCTCTGGTCCATCCTGCTTGGGAAATCGCGCTGTCTCATCCGCTGGAACGCTCTGCATATTGTCTCCCTCGTGGCTGGGCTGGCTCATCCCTTCATGCGTGATTCGTGCTGGAGGGGCGCTATCCTTCAGGAAGTATAGCCCGTGGAAACAGCCACCGCCATATAGCTGGCTACTGTAGACGGATCGATCGACCCTTGCCGCCCGCGCCAGGGACACCCAGACAAAATCCCCCTCCCGATGTTCAGGAGGGGGATAGAGGCAAGCGGTTTGTTACCGCGAGAAGATTTTGACGCGGCGGTTTGGCTCCTTGCCGTAGCTGCGCGATTCCAGATTATAGCGCTCGGCGATGCGGTGCTGTAGCCGCCGCACGTAGGCGTTCTGGGGCGCGAGGTCGGCATGCGGGATGTGGCTGGAAAGGAGCTTGTGAATCGCGTCCTCAGCCTCCTGCATCGCATCCATCGTTGGATTGTGCGATGCGTGCCCAATCGCCGCGCCCTGGGCATGGTACGACTGGCTGCGCCGCAGATCGAAGAGCTTCGAAAGGCACTGCTCGATCTGCGCGACGGTATTGGTGCGCAGGATATAGATCGGCTTGCGCTCGCCCTCCAGCGCTCGCAGCCGCTCTGACTGGCGACGATAGTAATGGCGCGAAGTGATGACCGCATCGGCCATCCGCTGGTCGTTGCTGATCTCCACCGGTACGTGCAGATGCTTGCCTGCCTGCTCCAGCCGCTCGCGGCTGATGCCGAAAGGGTAAATGCGAATCTTGCGACTCGTCAACGGGAGCGCGTGAATGCTGCCGCTCGTGGATGGGCCGGTGGTGCCGGTTGGCTCCTCGGCCATCACATCATATTCCTCGTCGCTGTCGCTTTCCTCGGCGGGCGTCTCGTCGTTCCACCATGCCTCGTTGCTGAACGTGCGCTCGCCAAACTGCGCCCAGCCCGACTGGCTGCCACGGTTACGCGCCAGATTGCGGCGGGAGCCTTCGCGGGTAATCGTCTCTCCGTCCTCATCCAGGCGCACTGTCTCGCGGCGGAGATTGCCCTGGTCATCCAGGGTGCGCCGCTCGGCGGTCAGCGGGTATCCGCGAAGGATGTCGTCCACGGCTGAGGCGACATCTGGAATCACGATGACTTCGCGCCAGCTACGCTGCTCGATGAGGACATCGAAGGTGGGGGGGGCTTTGCGCTCGACGACCGTCTTCTGCGTCCCGCGGCGCCGCGCCTCCTCATCCCCCAGCGTCACCGTCTGCGTCCCCCCCACCAGATCCGCCAGCGTCGGGTTGACCACCAGATTGTCCAGCGTCCGCCCATGCGCCGTCCCCACCAACTGCACCCCCCGCTCGGCAATCGTGCGCGCCGCCGCCGCCTCCAGCTCCGTCCCAATCTCATCGATGATGATCACCTCCGGCATGTGGTTCTCCACCGCCTCGATCATCACCTGATGCTGCTCCGCCGGCCGCGCCACCTGCATCCGCCGGGCGCGCCCGATCCCCGGATGGGCGATATCGCCGTCGCCGGCGATCTCATTGGAGGTATCGACCACCACCACGCGCTTGCCCAAATCATCCGCCAGCACCCGCGCCGCCTCGCGCAAGAGCGTCGTCTTGCCCACCCCGGGCCGGCCCAGGATCAGCAGCGACTGGCCCTGCTCGATGACATCGCGGATCAAGGTGACGGTGCCGCGCACCGCCCGGCCCACGCGACAGGTCAGCCCCACCACCGCGCCGCGCCGGTTGCGGATCGCGCTGATCCGGTGCAGCGTCCGCTCGATCCCCGCCCGGTTATCGCCTCCAAACTGGCCGACGCGCTTTACGACATAGGTGATATCTTCAGCAGTGACGGGGTCAGTGCCGAGATCATATGCCGCGTTGGGGTAGCGCGCCTCGGGCAGCCGTCCCAGGTCGAGTACGACTTCGAGCAACTGCTCAGTGCCACGTTCCTCGATGGCCGCGCGCACCCGTGGAGGCAAGGCAGCCATGAGGAGGCCGAGATCATCGGTCACCACCACTTCGCCCGTCTGCCGCTGCGTGCTGTTGGCCGCATTTCGTGCATCGCGTGCATCCATTGGTCCACCCGAATCAGTGCCATTGTTAGCTGTCATACGATATTATCGCCTCACCATTCCACATGCCAGGATATGTGACTTCTCTCGATTGCAGCCATTCAGTAGTCGGCGGAGGAATATGGTCCCCAGCGCCTCCGCATGCCTATCATAACTCTATACTATAGGTGAACAATGCAAAAAGGCGGGAAGGGTCATCATCCCTTCCCGCCTCACACCCGACGGTTTATCTATCATCGCGCTGGTGTATTTTGCCTGTTCAGGTCTGCGTGTCTTTTGACATCACACGCCGAGTATCAACGAGTTTAACCACAAGCACTCATATTTGCCGATGAGAAGACGCACTGGAATCCACTGCGTTCATCGTGACGATGCATTGACGGCGAAAGAGGGAGCCAAGCCCTACGACCATGAGCGTCGGTCAGCTGCACGCGTTGCCGCGCGTCCACCTCCGACCTCGCGACCGGGTAATCTGCCCGGGGTCTTAACAGGATCCAACGAGGGATCCTGGGGAGACGTCATCTTGGGGT
>DASUWS010000084.1:0-4139 GCA_036378295.1 Ktedonobacterales bacterium
CGCCGGCGCACCTGACACAACCCCACCAGCTTACGCTTGCCGACCACTACCTCCCACGGCGAGAGCGTGCCGTAGCATGCCAGCCGCAGGGGATCATCCTGGGCGAGCGGCGGTTGTTTGCGCGCCTCTTCCACCGGCAGCGCCCGCGCCTTGAGCGCGCCCAGCGATACCAGCGCCTGCTGCCATAGCTCGCCCATCCAGCGGTAGGCGTCCACAACATCGCTCGTGGCCAGCGGATGTGTTGCGGGCAGCGCCACGTCCAGGCTGAGCAGATCAGCGTTCACGAAGACCGCAGTGCCGCCGGAGGAGCGTCGATAGATGGCGATATCGCGCTCGGCGCAGGCATCGAAGTTGGCAATGCGGGGTTTCTGGCCGTTCCCGATCACCAGCGCCTCTTCCCGCGGCACATACCAGCGCATCGCGGGCCGGTGGCTCTCCGCCAGCCCGGCCAGCATCGCCTCGCTGAGTGCCAGTTGCCGCCCCATTGGCGCATCCGAGAATGGCAATACATGCCAGATATCCCGGCTGTTCCCGCTGCCATCGCCCGTGCTCCTCATCACGCCTGTTACCTCGTTGCCCACAACGTTCCCTTCCCCAATCATGTCTCCATCGGTGGCGACTGAAGATGCCTGGCCACATTGGCTCACAGGGCAAATCCGCCCAGTGGTTACGGGCCGACCTCGCGGCATGGTTGCCGCGAAGGTGGCTCGGCGCAAGTATTCCCCTTGCTCACCGCATCAGATGCATGCGTACCTGAATCCTCTCCCTGGGCCGGGCAAGGCAAGTGGCCGCAGGTTAGGAGAGATTAGATCTCCGTGAGCACGCGCGCCAGCACTTCCGGCTCGACATTGCCGCCGGAGAGAATGACACCCGCCCGCTCGCCGAAGCGCCGCAGCTTGCCGCTCAGCGCCGCAGCTGCCGCTATCGCTCCAGTCGGCTCGACCACCAGCTTCAGCCGCAGCAGCAGGAAACGCATCGCCTCTTTCACCTCGTCTTCGCTCACCAGCACGACATCGGCCACCTCGTGCTGGATGACGGGCCAGGTGAGCGTGCCAAGCTGCGCCGTGCGAATGCCATCGGCCAGTGTATCGGGTGGAGCAATCTGTACCCGCTCGCCCTTTTGCAGCGAAAGATACGCGTGGTTCGCCGCCTCGGTCTCAACCCCAACCACGGTAATGCCGGGGCACATGGCGCGCGCCGCGATGGTCGTGCCTGCGAGCAACCCGCCCCCGCCGCATGGCGCCGCGATGACATCCAATTCAGGCAGATCTTCCAGGAGCTCGCGGGCGACGGTCCCCTGACCGGCAATGATGGCAGGGTCGTTATATGGCGGCACCAGTGTCAGGCCGCGCTCATCCGCCAGGCGGCGGGCCAGCGCCTCGCGATCCTCGGTCATTCGGTCGTAGCGAACAATCTCAGCGCCATAGCCGCGCGTCGCCCTCACCTTCACCTCAGGTGCGTCGGTGGGCATACAGATAACGGCGGGAACGCCGAATATCTGCGCGGTCAGCGCCACTGCCTGCGCGTGATTGCCGGAGGAGAAAGCAATAATGCCTCGTGCCCGCTGCTCCGCTGGCAGCGTCGCGATCTTATTGTACGCGCCGCGAAACTTGAAGGCGCCCGCCCGCTGGAACTGTTCGCACTTGAGCCAGACACCCATCCCAGCAGCGGCATCGAGGCTCCGGCCATGCGCGATTGGGGTGCGGTGAGCCTGCCCCTGCAGGCGCTCCGTGGCAGCGAGGATATCGTCGAAGGTTGGCGTTGCGGGCGTATCGGGCGTGTTGGGGATATTGGTGGTCATCTGCGCTCCATCATTCTTGTGATGTCTGGTTTCTCTCCGTGCGAGGATCTCGGCGCTTTCAGCATAATGTCCACACGTGTGGAACGGCAAGTGCATGTGCTTTGCCTGATGGGTGTATCGCGGTACCGCGCGGCAGAAGTGCTGCTCACAGGACATGAGCAACGCTGAGACGATGGCTGCTACGCATTATTTATGATGCCGCGATGCATCCGCAACGTATCATTTGGAGACATTTCTGGTGTATTGTCTGCATACCAGTTGTTCATGGAATGCTTGCCCGGTGGCCGCAGCGTGCTGTGTCGCACGAGAGCAATGAATGAGAATAGGAAGCACCATGACCGCCAAGATCGCCGCGACGACCACTCCGCGTATCCGCGCGTTGGCCAGCGCTCTGCCGCCGTTCGAGTTCTCTCAGGAGACGCTGATGGCCGCCGCGCTGGTCCGGGCCTTAGGGTCAGACTGGCAGACACGTCCCGAGGTGGCGCAGCTGCGCAGACTTTTTCGCGCTACTCATGTCGAGCGGAGACGCTTCGCCCTTGATCTCCTCGCCTATTATGATCGCCCACGTACCACTGCCGACCGTATGGCAGCCTATCAGGTGGATGGCTACTCGCTGGGGCGCGAGGCGCTCGAAGCATGCCTGTGTCAATCCGAGGGACAGGCTGTGAGCGATCTGTTGCTGGTTTCCTGCACGGGGTATGCCGCGCCAGGCCTCGATATTCTGCTGGCGCGTGATCTGAGACTACCGAACGACGTGCGGCGCGTCTGCATTGGCCACATGGGCTGTCATGGCGCCCTCGTGGGGCTGCGCCAGGCTCTGGCGACGTTGCGGGCCTACCCCGATGCTACAGTTGCGCTGCTGAGCGTTGAGCTATCCGGACTCCACTTCTCCCCAACGCAGAATATCGAGGCAATGACCTCATTCGCGCTCTTTGGCGACGCCGCCGTCGCGCTGACGCTAAGCCAGGATGCCGAGGCGCACGGTCCAGCGCTGGTAGATACCTATAATTTCGCCGATTTCTCTACCGCCGAGCAGATGTCGTGGACGATCACTGATACCGGCTTCGCAATGAGCCTCTCGCCACGCGTACCCGTGACGCTCCGGCGGCAGGTGCGCGGCGCAGTAGAGCGCCTGCTGGCGCCGCACAAGCTGGCTATTCCCGACATCACGCACTGGATTGTGCATCCCGGCGGACCAAGCATTCTGGAGGTCATTCAGCAGCGACTGGAACTGCGCGACGAACAGATCGCGCCGTCGTGGCGAGTACTGGCCGAGCGCGGCAACTGCTCGTCGGCCACCGTGCTGCTAATCCTGGACGACCTATTGCAGTCTGGCGCGACCCAGCCCGGCGAGTGGGGTGTAATGATGGCGTTCGGCCCTGGCCTTTCGCTAGAGCTGGCCCTCTGGCGCTTCTGAGCTACACCACCAGCCGGGCGAGATAGCCGGGACGTAGCACCGCGCTCGCCGGCAGAAAGTCGCCAGTGACGGCCAGCAGCGTATCGGCCATCGTTTTGCGGCGGGCGAGCTGCGCGGCGACGTGGTTCATCAGCGGGGGGACTTGTACCGCTGACTGGATGATCGCCTCGATGGTGCCCTTGCCGCGAAATAGTGCGGCGTGTGCCGTCTGGTACTCCCCCAGTGCCGCGTGATCAAGCGTGCCAGCCGCCAGTGCTCTGGTCGCAACTTCGGCGGCAAGCTTCGCGCTGGCTAGCGCGCCGTAGATGCCCTCACCTGTGAATGGGTCGTAGTAGCCCGCCGCGTCGCCCACTAGCAGCAGCCCATCATCCGTAATGCGCCGCGCCCGCACGTGGATGCGGCTAATGGCAAGTGTCTTGCGAACCACCTCTATCGCATCCAGCCGACCCCGCAGCCGGGGGAAGGTATGGAGCGCCTCCAGCAGAAAGGGCTGAGGACGTCCCGCCAGCTTCTGCCGCTCGCGCATCTCATCCACTACCATCGCCACGTTGCAGAGCGTACCGACCTCAGGCGATTGCAGCGGCGCCAGGCCGACATAGCGCCGGTTGGCGACGTGCATCTCGCCATAGTCGTCCAGCCCAGCGATGCCGCGCATATGGGCCACCAGCGCCACCTTGCGCAAGCGACCCGTCTCGTGCAGCTTCAGCCGTTGCGCCACCGTCGAATGCACGCCATCCGCCGCGATCAGGAGTCGCGCCCGTAGCTCCTCGCCAGTGACAGAGCGCAGCGACCAGACCCCATTCGCACGCGCCAGCGCCGCCAGACGCCAGCCCTCGCGCACCTCCGCGCCCGCCCGCCGCGCCGCATCCAGTAGCGCCGCATCCAGACGCATCCGGGGCACGACCAGCCCCGTCTCAAAGA
>DASUWS010000085.1:0-12389 GCA_036378295.1 Ktedonobacterales bacterium
GGTGCTGCTCTTCGCGCACGAGATGGGCCACTACGTCATCATCCGCGCCAAGGGGCTTCCGGCAAGCTGGCCGGTCTTCATCCCCCTGCTGGGCGCGTATGTCGCGATGCGGCGCATGCCGGTCAACGTGCGCGACGAAGCCGAGATTGCCATCGCGGGACCATTCGCTGGGGCAATGGCTAGCGCGCTCTGTGTCTGGCTGTATCAGGTGACGGGCCTCACCGTGCTGCTGCCGCTGGCGTACTTCAGCTTCTTCATCAACCTGCTGAACCTGATCCCGGTCTCGCCGCTGGATGGCGGGCGCATTGTCGGCGCTATCTCGCGCTGGATCTGGCCGATTGGGCTGGTATTGCTGCTGCTCGCCTTCTTCTATACGCAGAGCATCCTGCTGCTGATCGTGCTGTGGCTGGGCTTCCTGGAGACCATCAACCGCTTCCGCGTCATGACGCCGAGCAACCTGTACTATCACGTTCCGCTGCTCTCGCGCGCCTATATCACCATCTTCTATTTCGGCCTCGCCGCCGCTCTGGCGATTGGCATGGTTGCCACAGGGGAGATGATGGCTACTCGGGTAGTCCAGCCAGTGTTCGGCGGCTAGCCCTGCCCCACGCTCGCCCGGCGTGCCAATGCCAGATAGGCGCGTCGCTGCCGCAGATAGAGAGAGAAATCGGCCCAACTCAAGAAGCCAGCGGTGGCGAATCCGTGGGCTATCGTCGCCGCGAGAATGGAGCGCTTCGCGCCGTAGCCGCGCGGCCACTGGTAGAGCGCGCCGAAGATCGCCCCGGCGAACGTGACGCCCGCAATCGAGCGCCAACTCCACTTGCCCAGGCGATGATACGCGCCAAATGCCGCCGTCGTCAGCGCCCAGCCGACCAGCCCGGCGGCTTTGCGCAACCGGGGCACGCGCGCCAGCACGCGCACCACCACATCCTGCACCGTGCCGCGCCAGAACAATTCTTCTCCCGGCGCATTGATCGCGAAGTAGAACAGCGTCTGCGCTAGTTGATCGGCATTCGTCGGCAGGCGATAGCCCGGCGCGACCCATCCCCGGAAGGCTGCCGCCAGCCCGGCGAGCGGAACGCCAATAGCGATTCCGGTCAATACCTCGCGTCGCCATCCCTCGTACGTGATGCCGATGCTTTCCAGCCCGCGCCCAGAGAGTCGCGCGTAGACGCCAGCAGCAACGGCGAACGGCAGGACGCGCATCGTCGTATCCTTCCATGCCCAATCCCAGGTATCCGCCATCGTGTTGCGCGGCACGCTCGCGTCGAAGCGCGCCAGCCAGTCGGCTTGTTGCGCGGCTGTGCTGCCTGCGCTGGCGGCTACGGAGTCCGTGAGGTCTGGGCGGGCCTGCGGGAGTGACGCGCTGTTCTGGTTGGTGATGTCGTTGGGGGTGTCATCAGAAGGGCGATTGGGTGGTGTATCTGTCGTCATGGGTATGTACGTTTCTTCTCTATCGAGTTACCAAGCGGTGCACTGGAGACGTCTGGTCACTTGAGCGAGATTGTACCGGTGTGTCGGGCAGTCATACCACATCATGGACTGTCTGGACATCATTCTTGCACACAGCGCTTGCGTGGCAGGATACAATAGCACCACACGAGTCCAACAACCGCGCCCGCGGCGGCACGCCAGCGCATTGCGGGAGCGGTGCGGCGGATATTCGCGGGAGGGGAAACATTCATGCTGTGTCCGCATTGTGGAAGTTTCAACGTGCCCGGCCAGGACGTTTGCGCCCGGTGCGGAAACCGGCTGCCCCCTCCGGGCGCGGAGTCTGGCGCCCCGAATAATGCGGGATATCCGCCGATGGGCAACGAACCGGTACAGGGTACCTGGCGCGAGGAATGGCCACCGCTCTCTGGATCACCCGAACAGACGCCGCTTCCGCCTTGGCTTTCATCGACAGACAGCGCGCCCTCATCGCGGATGCCATCCGCTCCATTGCCGAACGGCATGCCCACGCCTCAGGAGAATAGCTGGGCCAGCAGGCAGAACAGCGGCCAGGGCAATGACTGGAATCCGCCGTCTGTCGTCCCGCAGTCCGGCCCATTTAGCGCGGATTACGGGTCAAACTACCCTTCCTACTACGGCCCGGATTCGCAGGCGATGGAACAGCGCGGCATGTCGCAGCAGATGCAATCACAGCCGATGCCGCCAATGTTTCTGGTCAACCCGTCTGAGGCGTACCCGCCGGATGTCGCGATGACTCCCTATGGGATGCCACCGGGTGGCCCGCTCTCGATACCAGCGTTTCCGGCGCCGGTACCTGCACCTGTTCCAGCGTCCGTCGTAGGTTCTCCGGCGCTCTCCCCTGGCACCGCGCTCAAGAATGGCCGCTATCGCATTATTCAGCGCTATATGAGTGGGTCGGCAGGGAGTGATACCGAGCCACCGCTGATGATTGCCACGGATACTGAGTTACCGAGCGAGCGCGTCCTTGTGCAGGAGCTTCCGCTGGCGACGGTGAGTCCTGAAGACGCGGAGTATATTCGCCATGGCATTGTCGAGCGGATGGATACGCTCTCCCAGATGGCAGGCATCGCGCACCTACGCGATAGCTTCGTGGACCACCGCCGCCCTTTCCTCGTCTTTGAGATGCCCACGGGAGATCGCCTGCTTGACCGCCTGCAGCGCGCGCATGGGCCGCTGCCCGAAACGACGGTCATCAGTATCATCTTGCAGGTGCTCGATATTCTCGCGGCGCTTGAGCGCGGTCCAGTTCCGGTGATCCACGGCAACATCAATCCCGCGAATATCATCCTCCGGCCTGGGGGTCAGGTGGCGCTTGTGGGCTTCTCGTCGACACTGCTGATCTTTCCGACCGGACAGGTAACGCACGGACCCGCTGGCGCGCTCACGCACTACTCCGCGCCGGAGCAGGCACGTGGAACGGCAGATATACGTTCGGACCTCTACGCGACCTGCGCGGTCATGCATCACGCGGTGACTGGCCAGGAACCTGTCGGGCGGATGTTCCCGCTGGCACGCCATGCCAATCCTGCGGTGTCGCTGGAGCTGGAGGATATTCTCAGCCAGGGGTTGCGTCCTTCTCCGGGCCAGCGTTATCAGACAGCCGAAGAGTTGCACGAGATACTTGCGCCCCTGGCCTCCGGCAAGCGATTGACCCATGTGGACGAGGAGCTAGACCCGAACAGTCCAACAGGGTTGCGGCCACTGCGTGATGCCCAGGGGCGACTGATGGGGCCGCGCCAGCGCGTGACGCAGAATCCGTTGCTGTACATCGGGACGGTGCTGCTGCTGATCCTGATTCTGGGCGGGGGCGTTCTTTTCAACACGCTCCAGGCACGCAGCACGACATCCAATTCACCAAGCCAGACGCTTACGAGCGCCTTTGCGCCCTATTACCAGTCTAATGGCATCGGTCTGAGTGGAGGCGAGTTCGTATTTGACACGACGCAGTCCAATTACGCCGAAAAGCAGAAAGGCGCCCTGGCTATGGCCGTGGGCGACATTCAGGGCGCGCTCAAAGCGTACCGGACTGCTATCGCGAGCCAGCCAAATGATGTTGAATCGCTGATCTATGCCGCGGACTTGCAAGTTCTCGTCGAGAACGACCCCTATGTCACGGTGATTGCCGGGGTCGCGTTCGGCGCTCAGGAGGATGGTGGAGGCGATGCCGCCGCGCGCTATGAGTTGCAGGGCATCTATCTCGCACAGCAGCGTTTCAACCAGTCGACTACGACGCCGGGGCACATTCGGATGCGCGTGCTGATTCTCAATTCGGGGGCGAATCCGTCTGATGCCCAGCTTGTGTCGAAATTGATGCTCGAACAGGTGCGGAAAGGCAATGTCCAGCACTTCGTGGGCATCATCGGCTGGCCAGAGTCAAATCAGTCCCGTCTGGCGATGGCCGCGCTTCACGCGTCGGGCTTGCCAGTGATTTCTCCGTTTGCCAGCGCCAATAACCTCAGGGCTTCAGCGGATAATTTCTACAGCCTTGTCCCCTCGGACTCGCAACAGGCGGTTGATCTGGCCAATGCGGCGGGCAACGACTTACAGGCGCATCGTGTTCTCGTCGCGGTGGACCCGAACGACCAGCAGAGCAGCCTGATGGCGACCAGCTTCGGCAATCAATTCCAGTCCAAATTCGACCAGACAGCGGTATTCCTGGGCCAGGCGCCGTACGATTCGACAACCATGGCCGACGCCAGCACTTTCAACCGGGTAGTCGCTACGGCATTGAGCCAGAATGCGGATCTGATCTATCTGGTAGGTAACCACACCGCCGCGATATTCCTGGCGGATGCGGTTGCGCAGCAGTTCGCCGCGGCAAACCGGCTCGCGCCCCATATTCTTATTGGCCCGCAGTTCAATATGGCTCCATTCTTCGGAATGGGTGATGATCCCGCCGCGAAGGCGGCGCATGACCATCCCGACGCGCTCGGCTTGATCTACATGGCCACGCTTGCGAGCGTTGACCAGTGGAATGCGCTCCATCTTGCCCCACAGGTTGTCAGCACGTTCACCAACAGTTTCTCGACCCTGTTCAAGAGCTTCTGGGGAGCGGGTGGTCTGTCAATGCCCGGCTCGCTGGCTATCCTGTCCTACGATGCGACAAATCTGCTGATCGCGACAATGAGCAACGATCTGAAGGTCACCAAGAAAGGTATCGTGGTGCCGAGCGCGCAGCAGATGAAAGATGCTCTCGCGCAATTCACGTCGGATCATCCATTCGTGGGATTGGGTGGTGCGGTGGCGTTTACCGGTACGGACCATCAACCGAACAAAGCGCTGGGTATCTACACACTGCTCCCGATCCCGAATGCGCCCGACGGCTCGTCCGTGATGCAGCTTCAGATGGTCTCGGTTGTCGGTGGTATGTCGCTGTTCTGCGGCCAGTCAGACTGCAACCCCACGAACTGAGGCGAACTGGGTGCCAGGCAGGGCCATGGCGCGGCCAGATTCCCCGCTAGCGGGGATGGGCCTTCGTCGCAACGTGGACTGCCACGACGCCGCCCAGGAGGTAGTAGTAGCGCACGTCGGTCCAGCCCGCCGATTCGATGGTGCGCTTGAGCCTGGGCGCATTGGGGAAGGCGGTCACCGACGTCGGCAGGTAGCTGTAGGCGTCGAAGGCGCGGCCAACCAGACTGCCCAGTATGGGCACAATCCGCCCGAAGTAGAGGTCGAAGAGTGCCGAGAAGACCGGATTGCGCGGATGGCTGATCTCCAGGCAGGCCATCCGGCCGCCGGGTCGCACGACGCGCAGCATCTCGCTGAAACCCTGGCGCAGGTCAGACATATTGCGCACAACAAACGCCGAACAGCAGGCGTCGAAACTGTTATCGGGGAAGTCGAGATGCTCGCCGTCGCCCTGGCGTAGCTCCACCCGGTCAGCCAGGCCACGCCGCCGGATCTTCGCCCGTCCGCGCTCCAGCATCTCTGGCGTGAAATCTACTCCGATGACGCGCGAGCCCGGTGCGCTGGCTTGCGCTAACGCGATAGCGAGATCGCCTGTGCCTGTGCCGATATCGAGGCCCATCTGGTTCGATCCAAGCGCGATGTGGCGGACGGTAAACTTGCGCCAGCGGCCATCCAGGCCAAGTGACATGATGCGGTTCATGCCGTCGTAGACGCGCGCGATGCGCCCGAACATGCGCTGGACGTAGGCCGGCTTGCCGCCCGCCGCTTCGAAACGGGAGCGAAGCTCAGGTTTTGCCGCCCCCAATGTCTGCTCGTCCACGTGCCCCGCCTGTTCTAACGGCTGCGATCCACCACAAAGTCAACGAGGTGTTCCAGCACTTCCCGCTCGGGAGACGCCGGGAACTCCGAGAGCAAAGCACGCGCCCGCGCTGAATAGTGGCGGGCGAGGTCGAGCGCCTCTGTGATGGCCGGGCTAGCCGCGATCCATTCCACGATGCCGCGCACTTCGCCATCTGGGGGTGTCTCGGAGCGCAGAATCTGCTCGACCCGCTCGACGTGTCCGTTCTGCTGGTTCTTGAGCGCATAGATGAGGGGCAGTGTCACCAATCCCTGCCGCAGATCATTGCCCGCGGGCTTGCCGATGATGTCCTCGGTGCCGATGTAATCCAGAACATCATCGATGATCTGGAAGGCGATGCCAAGGTTCAGGCCGTACTCATCGAGCAGAGCAATCTGCGCATCGGTGCCGCCCCCGACAATCGCTCCGCCCTTGCAGCAGGCAGCCATCAGGCAGGCGGTTTTGCGGCTGATGCGATCGATGTAATGCTCGACGGAGAGGTCCGCCTGACGGGCGGAAAGTAGCTCAAGAATGGTGCCTTCGCAGACACTCGCCACGGTATCGGAGAACAGGTGGTCAACGCGGAAATCTTCGACATCCGCGATCAGGCCCGCCGTTCTGGCAAAGAGGTAATCACCCAGCAGAATCGCGACGCCATTCCCATGACGCGCGTTGACGGTGGGCAGGCCGCGCCGGGTTGTGGCATGGTCGATGATGTCATCGTGTACCAGCGTCGCCAGATGCACCATCTCAAACGCGACGCTGAGCGGCAGGAGCTTCTCAAACCGGTAGGTGAGCAGCTTGCCCGAGAGCAGCGTCAGCGCGGTACGCAGACGTTTGCCAGGAGTCCTGAGCACATGCGCGGCTGCTGAATTGAGCATTTCCAGTCCGGATGTCGCGCGCTCATAGAAGGTCGCGTCAACGATATCCAGATCACTCTCAATGCCAGAAAAGAGCCGGCTCAACGTGGCCGCGTCGCTCATGTTCCCTCCGTATATCCGGGGTATTCTCTCTGCCGTGTATCTCAAGTCAAAAGAGTGATTGCCAGACACGCCATCTGTTATTGTAGCACGACCCGTCCAAGCGGCCCACTGAGCATCCAGTGCATCTGATGCCCAGGGCGTATGTGCGAGTCGGTTGGTGTTCGGAAGCGTGCTCACCCACTTCTACGCGGCCTCCACGCGTCCTCTATACGTCATTCGAGGAATCGAGCTCAGCAATATCTTCCTGTAAGAAGAGATTCTCGAAGGGTAGCGTCTCGACGAAATCCACCACAGCGCGGTATTCGCGCCAGGTGAGACGCCGATTCAGCTCAGGATCATTGAACGCTTTGTAGGCGGGGAAATATTGATCCATCACACTCAGGCCGATGTCGGGGCCAAGCTCATCGGCCAGCCACTGCAAGACTTCTCTGGTGCCCGCGTGGTTGTTGGGCATCACCAGATGGCGCACGATCAGCCCGCGTACCGCGATGCCGTGCTCATCCACCACCAGCCCGCCCACCTGGCGATACATCTCTTTGAGCGCGGCGCGGTTGTACTCGACGTAGTGGTGCATCTTGGACGTGCGGAGCGCATTGCGGTTATCGGAGTATTTGGCGTCGGGCAGGTAAATATCTATCACGCCATCGAGCAGCCTCAGCGTATGCAGATGCTCGTAGCCCGCGCTGTTATAGACCATTGGGATGTGCAGTCCCTTGTCGGCGGCGATCACCAGTGCCTTCAGGATTTGCGGCACGAAGTGTGTGGGCGTGACCAGGTCGATATTGTGGCAGCCCTTGCGCTGCAGCGAGAGCATCATCTCGGCCAGCCGTTCTGGTCCGACGCGCAGCCCGTTGCCCTGCTGGCTGAGCCAGAAATTCTGGCAGTAGGAACAGCGCGCCTGGCAGCCGCCAAAGAAGATGGTGCCCGCGCCGCCCGTGCCGCTGAGGGGCGGCTCCTCGCGCCGGTGAACGTTCCACGAGCCGACGATAATGTCGGTGGTTGAGTGGCACGCGCCCCAGCGCCCGGCTGTCCGGTCGATGGGACAGTTCTGCGGACAGACGGTACATCCGCGCAGCAATTCCCACGCCTCGTCGGCGCGGCGGGCAAGCTCTCCCGCTTCGTGTAGCATCAGGTAGCCCGGATAGCGGGCCGTTGTCAGGCTCGTCATGTGTTCCACACCATAAGAAGGGTCTATTGATTCAGGGCCGCTGCCAGTGGCTCGGCATACATGCGTGCGGAAAGTATACCGCATCGCAAGATTTTGCGGAGTGACCAGCGCTCGCCCTGCACCTCGAAAAGGCGCTGGCGATCCTGCTCTGAGACGTTGCGCAGGCGGCGCAGGCTGACATCCTTCACCTCGTGAAGCTGCTCAAACGGCGGCGCGGCTTTGAGCATGACCGCGTCTGGATTGGGCTGGGCATTGAGCATGACGAGATAGCGCGCCTGCGCCTGGGCGGCCTGCCGCAGCAGCGCATTGGGGGGCGGTCCCGCGCGCGTGGGCCGGTCGCGCTCGGCGGGAGGGATGCGCTCGCCCAGGTTTAGCAGGTCATCCAGCCCCCATTCCAGCAGCGCAAGCAGCCAGTCGAGGTCTTCGGTGCTGAGGGGGGTGGCATCTGGAGGGAAGAACGCCTCCGCGTACCTGCTGACGTTCTGAATGTCTTGTACTTTGACATGGAACGGGCCGGCAACAATGGGTGTGTACTCATCGTGCGAGCTCAGCCACTCATAATAGGCAGGGACGCGGCTTTCGAGTGCTGAAACCGCCGCCGCGACATCCGAGGCAATGGCAAAACAGCCTGGGAGATCGAGCAATTGGGCGCGACAGGCCCCATTGGGCAGCACCTCGATGTAGGCGTCATAGGCATCATGCTCGATCTCCTGGCTCATTCTGTATCCCCTCTGCTGTGCTGTGCCGTGATATCGGACGTTCGCCCCTCCCGGCACGGCACGCAGCCCAACTCCGATGCGGGAGGGGCAGAGGGAGAGGTTGCTATCACTCTACCAAAACACGACGCAGTTCCACAATCTGGTCGCGCAGTTGGGCCGCTTTCTCGAATTCTAGCTCGCGTGACGCCCGCTTCATCTGGGCTTCGAGGTCCTTGACGATCCGCATAATCTCGTCGCGTGGCATCGCCGCAATCGCGAGACCGCCACCAGCCTGTTCGACTTCCGCCTCCGCCGCGTGTAGCCGGTCGGAGAGCGTGCGCACCTCTTTGCGGATGCCTACCGGGGTGATGCCGTGCTCTTCGTTGAATTCCGCCTGGATGCGCCGCCGGCGATTCGTCTCGCTTATGGCGCGGTGCATCGAATCCGTGATGCGGTCAGCGTACATGATGACCGTTCCGTTGACGTGTCGCGCGGCGCGTCCCATCGTCTGTATGAGCGAGCCTTCGGAGCGCAGGAATCCCTCTTTGTCGGCGTCCAGAATGGCCACCAGCGATACCTCTGGCAGGTCCAGTCCCTCACGCAAGAGGTTAATACCCACGACAACATCGTAAATGCCCAGCCGCAGGTCACGCAGGATGTCAACCCGCTGAATCGTGTCAATTTCTGAGTGCAGATAATGGACCTTGATGCCCATTTCCTGCAAATAATCGGCCAGGTCTTCGGCCATCTTCTTGGTGAGCGTCGTCACCAGAGCCCGCTGTCCCTGCTCGGTGCGCGCGCGAATCTCCGCCAGCAGGTCGTCGATCTGCCCCTCGGTCGGACGCACGTTGATCTCCGGGTCGAGAAGTCCCGTCGGGCGGATGATCTGCTCCGCGACGACGGCGCTGTGCTCATACTCGAACGGCCCAGGCGTTGCCGAGACGAAGACCGCCTGGGGGACGTGATCGAGAAACTCGCTCCAGGTCAGTGGGCGGTTATCCAGCGCCGAAGGCAGCCGAAAGCCGTAATCTACAAGCACCTGCTTGCGGGCGCGGTCGCCGTTGAACATCCCGCGTACCTGCGGCAGCGCGATATGTGACTCATCCGCCACCAGCAAGAAGTCCTCAGGCATATAGTCCAGCAGCGTCCACGGCGGCTCGCCGGGATTGCGCCCGGCCAGATGGCGCGAGTAGTTTTCGATGCCGGAACAGATGCCTGTCTCGCGGAGCATCTCGATATCGAAGTTGGTGCGCTGGCGCAGGCGTGCCGCCTCCAGGAGCTTTCCCTCAGCATCAAGCTCCTTCAGCCGGATGGCCAGTTCTTCCTCGATGCCCACGATGGCATGATTGAGCCGCTCCTGTGTCGTGACCCAGTGTTTCGCGGGATAGATGTCTACGCGTGTGCGTGTGCCGAGGATCTCACCCGTCAGCGGATCGATCTCGACGATGCGCTCGACCTCATCGCCGAAGAACTCGATGCGTATCGCCAGATCTTCGTACGAGGGATAAATCTCCAGCACGTCGCCACGCACACGGAACTTGCCGCGCACGAAGTTTTGGTCGTTGCGCTCATACTGGATATCGGTGAGATGGCGCAGCACACGGTCGCGGCGGCGCTCCTGACCGGCCTTGAGCGTCAACACGACCTCGCCGTATTCCTCTGGCGAGCCCAGGCCGTAGATACAGGAGACAGACGCGACGATCAACACATCGCGCCGCTCGAAGAGGCTGCGTGTGGCCGAGAGGCGCAGCTTTTCGATCTCTTCGTTCGACTGGCTCTCTTTTTCGACATAGGTATCGGTGCGCGGAATGTACGCCTCTGGCTGGTAGTAGTCGTAATAGCTGACGAAATACTCGACGGCGTTCGCCGGAAAGAACTCTTTGTACTCGGCGTAGAGCTGCGCCGCCAGCGTCTTATTCGGCGCGAGCACGAGCGTAGGCTTCTGCACCCGCTCGATCAGATGCGCCACGGTAAACGTCTTGCCGCTGCCTGTAACGCCAAGCAGCGTTTGGAAGCGGTTGCCCGCCTGTACTGACTCCGTGAGCGCCTCGATGGCCTCGGGCTGATCGCCTGTAGGCTGAAAGGGGGCTACAACCTGAAACTCAGACATGAAAGGCACTCCATTCGGAACCATCCGGTTGGGAATTGGGGATGGATACCAGGGTAAAGGTGTTATGGCGTTGAATGATGACTATTCTTTATACAATTCTTTCGGAGGAAACGGGAAAAGGAAGTCTCAGAGAGTGTCTGGGGACGCAAACAGTTTCCGCTTTCTCTTTTCGCCTGAGAAGTTAGGAAAGGGAGGGTGTTTTGGAGCGCGGATCAGATGCGTATCCTTGGAAGATGCATGGATACGCGGAGCCGTGAACAGCAAAACACTTCTCCTGGGAATTGCCCCGCAGGTGATACCGCCCTCGCCCAATGCATGCTACATCACGACGTGGCCATCACAGGACGAACCTGGTATCCGCGAGCATTCCGCTGACAGGCACGTGGCCTGTGTCCCATGCTCGTAGGCGTGATCGTGTAGACAGGAGGAGGACAGGTGGAGCGTATGACTGGACGGATGATCGAGTTCGACGCCGAGGGATCGCTCGCGACTGGCTATCTGGCGACACCGGATGCGGCAGCGGGGCCAGGAGTGGTTGTGCTGCATACGTGGTGGGGACTCACGGAGCCGTTTCGCCAGGTATGCGACCGGCTCGCGGAGGCGGGCTTCGTCGCGCTCGCCCCTGATCTCTATCACGGCAAGATGGCCACCACCATCGAGGAGGCGGCCGCATTGGGCTCTGCGCTGGATCAGAATGTGGAGCGGTGGCGCGGCGACATCCAGGGAGCGCTGCGGTGCTTGCGCCAAAACGGCGCTACCAGTCCGGCAGACGGTCGCGGTGCGTTCGGCTTTGTCGCTGGCTCGCTGGGAGGCGCCTACGCGTTTGATATGTCGGTCAATCTGCCTGATGAGATCGCTGCCGTCGTGACCTTCTATGCCACGTATCGAGGTCTGAACTATAGCGCCGCAAAGGCGGCCTACCTTTGCCACTTTGCCGAGGATGACCCTTACGAGTCGGCGGAGTCGGCCGCGGAGATGGAGCAGGAGCTTCGGGCTGCGGGGAAGCGAGCCACCTTCTACACCTATCCGGGGACCAAGCACTGGTTCTTCGAGGGCGATCGCCCGGATGCCTACGATGCCGCCGCCGCGGCCCTGGCATGGGAGCGAACCCTTGCCTTCCTGAATGCCGAGTTGCAACGATAGAATCGCCCGTGGGGGAGCGCATATGGATAGGTTATGGCGCACTGTGTTGTGGAAGCAGTTCGGCGCTACCATCGACATGCTCGAAAACGCCCTGATCGCCTGTCCCAGCGCGCAGTGGGCTGGCCACCTCTGGAGCGACCCCTCGGGCCAGCCACAACCCTCGCGATTCGACGCCTTCTGGTCGCTCACCCATCACACCCTCTTCTGGCTCGACTTCTATCTCACCGGATCCCTCGAAGGATTCACTCCTCCCACGCCCTTTACTGTGGATGAGGAGGGTGCCCCAGAACGTATCCCTCCCGACCAACCCTACACCAGGGAAGAACTCCATGCCTATCTGGTGCAGCTGCGCCAGAAGTGCCAGACCACTCTGCACTCGCTGTCAGACGAGCAAGCACACCGCCAGGTCGTGTTCCCCTGGCTCGGTGAAGAGCCGATGAGCTTTTTGGAGCTCCAGTTGCACAGCATGCGCCACGTGCAGGAACATGCGGCCCAACTGAGCCTCTTTCTCGGCCAGCACGGCATCCCGGACGAGGCGCTCGACTGGGTCCCGCGAGCGAAGGATGAT
>DASUWS010000086.1:0-41577 GCA_036378295.1 Ktedonobacterales bacterium
GGATGCGCTTCGACCGTTTTTAGGCGGCGAGAGCGAGGGAAGGCTGCTTGTCGGCAGCTATAGTTTTGCCGGTTGTTTTACGAGATGTGCGTACCGGCACCTCGGCCTGCAAACGCTCACCACTCCTGCCTGTCGAAACCCGACATCCCCAGGCGGTGAGATACGGCGAGACACTTCGCCGCGCACCTACCAGTATACCATATTTCTCCGGATAGTGTTGGGCATTTCCCGGCTTCGCGTCCATCTCAGTCAGTAGCCCAGCTGGCGGCATACCACTCGGCGTAGGGCATGCCACTCTGCCGCGCCGCTGTGACGTGCGCTCGCGCATCAAACACTACACGGCGCAGTTCGATGCTCAGACCGCCATCGCCCACGCGCAGAATCGCGTACTCGGCCCAGGGCGGCTTGCTCCCCTCGAAGCTGAAAGGAAGGCGCTCCACCGGCAGGCCAACGCTCCCCGGATTCAGGATCAGGACAGCACGATGCCGCCGCAGCATCTGCTGGTGGGTATGCCCACCCGCCAGCACCGTCGCCGTGACACCAGCCAAGATGATGTCCACTTCGTCTGGTGGCGTCGTCGGCACAATCCCTTCGTGATACGAGCGAGGCGAGCCGTGATAGCAGAGCAAGCTGCCTCCATCAGCCAACGAGAGGGTGACCGTCGGCGCAAATCCCGCCATGAACGCCAGCTCATCACTGGAAAGCTGGGCAGCCGTCCAGCGGTCTATCTCGCGCAGGCGCTGAATGATCTCATTACCTTCCTCGGCGCCTTGAGCGTCCCCTCGCACCACCTTCAGTACATACCCATCGGTATTGCCCATCACGACTGGACAGTTCAGTTCGCGCAGGCGCTGCACCACCTCACGCGGCTGCGGGCCAATCGCGGCGACATCCCCCAGACAGACGAATCGCTCGACGCCCTCCGCCCGCAATGCCGCCAACACAGCCTCGAAGGCCACCAGATTGCCGTGCATGTCGCCGAAGATGCCAATACGCTCATCCGCCAATATGCCCTCCTATCCAGGAGTGTGCCTGCCTCTGCTGCTTATGCTGCTATCCCTCGCGAATTATACCAGTCGAGCGTGTCGTCAGTCATCAGTGGCGAAACTTCAGGCACGCTCGCCCCACAGGTATCGTTCCCGATGTGCTCCCGCAGTTCTCCCGGTGTGCTTACGCGCGCACCCAATCACCCGCATACCACTCGCCATGCGGCATGCCACTCTGCCGCACCGCCGCGAGCAACGCCGCCAGGTCGAAGCGCGCACGCCGCAATTCGACCCGCACATCACCGTCGCGGCAGGTCAATACCGCATACTCTGCCCAGGATGGATTGAGCGTTCCAGGCCCAGGCGGGATACGGTCCATGGGCAGACCAACGCTGCCTGGATTCAGCACAAGGGCCATGCGATGGCGCCGCAGCATCTGCTGGTGGGTATGCCCTCCCGCCAACACCGTCGCTGCACCGTCGCCAAGCAACACATCCAGCTCATCCGCTGGCGTGGTCGGCAACACCACATCGTTGTACGAGTGCGGCGAGCCGTGATAGCAGAGCAGGCTGCCGCCATCCGCCAGCGGCAGCGTCACCGTCGGCGCGAAGCTCGCTACGAACGCCCGCTCATCGGCGGAAAGCTGCCTGGCCCCCCACTGATCGATCTCGCGAATACGCGCTATCGTCTCGTCATCGGAATCCAGTTCTGGTTCTGGCGGAGTCAATAGCTCGTCGTCAGCGTTACCCATTACCACGGGACAGTCTAGGTCCCGCAGGCGCTGCACGACCTCGCGCGGCTGAGGTCCGGTCGCGGCGACATCCCCCAGGCAGACGAACCGCTCAACGCCCTCCGCCCGCAACGCCCTCAGGACAGTCTCGAAGGCCACCAGATTGCCATGCATATCGCCAAAGATGCCAATACGCTCGTCCACCATAGCGACCTCCCCCTATCCGTAGCAAACCGGCCTTGTCTACGCTGATGCCCGCTGTGTATTGTGCCAGGCGGCGAGCACCTCGGCTTCGCGCTCGGCGGTCAGGCCAGCCTGCCAGGTATAGTCAGCGGGGCGGGTGGCGAGCCAGTCGAGCGTGGCGCGGATTGTCTCGGCCAGCGGGCGGAACGTCAATCCGGCGGCGATGGCCCGCGAGCAGTTGACATTTCCGAGGCCAGCCCCCTCCTTTTCAGGAACCCACAGCGGCATCTCTACCCATTCGCCCACCTTCTGCTCTTCCAGGAAGCCACCGGGAATCCAGGTGAAGGTCGCATCGCTGCCGCTGACACGCCGCGACTCCTCCAGCATCTCTACCATCGCCAGCGCATAATCCGGCCCAGTGGCGTTGAATGTGCCAGTGGCACGCGCCGTCGCCATGCGCAGTATCCACTCGGCCAGATCGCGGGCGTCGATCACCTGCACCGGACGCTCCGGCATGCCCGGCGCGAGCACCTCACCGCCGCGCGCCACACGATAGGGCCAGTAGCTAAAACGGTCAGTGGGATCATACGCGCCAACGATCAGCCCTGGCCGGACGATCAGCGCCCGTCCGGGGAACGTCTCCTCAACGACCTGCTCGCAGAGCGCCTTCAGCGGGCCATACGTCTCGCCGTTGACCTCCTCCACAACAGGGTCGGCCAGCGTGCCGACGGGAAACGTCTCGTCGATTCGCGAGGCTCCCGGCCAGCCCGCATAGGCGGAGATGCTGGAGACGAACGTGTAATGCTCAACGGAATCGGCTAGCAATTGCGCCGATGCGCGCACAACGCGCGGCACGTAGCCGCAGGTGTCGATAACGACGTCCCATGTGCGCCCCCGCAGCGCTTCCAGATCGCCGTCGCGGTCGCCGCGCAGGTGCTCCGCCTCGGGAAACAACCCCTCGCTATTGCGCCCACGATTGAAGAGCGTGACGGTGTGGCCCTGCGCAAGCGCCGCAGCGGCAAGATGTCGCCCCAGAAATAGTGTGCCGCCGATAATCAGTACGCGCATGGCGTGGTTCTCCCATTCTTGCTTCGACATGTCAATATATTACTAGCAGCCCCCACCCCTAACCCCTCCCCGACACGGAGAGGGGACCAGAATGCGCCTCTGGCTCCCCTCTCCTCGTAGTTGAGGGATCGGAGGAGAGGGGAGATGGTATACATGGCGGGAGGAAATTCCTCTACCGCTCGACGAGCTTCTTGCCGCGCGAGTGCCAGTCCTCCAGTTGTAGCACCTCGTCCACGATGCCGTAGTCGCGGGCAGCCTCGGCGCTCATATAGTAATCTCGCTCGGTATCGTGGCGGATTTGCTCCAGTGGCTTGCCCGTGTGCATCGCCATGATCTCGTTCATGACATCACGGGTGTGCAACATCTCACGCGCCTGGATGTCGATATCAGTGACCTGGCCACCCAGGCCACCCTGTATCCACGGCTGGTGGATGTGGATGCGCGAGTGAGGCAGCGCATAGCGGCGGCCCGGATCGCCCGCCATCAGCAGGACGGTGCCGAAGCTGGCGGCCATGCCGACGCACGTCGTGGCAATGGGGCTGCGAATCGAGCGCATGGTGTCATAGATCGCGAGACCAGCGGTAATGACGCCCCCAGGTGAGTTGATGTACATGTTGATCTCGCGATCAGAGTTCTCGGCGGCGAGGAAAAGCAGTTCGGCGATGATGAGATTCGCCATCTGATCTTCGACCTGCCCGTTGACCAGCACGATACGCTCGCGCAACAGCCGCGAAATGAGGTCGTAGGCGCGCTCGCCACGGGAGCCGGATTCGATGACGGTCGGAATGACCAGGCTGGCGGCCTGGGCAATGGGTGCTTCATAGGACATGAGACGTAATCCTCCTGCCCGCGCACAGGCGGGCCGATAGCGAAACGGCGCCTACTCGCTCTGGCGCACGAAATAGTAGTAGATGCGTGAAATGGTCTGGCCGTTTGGCAGCGTCAGGATGTTGGCGAGCAGCCACCCATCCTTCCCCAGTCCTGCCAGCGCTTCCTCGTTCAGCGGCTCGTCCTCACGCGGATCGATCGAGACGACATGATACTCCCAGCGGGCGGGAGGCTGCGGCTCGAAGACAATAGGTGTCGGTGGCGCCGACGCGGGCTTGAGCTCTTGGGTCAGATAGGGTTGAAAGTACATCATCGGAGTCATCTCCCTGGATTTCGATCTGAAGCACTGGACTGGCACGCCCATTGGCGTCGTCTTCGCTCCAGCGGTACGATCTTGCTTGAACGGTACTCCGCTGTGGCGTAGAATTGAAGGGAAAAGCGATGCTCTCAGCATAGGCGCGGATGTGAGATATGCTGACGGCATATGTTGCGGCTATCGCGCGGCGACGCCTGGGGAATTTCTGGGGACAGGAGGCGATGACATGGCAGACTTGCAGGAAACCGTAGGCTCGGTCATCCGGCGCGAGCGCGCCGCGCGCCACCTGACGATGAAGGAGCTGGCCGAGCGCTCGATTATCTCTGTCGTCTACCTGGGCGAGATCGAGCGCGGCAAGAAATATCCTTCGCCCATCGTGCTGGAGCGGCTGGCTGAAGCGCTGGAGATGGATGTCTCCGACCTGCTCTGGCTGGTCGCCGAGGAGCTACGCGCCGCGCAGCAGCCGCAGATGCTCAAGGCTATCGGCTTCACTACGCGCACCCCGACGAACTCTGGCGGGTCGCGTATCGTCAACATGCACAATAGCGGCGAGCCCATCCTCTCGCTGGTCCGCCCGCATGGCGCAGTAGCGTAAAGTACCCTCAGAGCGCATGGCCGCCGGGCGAGACGACCGTGTAACGTGCACGTGGTTGTACAACGAGCCGGAGCCTGAAGTCCTCCGGCTAATCATCCTGTGGCAAGCACATATCCGTGCCATCCACCAGGGCCCCGAACAACTGGGATTAGCCGCGGCAGTCATGCCGCGGCCTGTTCATTTCTGTTCATGTCGCGTAGCACCAACCGGTGGTTTCCGCACGCGCTCGCACGTCTCAACACCACACCAACACATCACTTCCGCCTGCGCCTACTCCTGCCGCCGCGCAGCAGCACTGTCTGCTCGAAGCGGTTGACGGCGTCGAAGAGCGCGCGCAGGGGATTGCGCGAGGGCAACAGCAGATTGGCAACGAAGATGCCATAGACCAGCGCAATCGCCGTCAGAAACATCTGAAACACCGTCTGGATGCCCACAATCGTCTGCGCCGTGAAGAGCGCCTGGAAGCTCTGCAGACCTATGCTGCCAGGGACCAGCACGATTAGCCCCGGCACCTGCATCACCGCTGCCGGGCGCCCCGTCACCAGCGCGAATAGATTGCTCGCCAGCCCCACCACCAGCGCTGCCGCGAACGCGCCAAGCTGTGGACCTAGGACGACTACTCCCACCCGCGCCGCCAGCGAGCCGATCACACATGCCACCACCACCCAGATGACATCGCGCCGTTCGACCTGGAGCCAGAGCGTATACGCCAGTCCGGCGACGAGCGCGGCGAGCAGATACGTCCACGCGGGTAACGGCTGCGGCGCGACGGTAGAGACCGGGCCAAAGAGGCGTTCGGCAAGCTGGCGGCCAAGCGCAACGCCCAGAATCAAGCCCAGCAGCGTGATGAGCGCCGAGGTGAGACGCACGGTCCCGGAGACGAGATCGCGCGACGCCAACTCCTCCAGAGCGACGGTCAGGGTGAAGCCGGGGAGCAGCACGAAGAGGCCAGCGAGCGTTACCAGATCCCCAGCCACAGGCGTCACCTTCACGGCCCACGCCGTGACGAGCAGGCTGACGACGAACGCGGCGAGCGGCGGAAAGATGCGCTGCACGCGCGCAAAAAGCTGCGAGAAGACGGCGAGAACACCCGTCACGCCGCCGACCAATGCGGCTACCAGCATCTCGCGGATACCGCCTCCCAACGTGCGCGCAAATGCCGCCGCTGTGAAGGCGTAGGAGATGCCGACCAGCAGCGCGCTGTGCAGCGGCGGGGCGCCCGAGAGTGTCTCCAGCTGGGCAATGCCGTCGCGAGGGGTAAGTGTGCCGCCAGCAACGGCGCGGGCAATGGCATCCAATTGCGTGAGTTGGCCGAGGTTGATATCTCCCGGCGTCGTGACGAGCAACGCGCGATGCTGGTGCGTCAGCGGGCCGATGGTGACTTCGATGACGGTTGGGGTCACGTATACTTGCGGCTGCGGCAGGGCCAATGAGTGCGAGAGCGCCAGCAGTACCTCGCCGATCTGATTGATAGGGTAGCCTGCCTGAAGGAGCGCGTTGCCAAGCCGCAGGACGAACTCAGCCGCCTCGCGCTGCTCCTGTTGTGTGAACGAGCGATTCGCCGCGCTCATGGCTGCTTCGGTGTCGATCTCCGACATGCCGCACCCTCCGCCACTGGGGACTGCCCTCGTCTCTCAATCGCCCACTCGCCCACTCGCTTCCCCTATGCTACCGCACGCGACAAGAGACCCCGAACAGATTTCCGGCTGCTATGCTGCGTCTAGACGAGGTATCATCTTAGAGAGAGCCGGCCAGGGATGACACGCTGGCGGGCACGAATCACGAGATAAAGCACGAGATAGGGCAGGATAGGGTAGGGCAGGCATGGAACACGAGAAGCAGCGCGGCGAGCGGCTGCAGAAGTATCTGGCGCACGCTGGCATCGCCTCCCGCCGCCACGCCGAAGAGTTGATCGCCGCTGGAGCCGTCTCGGTGAATGGGGGCATTGTGCGCGAATTAGGCGTGCGCGTGGACCCCGACCACGATGAGGTGCGGGTGCGCGGGAAACTGGTGCGGCCAGCGACGAAGCATCTCTACATCCTGCTCAACAAGCCCACCGACACCGTGACGACGGCCCACGATCCGCAGCGGCGGCGCACGGTCCTCGACTTACTCCCGGCGGAGTGGGTGGCGCAGCGGGTCTATCCGGTCGGGCGACTGGATGTGGATACCGAAGGGCTGCTACTGCTGACCAACGATGGCGAATTGGCACTTCGCCTGACGCATCCGCGCTACGCGCTGACCAAGGAGTACGAGGCGCTGGTGGACAGTCGTCCCTCGGCAGCGGCGATGACAGCTATCACGCGCGGGATGGACCTTCCCGGCGAGACACGCCCAACCGCGCCAGCCCGCGCCTGGATCATCGATGATACCTCCGAAGATGGTATCTGGCTTGGCATCGAGCTCCACGAGGGACGCAAGCGCCAGGTCCGTCGGATGCTGGCGGTCGCGGGAATGCGCGTGCTGGAGCTGCGGCGGGTGCGTGTCGGGCCGCTCACGCTGGGGCGGCTCAAGCCGGGAGCGTCACGTGTGCTGACGGAGAAGGAGGTTGCGGCGCTGCACAAAGCAGTAGGGATGGATGCATCAGAAAGTGGTCGCTGACGACATGCTAGACTTGCTAGATATGCTACAAGTGCGTGGATAGCAGCGCTGCATTCAGGTCTGGTTTCTGCGGTGAAAGTGTCGACGTTGATCGGCGGTAGGATGCCGATATGGCAACGATGGCAACGACGAGCGCGCCGCCTCTGGCCGGTGGCAATGCGCAGACGTGACGCGCGGAAAAGGAGAGCATTCCATGGCTATGGTCACCCAGGACAACAAGGCCCTTGTAAACCGCTACATCGACGAAGTGTTCAACAACAGGAATCTGGCTGCCATCGACGAGTTTCTCTCCCCCGATCTCGTCGATCACACACTCCCGCCTTCCCTGCCGCAGAACATAGTAGGAACAAAACAGGCCGTCATCATGTTCCTGAACGCTTTTCCTGATCTGCGCATCACCGTAGATGAGGCGATCGCGGAAGGGGATAGAGTGGCCGTCAGGTATACGAGCCACGGCACACAGAGAGGATCATTCGCGGGCATTCCTCCCATGGGCAGGGAGATCACAGTCCAGTCGTACATAAGCGCCCGCATTGCTGATGGAAAGATTGTGGAAATGTGGGGACTCGATGACCAGGTTGGCTTGCTCCGGCAACTTGGCGTGATCCCCGCAATGTTTGGCTTCGTATTCTTTGCGGGCCTCGGAGCAGGCATAGGACTGAGCGTTCTCTTGGGAAAGGTATTTACGTCCATTGCAAACACGAGGAGCACTCGAACGAATGTCGCCTGATTCGCCTGATTCGCCTGCACCGACTCTCTGGGGCGAACACACCCTCGCCTGGGGCACAAAAACCTGGGTGATGGGCATCCTCAACATCACCCCGGATTCGTTCTCGCGAGACGGCCTCGCCTCAGATGGCATCGCTACCGACGCGATTGTGGCGGCAGCGGTTGCCCGGGCGCAGCAGATGGTGGCCGATGGCGCGGAGATGCTGGACATCGGCGGCGAATCCACCCGGCCATCAACGGTCGGAGAGCCGCCCCTGGATGCCGCCATCGAGCGCGGGCGCGTCGTACCGGTACTCGCCGCGCTGGCCGCCGCGCTGCCTCCATCGGTCATCCTCTCGATAGACACCTACAAGGCGAGCGTCGCCGAAGCTGCGCTGGATGCGGGCGCCGCGCTGGTCAACGATATCACCGGACTGCACGGCGATCCGGCGATGGCCGCTCTCGTCGCGGAGCGGCGGGTGCCCGTCGTGCTGATGAGCAACCTGCGAGGCAAGCCGCGCTATGACCCGGTCAGCGATGTGCTGCGCCAGCTTGCGGGGAGTATCGAGATGGCGCTTGGCGCAGGAGTACCCTGGGATCATCTGATACTCGACCCCGGCTTCGGCTTCGGACTGGTGGGCGCGGAAAATCTGCGGGTGCTGGCGCGGCTACGCGAGATACGGGCGCTTGGGCGTCCGCTGCTGATCGGCACGTCGCGCAAGTCGCATATCGGGCTAGTGCTCGGCACGCCGGTAGATGACCGGGTGGAGGGGACGGCGGCGACTGTCGCGCTCGGCATTGCCCAGGGCGCGGATATCGCCCGCGTGCATGATGTGCGGCAAATAGCGCGGGTCGTTCGTATGAGCGACGCAGTGGTTCGGGGCCGGTGGGAGGCGGCGGAATGAGCGGAATGAGCGAGATGAGCGAACAGGAATCACATCAGCGCGAGAGCTGGCCAGAGACTTGGGCCGATGCCCTGGCCTGGATCTACGGCTTTAGCGATACCGAGCGCACCGGAGCATTCGTCCATGACCGGGAGGACAATCTTGGCCGCGAGCGGGCGCTGCTGGCGCGACTGGGCGATCCGCAGCGGGCGTATGGCGTCACCCATATCGCCGGAACCAAGGGCAAAGGCTCGACCTCAGCGATGGTGGAGAGCATCCTTCGGGCGGCGGGTCTGCAAACCGGCCTCTACACACAGCCCGACCTGCATACCTTCCGCGAGCGCATCCGCATCGATGGGGAGGTGATCGGGGCGGAGCCGCTCATCGCACTCATACCACGCCTGCGCGACGCACTCGCGGAGATCGGCAGCGCCTATGGCAGCTACATCACCTACGAAGTCTCGACGGCACTGGCATTTCTGGCATTCCGCGAGGCGGGCGTTGATCACGCGGTGATCGAAGTGGGACTGGGTGGACGGCTGGATGCCACGAACGTTGTCGAGCCGATGGTGACGGCAATCACCAGCATCAGCTACGATCACATGGCTATTCTGGGCAACACCCTCGGCGAGATAGCGGGCGAGAAGGCTGGCATCATCAAAGAGGGCGTGCCCGTCGTCTGTTCGGCCCAGGCGCCCGAGGCACTGGCGGCTATCGAGCGGATTGCCAGCCTGCGCCATGCGCCGCTGGTACGTGTTGGGCCAGAAGGCAGCGGCAGCGACTATACCTGGTCGCCCGGAGCGGCGGAGCAGTCCCGCCAGTTCTTCGACGTCACAACGCCATCCGGGCACTACAGCGGACTGGAGCTATCGCTGCTCGGCGAGCATCAGATCGAGAACGCAACGGTGGCGCTGGCGCTGGCAGAAATGCTGGGGGCGCGTGCCCTGCCGTTGGACGAGGAGGCCATACGCGCGGGACTGCGCACGGTACGCTGGCCGGGACGACTCCAGATCGTCGGCCACGAGCCGCTGGCAATTGTGGATAGCGCCCATAACGCCGACTCGTTCGCCCATCTCTTTGCCGCGCTGCGCCGCCATTTCACCTGGGGCCGCCTGCTGCTGGTCGTTGGCCTGATGGTCGATAAAGATCTGGCGGGCGTGGCGGCAGAGGTTGCGCGCTCAGGCACGGCGCGTGTCTACACCACAGCCGCGGCGATTCCGCGAGCCGCCTCACCAGAGCATCTGGCCAGTGTGCTGCGAGAGGTGGCGCCCACGCTCGATATTCGTTCGACGGCCAACATCGCCCAGGCGCTGATCGCCGCGCTCGCCGATGCCAGCCCACGTGACCTGATCTGCGTCGCCGGATCGGTCTATCTCGCGGGAGAGGCGCTGCGCTGGTTCGCCACACGCCCGACCGATGAGGCGCGAAGCATCGAGATCGCGGGCATAGACCACCCCTAGGGGGAAAGGATATACGTGTGACCGAGGCGGCTTCTCCTGGATTTACTCTCCGCGCCTGCACGCCGGATGACCGCGAAGCGATCATGGCGCTGATCTCCGTCTGCGAAGCCGAGGAGATGGGCAGCCCTGACCCTGCCATGCTCGATGGCATCAGCGTCACCTGGCAGCGATCCGATCTCGACTGGGAGAAGGATACCTGGCTCGCGCTCGACTCCGATGGCCAGCAGGTGCTGGGATACGCCCATCTTCAGCCCGTCGAGCGCACCGACCTCCAGGGATTCGCCAGCGTCCGCCCAGATGCGCGCGGGCGCGGCATTGGTGGCACCCTGCTCGCACGCATCGAGAGGCGCACCGCCATGCAGATGGAGCGATTTGCGCCGGATACTCGCGTCGTGCTCCAGCAATGGATCACCGCCCCCAATGAGCCAGCACACCGCTTACTGGAACAATCGGGCTATGCGGTCGTCCGCCACATTTGGGGCATGATCATCGAACTGAGCGAGGAGCCGGAGAGGGTCACCTGGCCGGAGGGCATCACGCTGCGCACACCCATCTCAGAGGCCGACCTGCGCACCTCGCACGCTACCTATCGCGAGGCATTCCAGGACCACTGGGGATACGCGGAGCAACCGTATGAGGACTTCGCCCGCTCGATGATCGAAATTGACACGTTCGACCCCTCCCTCTGGTTTCTCGCAATGGATGGCGATGATGTCGCGGGCGTCCTGCTGGGCGAAATGCTGCCAGATCGCGGCTGGGTCAACGATCTGGGCGTCCGGCGGCCCTGGCGTGGACGTGGGCTGGGAGAAGCCCTGCTCCGCTACGCATTCGGTGAGTTCTACCGGCGCGGTCTGCGCTCCGTTGCGTTAGGTGTGGACTCGCAGAATCTTACGGGAGCGACGCGCCTCTATGAGCGCGCGGGCATGCGCGTCGAGCGGCAGTATGATATCTGTGAGAAGGTGCTTCAATCAGGAATGGCTGACGACTGAGCCACTTTCACCATACGGGAGCCTGCCCATGCTGCTCTGGCTGGATTGCTTCTCTGGCATCAGCGGCGATATGCTGCTTGGTGCGCTGCTGAACGCTGGCCTTGATCTCGGCGCACTGCAGGCGGGGCTGGCGCAGTTACCCCTGACGGGCTATGCCCTTGAGGCAGCGCCTGTCACCGAGCACGGCATCAGCGGCACACGGCTGCGCGTCCAGGTGGATGAGCACGCGTCCCACGCGCATCGGCGGCTGACGGACATCACGGCGCTGCTGGATGCCGCGCACCTGCCACAGCGGGCGCACGAGCGAGCGTGGGCCGTCTTTCGGCGGCTGGCGGAAGCCGAGGCCACCATCCACGGCACGACGCCCGATGAGGTCACGTTCCACGAGGTTGGCGCGGTGGACTCCATCGTGGACATCGTCGGCGCGGCCATCGCCCTGGATGTGCTGAACATCGACGCGGTCTACTGCTCAGAGCTACCGCTGACATCCGGGCGGGTGCGCTCGGCGCATGGCGCGCTCCCGGTCCCCGCGCCAGCCACCCTGGAACTGCTGCGCGGAACAGATGCCGTCTGGCGTTCCGTCCCTACTGAGGGGGAACTGGTCACGCCGACGGGGGCCGCGCTCGTCGCCACACTCGCCCGCTTCGAGCGCCCGACGATGCGCCTCAGCGCCGTTGGCTATGGCTTCGGCACGCGCAAGCTGCCCTGGGCCAATTGCCTGCGGGTCGCGCTCGGCACGGAGCCCACGCCTGTGAGTTGGACAGAGGCGGGATTCGAGCACGATGAGGTCGTCGTCATCGAGGCGAATATCGACAACATGACGGGCGAAGCGCTCGGCTGGCTGATGGAGCATCTGCTGGCGAACGGCGCGCTCGACGTGAGTTATACTCCTCTACAGATGAAAAAGAACCGGCCCGCGACGATGCTGACGGTCATCGCCCGGCCCGAAGACGCCAGCCAACTCGCGGGGCGCATGCTGCGCGAGAGCGCGACCCTGGGGATACGCATGCATCCGGCGGAGCGACTCAAAGCAGGGCGCGAGGTGCGCGAGATCGAGACGCCACTGGGTCCGGTGCGCGTCAAGCTGAAGTCCATCGGCGGCGTGGTTGTCGCTGCGACGCCGGAATACGACGACTGCCGCTCGCTGGCCCAACGCCTGGGGCTGCCGGTCGAGACGGTGATGGCGCGGGTGTCGCAGGCGGCCAGAACGCACTTTCGACTGGACGGCGACGACCAGGAGGGATAGCCGATGCGCGAGACCGAATCGCCCGAATCGTCCCTAACCCCATCCTCGCCCAGCGGTACTCACGATGACGCATACGATGACGAGAGCGGTGGCGCGCCGCGGGTCTCGTCGCTCCATCCAACGTCCCCCGCCTTCTCGATGCGCCGCCTGCTCAACGTCACCTCGATCGCCGTGGCAGCCGTTGTGCTGCTGGCGCTGGTGACACACTGGCTGCCAGACCTCCTGCCCAGGCAACCTACAGCAGCGGACACGCAGCGCATCCACGCCCGCCAGACGCTCGACGCCGTGATGCCGCCCGCGCGCGGCACTGGCTGGAAGCCCATTGGCCCCGACTGGGCAACCGACATCGCCTTTACGAGCAACGGCGCGCGGGGCTATGTCTGTGGCGTGAATCCCCCGATTCCGCTCGTGCGTTTCGGGGTGTATGACGTGCATCAGCAGACCTGGAAGGAGCTACCAAGTCCCGCGAGCGAAGGCAGCGGTTGCGAGGTGTTCGTCTCGCCAGATGCTGGCAGCTATGTCACGCTTGTCGTCAACGATTGTCTCACCGCCAATGGCTGCCCCGACACCCTTCCCAAATCACGGCTCTATGAGTCCTTTGACGGCGGCGAAACCTGGAGGGAACGTCCTTTGCCTGGCTCGATGAACGTGTATGATATCGCCTGGGCAAACTCGACACTATTTCTGGCTACCCAGGGTAGTATGGCTGCTGATGGCACGTCTATTCCCATCAACGCGCCCAGCCACCTTCTTGTCAGCCAAAGCAACGGGCTATTCACAGAGATCCCTGCATTCACAGAGATCTATGCCCGCCAATTGGTGGGACGCTCGATGCAACTCGGCTACATTGATCTGCTATCGAATGGAACGACTCTCTATGCCTCGCTCGGTGGGTTGTCCTGCTCTAGCTACTGCACCATTCAAGTACGAAGCACCGACACAGGCGCACATTGGACAGCGTATTCAGCAGTCTACAAGAACAACCCCATCACGCCCTTGGCAGCGCTTCCCTACAGTCATATCCTCATTGGGTGGGCTATCTCGCAAACCGGCGGGACAATGACGCTCGTGCAATCCACCGATAACGGCGACTCCTGGCGAGAGCTTCCAGTACTTCCCGAAAACTCGTTCGCTGGCGGCGCGAACCTCTTCGCATTGCCAGATGGCACAATCTACGCGTTTTGCTACGGGCCAGCCAGCCGGGTCTATGCGCTGCCCGCTGGGGCTACCACGTGGCAGGCTGTTGCGTCTTTGCCCGCGGGAGTGCCGCTGGCGGTGCAGTCCGACGCGGTAGGCCACCCCGTTGCCCTCTGGGCACAAATGAACCCACCAGATATTTCTACTCGTCCCGGTCTGGAATACTACCCGCTTCATGGATAGCGCCACGATAGCCCGCTACAGTGGCGCAACCACAGGTCACGCCCCTGCGGAGAGCGCGTTGCTCATCGCGGCAAGTGTTGTGATGGTGCGCCAGTTGCGTGCGGTCGCGGGAACGCCCAGCAGACTCTCGATGAGGTTGTTGGAAAGCTGGGTGAGCCGCATTTCCTGGCGATAGAGCAGGTACACCTCGCGCCCCAGCACACGACATTCGTCCGGTTCGGTCTTACGAGCAAGCAGTCGCTCGACTCCTCCGGGCGAAGGCGCATCAGCCAGCAACGCCACGTGGAGCCTTTCGCCGTCTGTGAGAGCATCGGGCGCGAACGGGCAATCCGCGATGAGCCGCGCCAGTTCGTCCGCCGTGCGCAGGGCAACCGTCACCGGAAAGCCGAACGTCGCCTCGATCCGCTGCTCGATGCGCTGGCGTAGCGACTGTTCTGGCTCCGCCGCCCGAAAGACCACGTTACCGCTCTGAATGTACGTCTGCACCGCATCGAAATCCATCGCCGCGAACATGCCCTTCAGGTCGGCCATTTTGATCAGGCGATGCCCGCCCACATTGATACCGCGCAACAGGGCGACATAGCTTGTCATCGCACTGTCGCCCTCCACTGGCCCAATCCGCGCAATCACTACGCCTCCCTCCCTTCCGGGAGATAGCGTATCACACGAGGGAGGCAGGCGATGGAGCACACAGCCGCGTCAGCGGGCTGACAGCGATGGATACGTGCCATCAGCCCGGTTGGGCGCAGCTTTGGCTGCTGTTCAACTGGCGGAGGAGATCCCTGCCGCGCGTCTGGACGAACTCGGCCTGCGCCTTGCGCCCCAGCGCGACCGCCCGCGACGCGAAGAGCCGCGCATCGGCGCGCATGCCTTGCTGCTCGGCATAATGCGCCTGCTCCAGGAGTGTGTTCGCCGCGCTCAGCAGGTCGTCTTCCTCCTGAAAATACGCGACGCACTTCTCTGTCGCCGCTACCGAATGACGATAATTACCCTCCACGCGCGCTATCTCTGCTTCGACACACATCCGTAGGCCGATGAGCAGCGTCGCTACCGAGCCTCCCTCCAGATGCGCGGTCTTCAGATCGCGGCACGCCGCGAGATCCGCTCTGGCAGCGTCGAGATCACCACGCGCCCGCGCAATCGCAGCGCGCGTCAGCAGGGAAGGCAGCACCATCGCCGGGCAGTATTCCCGCGCATGCTGCAGGCTTGCCTCGGCGTAGCGGTGCGCGGCGTCGAGGTCGCCTAATTCGCGAGTGAGGTGCGCCAGATTGTAGAGCGGATACCACGCCACCCTGGCGTCCGCCGCACCATGCGACTCCTGCTCGTCACAGAGACTAATGCTCGCTTCCCATGCCGCTCGCGCCTGAGCGATTGCTCCGCGGTAGTAATGAAGCAACCCAAGGCGATTCAACAGCAGCGCCTCAGACTGGCTATCGTGCAGCAGTCGGCTGCTGCGGATGGCAAGCGCTAACACATCAGCACTGGACTCGCGCAGATTGAGGATATTGTGCTGTGAGGCGGTGAGGCCAAAGACAAATTGCTGAACCTGTGTGTGTTGCCCGCGCCGCGCGGCGCGGGCGAGCATAGCGAGCAGAAAGGTACGGTGCCGATTCAGGGCTACAGGATGCTCCTGGTGCCTGCCAAGAAAACTCAGCGCATAGCGTTGGGCATTCTGCTGCGCGCGCTCGCGTAGAGGGGCATCCAGGTGTTCCAGGCGCTCGCGAGCGCAGGCATAGACCAGTGGGTGCAGGTGATAGCGCACCGTTGTGCCGCTATGACCACCGTTACCACCGCCATCGTCATCACCGCCGTCGTCATGCCCTTCGATGTGCAGCAGCGAATGGCGCACCAATTGCCCTAGAAGCGCGGCGGTACGCGCCAGACGGTCCTCGGTTGTGTCGGCGCCAGGCACGTCGTTAGGAGCCAGCGCTGCCAACTCTGGGATGTCCTCGCCATCGGCAACTGGCTTCGGCCAGTGATTGTCACACAGGGCCGCCGCCGCTTCGAGCGTGAATACGGGAGTGCTCAGCGACGCCAACAACGCGAACGTCTCGCGGGCATCGTCGTCGAGCGCGTCCAGTTCACGCTCCAGGCGGAGCCGTAGCTCGCGGCGGCTATCAGTAGAGGTGTCAAGCGCGTGCCGACCCAGCCGCGCCGCCAGGAGTGGCAGCGGGATACCCTCAGAAACCGCCGCCGTTGCCGCCAACTCGATTCCCAGGGGCAAATTGCCCACTGCCGCGCAGATGGCGCGAGCATGCGCTAGCTCGCCTGGCCCTGGCTCATGCCCAAGCAGTGTGGTAAAGAGCGCCAACGCCGCATCGGCATCGAGGGTAGAGGTATCATGGCGGACACGGATCAGCGCCGCATCCGGCACGTAGCGGCTCGTCACCAGCACCACCCGCCGCTCACCCTCTGAAGTGGCGGCGACTCCAGCGGCGTGCCCTCCCGCCAGGACCACGTCAAGGGCTTCGCGCAGCGGGAAGCGGGCATCCATATCGTCGAGCAGCAGCAGAAATCGCTTGCCAGCTACCGCCGCTCGTGTGCGATTCAGCATGCCCGCCAGATCCGGTCGTTCGATACGGTCGCCCGATGCCGCCGCTTGATCGCCACGCCGCGCCGCGCCATGCGATGGTGGCGGCTCAGCCGTGAAGACCGCGCGTAGTTCATCCAGCAGCGCAAACAGACCGCTCTTACCGCGCCGCCCAGTGCCACTGAAGGTTACGATGCCATCGGGGAACAGTTCATGGCATGCCCGCTCATCAGCAAGCAGATGGACCGCCTCAGCGGCGAGCGCACTCTTACCCGCGCCAGGCATCCCTGTCACCACACAAAGCCCCGTCTCCAGGGTATGCAGCGTGCGCAAGAGATCGTTGAGCTCAGCAGCCCGCCCCAGCAGCCGTGGTGGGCGCGCTGGGAGCAGCAGCGGCGGAGCGACGGGAGGCGCCGCAGTGAACGACGCCAGCACCGCCCGAACCAATTCTTGCTCGTCATCACTCAGATCGGTGAGACCAGCCAACCGCAGATAGTCACGAACCTGGCGCGGCGACTTGCATAGCAGCCAGATCAGCGCCAGCACCCGCCGCCGCACGGCCCCCCGGAAAGGATACGCAAGCAGCCCGGCTTCCAACCGCGCCAGAAACGCTTCGGAAATTCCAAGCTCGTGTGTCTGTGGATGTTCCAACGCGCTCTCCATAAGCGCGCGTTGGCTGGTCCAGCCGCAGGCACGACGGCGCTCTCCGAGCCACCGCCCAAATTGCACTACGTCCATAGGACCTACTACTCTTCTTTCTGCATTGTCCGCCGCACAGCTCACCGTAACGCCACCATGCGGCCCCAACCTGGACAGATGCTCGCTGCGTCCCTTGCGTTACATCTGCATGAGAATGGGACGCCTGACCTACCCCAATACTTTCCACACACGCGCTAGAAAATGGCAACTAACAGCGAACGCACGATGTTTTTCGCTCTACTATGCGCCATGTGATCGGGCTTTTAGCGATTCCTATCGCTTGCACGTTCTGCGCCACTCCTGCGCTTATCCTGCGACAACTCGTGACATTCCCGGCGCATTTGTCGCCGGCCAGGATGGGAATGTGCCACAGCAGACTGGAAGGATTCCGTGACAGGCGCGAAGGGAGTATAATAGAGTCTGTTATGCTCTTCAAGATATCTTTGAGCATATCACTGAGACAGTATATCCTGCCATTTTCCCTGCATGTTGCAGTGTCCTCACTGTCGCGGATGGCGCCGGGAGGAGAAGGACAAAGCTTGCTATGAACCGAATGACGTTTCGCGGGGGCCAGGGAAATGCGACGATGGTGCCCGCGGGTCCGCTGGGCCGGGCCAAGCTCGCACTGGCAAACGGCGACGCGGTGGAGGCCGAGCGGCTAACGCGCAAACAGCTCGAGCGCCGCCCCGAAGATGCCTCCGCACGTTTGCTGCTGGGGCAGATTCTGCTCCAATTACGACGCAATAATGAGGCGCTCGCCGAGATTCGCCGGGTGGTACGCGCGCAGCCGAAGAATGTGGAGGCGCTGCTGTCGCTCTCCTCCGCGCTGGTGCAGCAGGGCGGTTTGCGTATCCCTGCCGAAGCCGAGGAGACGGCTCGGCGGGCGATCCAGCTTGCTCCGCGCAATGCCAACGCGCATGTGCAGCTGGCTGAGGTCATGGCGGCCAAGCGCGACTATAAGGTAGCGCGTGCTGAGATCGAAGAGGCCTGCCGTCTCGATCCACGCTCGCCCAATGCCCACCTGATGCGCGCCATCATCCTGATGAGCGACAAAGATCCGGCGGGCGCGGTACAGGCGACCGATGCGGCCATTCGCTACGGCCGGACAACGCTCGGCCCCGGCGCGCTGGCGCAGGCGGAAATCATCAAGGCGAATGCGCTGGTGGAGGTGCGCCGCTACGACGACGCGGTGGCCGCGCTCGATTCCGCCGAGAAGCAGAACCCCATGTTGAGCTCGGCAAATACTCACAGTCTGCGCGGGCGTATCTACTTCAAGAAGCGTCAGTGGCGGCAATCCTACGGCGAGTATCTGGTCGCGCAGCGGCTCAATGGGCGGCTGCTCTGGGCGGCGCCAGCGCTGGCAGCCGTCAATATGGTGCTGAGCGTCTTTGGCTCGCGCGCGCCGTATGTGTTGATCGGCATCCTGGTCGCGCTGGTTGTCCTGATTCTGTTCGGCGTCTCGAATATTCCCGTCGCGGGCGGCTGGATCGCCACGGCGCTGGTTCTGGCGATGGTCGGATTCTTCGCCTTCTACTCGGTGCGCGCGCTCCAGGGGTCCATCCTGCCGGGCGAGCCGCAGGCACGTATCACGACCATCGCGGCGATTGGCTTTGCGGTCATCGGTGGCTTCGCGCTGGCGCTCTGGCTCTACCAGTTGGTGACGGTCAACGTCATCCACAACAAGAACTGGTTCGACCCGAACGCCATCACCGTCGCGGGCTCGATAGCCCTGGTTCTCGGCGCGGTCGCGGCGTACGGCTGGCCTCGCCTGCTCGGGCGCTTTGAGGGCAGGCGCGCCGCATAACTGGCGTCACTCATCTTTTGCGATACACCACACTGCCGCTCCTGGCCTTCATAGGCTGGGAGCGGATTTCTGTCCTGCCTTTTCCCCGAATCGGAAGGATGTGGCTACAATAGGGACAACCCTTGGCTGACATTGCCACAGCAGTGTTCGTCTGGCCAGACTGCCAGGTTGCGGTGAATGCCTTCATTAGCCTTCATGTAGTGAGTGCCGATCCCGCAAACAGAAGAATGTCCAGCTCGCCGCCAAACGACGAGAAAGGATGGAAAGCGGCTTATGCAAGAGGAGAGCAACACATCTACACAAGCGCGGAGCGAGGCGTTCCTTTCCAGGCTCGTGGGCAAGTTTATTGTGGTGCATACACTCGCCAGCGGCGACGGAACACCTGCCAGCTATAGGGGCTCGCAGGCAGCCACACTGTATGGCCGGCTCGAGTCCAACTTCCCCGATGCACTCGTGCTGGAGGTGGTTGAGGATGGGCAGCCGAATGGTGGTACCATCCTCGTCTACAAGCGGGCCATTGTGGCGACAGAAGCACGCAGGACGATGACACAATAGAGGAATTGAGCGATAGTATAGTAAAACCGCAACACAATACCCCCCTGCCGTGATGAGAGGGGGGTATTTTACTGATGCGCTGTGAATCATTGGCACGTTAGCGATGATCCAGACGCGAGATGAGCCGCAGGCTGAAGCCATGCGGCTGACTACTCCACGGCGACAACTCAGCACAACTGGATATTGCTGTCGTCGCCAGGCGCGAAGATTAGCGCTTCGTGTACTGCGGGGCCTTGCGTGCGCGCTTGAGGCCGTACTTCTTGCGTTCCTTCATACGCGGGTCGCGCGTGAGGAAACCAGCCTTGCGCAGCGCGGGCTTGTTCGACTCGTCCAGCCGCACCAGCGCGCGCGACAGCCCGTGGCGCACCGCGCCAGCCTGGCCACTGACACCGCCACCGATGACCTTCACCGAGACGGTGAACTGACCCGTGTTGAGGTCCAGCAGCCGCATCGGCGCGCGCACCTGCATCATCAGCACTTCGCGGCCAAAATACTCACTGGCGTCACGGCCGTTCACGATAATACGCCCGTCGCCATTCGGGTGCAAGCGCACCTGCGCCACGGCGGTCTTCCGCCGCCCCGTGCCGTAGAAGTACGGCCCAAGATTCTCTGCCAAGGTATATTCCTCCAGATGGATCATCTCGCGCCGCGGCGCTCACACGTGCCACGGATGCTTAGATGCTCACAGGTTATGCTAGAGTATGCTAGCGACTACTCCGCCGTCTCGGCTGCGGCCTGAGCGGCGGCCTCCTGCTCGGCGATGACCACCTCCGCGGTTGGGTACTCCCAGACAACGGGCTTCTGCGCTTCGTGCGGATGATCCGGGCCGCCATAGACCTTCAACCGGCGCAGCATATCAGCACCCAGATGGTTGTGCGGCAGCATGCCCTTCACCGCGCGCTCGATGACACGCTCAGGGTGCTTCTGCAGCGCCTGGCGGAGCGTTTCCTGCTTCAGGCCGCCAGGATACTGTGAATGGCGATAGTAGATCTTCTTGTCCTCGCGCCCGCGTGTCACGGCAACCTTCGCGGCATTGATGACGACGACGAAATCGCCGCCGTTCATGTGTGGGGTGAAAGTTGGCTTGTGCTTCCCGCGCAAGACGGTGGCAATTTCCGCCGCCACCCGCCCCAACACCTTGTTCTGGGCGTCAATGACGTACCAGCGCGGATGCAGATCATCGCGCTTGGCGCTATACGTCTTCGGATTCATGTTTCATGCTCTCCATTCGCACAGACTATTGTGCTCCCACCGGCTACGAACCTGGCTCGTCCGGTGTCACCCCATCGGTGGCGCCCCAGTCAATCAGGCCCGCAGGGTAGTGAACGCCCGTCAGGCAAAGCCCCTGCGCGGGCGCGAGAATCCCCGGATGCGCCTTCGCGCGTGCCTCCAGTATCCGCTGGAAGTCATCCACTGATAACCGCCCGACGCCCACCAGCACCAATGTGCCGATCAGTCGCCGAACCATGCCTGTCAAAAACGCATTCGCCGTAAAGCGACACTCCGCCTCGTCCGGCGGCGCATCGTCTTCCGGCGGACGCCAGTCACACTCCGCCTGGAGCAGCGTCCGCACCGTATGCCCACGGTAGCCATCTTTGCGACTATCCCGCGGGCTGGAGCCGAACGCGCCGAAGTCATGCTCCCCCAGCAATCGCCTGCCCGCCTCGCGCATCATCACGACATCGAGCCGCTCGTGAATGCGCCAGGCATACCGCTCGCGTAACGGCGCCCGCACCGGATCGCAGAGAATACGATAGCGATAGCTGCGCGCCAGCGCGCTCTTGCGCGCATGGAAGCTATCATCCACTCGCCGCACCGCCCGCACTGCGATATCCCCTGGCAAATGCGCATTCAGCGCCCGCAGCCAGGTGGCCTCGCTATGGTGCGCCTCCGACGAGAAGGTGATCACCTGCCCGCTCGCATGCACCCTGCTATCCGTACGACCCGCGCCTTCCACTGGCGTCGCGACGCCAGTCAACCGCTCCAGCGCGTCCTCGATCTGGCCCTGCACTGTTCGCCCGCGACGGGGCGCCTGGCGCTGGAATCCCTTGAAGCACGTGCCGTCATAGGCAACGAGCGCAGCCAGCCGCATGGCGACGTCCTGACCAGATGAGAGCAGACGAGAGCGAACACGACGAGACCGGACTACACCAACTCAAGCCGGACCATATGCGCGCCATCGCCACGCCGGGTGCCCAGCTTGTTGATGCGCGTATAGCCACCCTGACGCCCCGCGTACTTCGGTACGAATTGATCGAAGATCTTCTTGACTGTCGTCTCACGCGGCAACCGCTTGAGAATCAGGCGACGCGCATGGAGCTCGATGGCCATCGCCTCGCGGGCGGCGGTCAGCGCGCGCTGCGCTTCGTCCTGATCTTTGATGATGCCCAGCATCTCTTTCTTGAACGCGGCCAGGCGGTCCTCTTTGCGCTTGCGCGCATCCGGGCTGAGTGGATACTTGCCCAACGCGGCACGCTCTTCGTTGGTGGGAATCGTCTCGTCGAGCGAGAAACGCCCCCGGCGAGCGAGCGCCAGTACCCTCTCCGCCGTCTCATCATCCGGCACCACAGCGGACAGATGATCCCATGCGCGCTGGTGACCGCGAATGGCGAGGGCAATCAGCCGCTCAGCTTCGCTCTGTGCCACGCGCGCCCTGGCGTCGGTGGTGTGGATGTGTTCCCAGATGAACAGCCCATCCACCATGCTCCGAACCGCCGCACGCCGTCGCGGTTCAGGCATATTGATGCGGTTGCCCGCCATCCGATGTCTCACGCTACTTCTCCTGCAAAATCAGGCGGCGATCTGGTCGAGCCAGGTCGCCGTCATGGAGGCGCGCCGCGCGCTATTCCTCGTCCTCTTCGCCCAGATCGTCCAGATCATCATATCCACGGGCACCATTGCCATTGAGATTGCTCTCGGCGTACCGGTCCAACTGGGCCGGGGTCGGCAACAGATTGCGCTGCTTCAGGCTATCCTTCAGCTCGTTGAGGCTCTTCTCACCGAAGTTACGCACGGCGAGCAGATCCTCTTCGGACATGGTGAGTATCTGGCCCACTTTCGTGATGCCACTGCGCTTGAGGCAGTTATAGGCACGCACCGTCAGATCCAGCTCTTCAATCGGCATATCATAGATGCGCGGCGGAATCGGGATCGCATGGCCAGTATCAGCGCGACCAGGCCCAACCTCATAGGTATCGATCTCGCCCGGCACCACCGATTCCGGCGGAACGATGTAATCGGCGATCAGCTGGAAGTGGCGTACCAGGATGTTGGATGCCTGCCGCAGCGCCTCGTCGGGCGTGATCGTCCCATCGGTCCAGACCTGAAGGGTAATGCGGTCGTAGTTGGTCATCTGGCCAACACGCGTATTCTCAACGATGTAGTTGACCCGCTGTACTGGGGTGAAGATCGCGTCTACCGGAATCTGACCGATAGGCTGGCCCTCTTTGGTCTCCGCAGGGACATAGCCCTTGCCGGTCTCGACGACCAGATCCATCTCCAGATGGGCGTCAGCGCCATCCAGTGTGCAGATGTACACTTCTGGATTCACGACCTCAATGGTGCTCGGCACCTGAATATCCGCCGCCGTCACTACGCGCTCGCCGCTGACCTCGATACGCATCGTCACCGGCTGATCGGAGAGCGAACGCAGGCGAATCTTCTTGACGTTGAGCACGATATCGGTGACATCTTCCCTGACGCCAGGGACATCCTGGAACTCATGCTGCGCTCCCTCGATCTTGATCGAGGTAATCGCCGCCCCCGGCAGTGACGAGAGCAGCACGCGACGCAACGCGTTGCCCAGGGTGTGACCGTACCCTGCCTCCAGCGGCTCGATATCGTAGCTGGCGAAATTCTGTTCGGTTTCTGTAGATTTGATGCGAGGCAGAGCAATATCTAGCAAGGGAATCCCCTCCTCCCGCTGGTTACTTGATCGAGTACCACTCGACGACCAGCGCCTCATCGAAGGGCAGGCTCAGCTCCTGCCGGGTCGGCAGAGCGAGAATGCGACCTGAGAGCGAGTTGGCGTCTACACGGAGCCAGGGTGGAACACCCTTCTGTGCCAACATGAGTGCGCGTGTCTTGAAATATTCCAGATTCTTGCTGTTTTCGCGCACTGCGACTTCCATGTCGGGGCGTAGAATCATCGAAGGGATATCGGCCTTACGCCCGTTGACCTGGAAGTGACCATGCGTTACGATCTGGCGGGCCTGCGCGCGTGAATCGGCAAAGCCCATACGATAGACCACATTATCAAGACGCATTTCAAGCAGTTGCAACAAGTTGTCGCTGGTCTTACCAGGGCGTCGCGCCGCAATCTCGAAGTAGCGCACGAACTGGCGCTCGAGCACACCATACGTGCGACGAACTTTCTGCTTCTCACGCAACTGGAGCGCGTAGCCGGATGGTTTTCGCCCACGAGCCTGGCCATGCGCGCCCGGGCGCGTATTGCGCCGGTCAATGGCACACTTCGGGCCAAGACAGCGCTCGCCCTTCAGAAACAATTTGACGCCCTCCCGCCGACACAAGCGGCAGACAGGGCCGGTATATCGAGCCATAGTAGTCTGTTCGTCCTCCTCAGGCTGTGCCTGGGTCTGGAGTGCCTCAACTGAACATGCTCGCCAGACATCGCCACGATGCCCGACGTTGTTCATGCGCTCTGGCCCACTGCCAGAGTGCCTGCTCCGCTTCGGATGTCCGCTGACGCTGTCTCAGCCGCTTGCGACACCAGCCGCTGCGTCACATGCGAAAGACAGTTGCTTCGTCCGAACGGCGCTCTCGCGCGTTTCCTCGCGCGGCGTGCAACGAGAGGCTATCAGGGTAGGTCGTGGGCTACACACGACACCCGCCGAACCCAGCCAAAACGCTGGCTTAGTACCGCCCAGGACGGAGGCGGGCCTCACGTACACGCACTCCAGGTCGCTTCACGCGCTTCTTTCGTGCATTTCCGGCATTTCATGATTACGAGAGAACTGATTGCCGGTATCCATCATACGGCAGCGCCACAGGCGCCAACCGTCAAGAAATCATTCAGCTAGACGCGGCGCCGCTTGGGTGGCCGACAGCCGTTGTGCGGAATCGGCGTCACATCGGTGATCGAGACAACCTGAAGGCCAGCGGCCTGCAGCGAGCGAATCGCCGCCTCGCGACCCGCGCCCGGCCCGCGAACGTAGACCTCGATCTGGCGCACACCATGTTCCATCGCCTTGCGTGCGGCGCTTTCCGCCGTGACCTGCGCGGCATAGGGAGTGCTCTTGCGCGAGCCTTTGAAATTCGATGCCCCGGCGCTGCTCCATGAGAGCGCGTTGCCGTTGGGGTCGGTGATGGTCACCATCGTGTTGTTGAAGGTCGCCTGGATGTACGCCTTGCCGCGCGGCACTGACTTGCGCTCACGCCGCCGCTGACGTCCGACGGCCCGCCTGGGCGTCTTTTCCGCCATGCTGGATGATTCCTCCTGAGATAGTTGCCGTCATGGTGACGGACCAACACCTGTTTACTTACTTCTTTGTGGCCTTCTTGCGCCCAGCCACCGTCTTGCGCGGACCCCGGCGCGTGCGCGCGTTCGTCCGTGTGCGCTGGCCATGCACCGGAAGATTGCGGCGATGCCGAATCCCGCGATAGCTGCCGATCTCGATCAGCCGCTTGATATTCATATCGACCTCGCGCCGGAGGTCGCCCTCGACCTTATAATTGCGGTCGATGAATTCGCGCAGCCGCGCAACCTCGTCTTCGGTGAGGTCTTTCACGCGCGTATCGGGATTCACGCGCGTCGCCGCCAACACCTGCTTGCTGATCGTCGCGCCAATACCGTAGATGTACTGGAGCGAGATTTCCACACGCTTGTCGCGGGGAATATCTACCCCGGCGATTCTGGCCATGCGCCAGATCCTCCTCGCTGTCTGGTGAACGCCGCATCATATACGCCACAGCCCGGGTACTCGATGGAGTATCCAGGCGAGAGAACACATGCCGAGCCCGTCGCGCAGTGTCGTGCCGAGCTAATCCAGGCCGAATCTGAACTCCGGCCCTTGATTAGCCCTGGCGCTGCTTGTGCTTGGGATCCTTGCTGCAAATCACCATCACCACACGCCGCCGCCGGATGACCTTGCAGCCATCGCAACGCGGCTTCACCGATGCCTGTACCTTCATGCCAACCCTCCGCCAACCACTGCCACCCGGACTGAATCAGCCCTTCGGTCACAGATTTCTATGCTTCAAGCTATGCCGTCTGCCATGCCCTGATACATCGTCACGATGGCCCTCTGTATTGGGACGGTTGCGCCTTGCGCGCCGTCTCACATGCAGTACTCCCCCGCGTTCGGGGGCACCTCGCCAGCGTATGGCGCGGTACTACACTGTCGTGCCATCTCCTGGCGACGAAGCACAACGTGATACACGAGCACACCTCAGCCGCAGCACACGAGGAGATGCACCACACCCTGGAGCATCCAGACGCAATGCGCTCGGCATAGACGCATCGCCAACCACGCATGCTCCTCGCCGTTCTCTGGCATAAGTGGTACACCCACCGCCCGCTGGGCAGTGTGTCTTCGCCGCGCTATGCGCCAGAACCGGCATACGCGGGCCAATACGCGCAATCGCTAGCGGCGATCACGCCAGGTGATGCGGCCTTTGCTCAGGTCGTAGGGGGAAAGTTCCACCTGCACCCGATCACCCGGCACCACACGCACGAAATTCAGGCGAACTTTGCCCGAAAGGTGCGCCAGCACCATGCGCCCACCATCCAGCGTCACGCGAAACATGGCATTGGGCAGGGCTTCGGTTACGACTCCCTCGACCACAATGGCATCACGCTTGGGCATAACATCCTTTCTCTGCTGCTGTCGCCTGTGTTTTCGCAAAGCGCGTGCTTACAACCCACTGTAAGCAATCAGGCGATGCCTCCCCGATAAGCCCCGGAATCTCTCAATGGAGACACGAGCAAATGTCCGGATTATGCAGGGAAGTAAAAAGCCGCAGCCAACTTCCAAGTATAGCATATGCCACCTGCGCTCGCAAGAGGCAGGGGAAGAAACGCCGATGCGATGACCCATCATGGCTCACCTGTCGGCGGCGATGAAGCCAGGCCGCTTGCCGTCAAAACATCCGGCTCACCCGCCGTGATGGCGATGGTATGCTCGAAATGTGCCGCCAGGCTGCCGTCCGCGGTGACGACCGTCCAATGGTCGGCCAGCTCGCGGGTGCCCGGCCTGCCCGCGCTGACCATCGGCTCGATGCACATCACCATGCCAGGGCGCAACAATGGGTTCGCCATCTTCGGATCGACGTAATTGGGCACTGTTGGCTCCTCGTGGAGTGCGCGTCCAATGCCATGCCCAGTATACTGGCGAATCAGCGAAAACCCCGCGCCCTCCACATACGTCTGGATGGCGCGGCTGATATCCATGACCCGATTGCCACTCCGTGCGGCGGAAATGCCCCGGCGCAGTGCCTCCTCGGTCACGTCGAGTAGACGCTGTGCCTCGCGAGAAATCGCACCAACAGGCACCGTAATAGCGGAGTCGCCGTGCCAGCCGTCCACGATCGCGCCAAAATCGATCGAGAGAATATCACCCTCACGCAACTGGTACGAGCCGGGAATACCATGCACAATTGCATTGTTCACCGAGGCACAGATGACCCCAGGAAACGGCTTGATGCCCTTGATGGGGGTATAGCCCTTGAAGTTGGAAGTTGCTCCATGCCGCTTCAGCTCACGGACGGCGAGCGCGTCGAGCGCGGCAGTGGTAACTCCCGGCTCTACCGCCCGCCGCAACTCGTCCAGAATCGCCATCACGATCTGGCCCGCGCGGCGGATGCCCGCAACCTCGGTTTTGCTATAGTAGTTGATCGGCACGCGCCTCACTCCATGGGCTGCTGGCTACTGGCCAGCCACCCCTAATTTCGCCAGAATCGCGCGGTTGACATCCTCGATGGATTGCGTCCCATCCACCGTCACCAGCTTGCCCTGGCGCGCGTAATACTCGGTCAGCGGCAGAGTTTCGGCAAAGAAAATATCCAGGCGCCGCTGGATCTTCTCGCCCGTATCGTCGCTGCGCTGATACAACTCGCTGCCATCGATATCGCAGATACCCGGCACCTTCGGCGGGTTGGTCTTGATGTTATAGACATGCCCGTGCGCGCGACAGATATAGCGCCCGCTCAGGCGCTCCAGCAGAATCTCGCGCGGCACCTCCAGATAGATCACCCGCGAGATGGTTTGCCCCATCTCAGCGAGACGCGCATCCAGGCGCTCGGCCTGTACGAGGTTGCGCGGGAAGCCGTCCAGAATGATCCCCTTCGCGCCGGCCAGATCGTTCAGGCGCTCGCGAATCATGCCGATCATCAACTCATCGGGCACCAGATCACCGCGTTCGACGTACGGTCGCGCCTGCTGGCCTATCGGTGTTCCTTGAGCGATGGCTTCGCGCAGCATATCGCCACTGGCACACGGCACCAGGCCAAGCTGCTGCGCCAATAATGCTCCCTGGGTCCCCTTGCCACTGCCCTGAGCGCCAAGCAGCATAAGATTCATGCGAAAGCGCCTCCCCTTGCGTCCGATCCGATGACCGGGAGTCTCACCGCTGCCCCATTGCAGCAGGCATTCATCGCGCGTTGCCTGCACAGAGTGAGCATGCCCAGGCTGCCCTCTCCGCTCTCCCCTCTCCCTCTAGCGGGAGGGATACAGTCCAGCATATCGGCTGTAAGCCTACCGCGTTCCCTCCACTCTCAGGGAAGGATGGCTAAAGCTGGGAGAGGTCTGGCACGTCAGAAGCGCGCGAGACTGCCCCACCGGACGACTCGCGCGCCTCACGACTGCGCAACCGCACACAACGAGAAACTATCCGTCCGCAAACGTCATCACAGAGACGATAGTTAGCTCAGGAATCCTGAGTAATTGCGCATCACCATCTGCGCCTCAAGCTGCTTGATCGTATCGAGTGCCACGCCGACAATGATCAGCAGCGAGGCCGCCTGGAACGGCAGGTTGTTCTGATTGGTGGTAATCAGCGCAGGCGCAATCGCAACGACACCCAGGAAGATCGCGCCGCCGAACGTCAGCCGGTGCATCACGCGGGTCAGATACTCATGCGTGCGCTGCCCTGGCCGAATGCCAGTGATAAACGCGCCCTGTTTCTGCAGGTTCTCCGCCAGATTCTGCTGTTCCCAGAGAACCGTGGCATAGAAGAACGTGAAGAGCCCCACCAGCACACCAAAGATCACCCAGTAATACCAGTTGGTGCTATCGAGCCAGGTACGAATGTTGACGAAGAAGTCATGCAGCCCACTATTCGAGCTGGTCTGCATGAAGTTCGCGATAATGACCGGCAGCAGCAGCATCGAGCTGGCGAAGATGATCGGGATCATGCCTGCGCTGTTGACCTGCATCGGAATGTAGGTCGTCTCCTGGCCAGCACGTTCCAGCGAGAAGACGCGGCGCTTCGAGGGATACTGCACCGGGATGCGGCGCTGCGCCAGATAGACCATCACCATCACGAAAGTCATCGCCAGACCAAGAGCCGCAATGAACAGAATGCTGATGGCGCCGCCCGTGCTCAGGCCGCTACCCCCGGCAGAGCTGCTGCCGATGAGTTGCGAGCCGATCTGCTGCGGAACGCGCACCATGATATTGGCGAAGATGATAAGCGAGATGCCGTTGCCAATGCCATTCTCGGTGATCAACTCACCGATCCAGACCAGGAACATGGTTCCCGCGGTCAGGCTGACCAACGCGGAGAGCGTCGGGATGAACGAGCTACCACTGAAGAGGTTGAACTGCGTTGGCTGAATCGCGCCTAACTGCACCAGCAGCGCCATCTGACCAAATGCCTGAAGCAATGCCAGCGGCACCGTGATGTAGCGCGTAATCTGCGCCAGGCGGTTGCGTCCCGCTTCGCCCTCGCGCTGCATCGCCGCCAGCTTGGGGATGATGCCCTGCAGGAGCTGCACGACAATGCTGGCAGTAATATACGGATAGACACCCATCGAGGCGATACCGAAGGTGTAGAGCGAACCGCCGGTAAAGACATCGAGCAAGCCAAAGAATTGCTTCAGATTGCCGCTATTTTGGCTACTTGCGTTGCTGAGCGCGGCCGGATCAATTCCAGGCACTGGCACATAAGCCACAATGCGAAAAACCAGCAGCATGGCTATCGTAAACAGGATCTTGTTCCTCAGATCCGGGATAGTCCAAATGCTGCGCAGGCGGTTCAACATGCTCGCCTCCAGAAACAGGTGGTCAGTAGTGCGGGGCTGCGCGTATCCCTCGTATTTCCCAGCATCTCTCGTGTATGCCTATGCGCGTCAGCCCGGAATGCCAGTGTGCCGACTGTGCCGGCTATGCCGACGGCCAGGACGTCCCATTCTGGCAGACATAGGCGTATTGTACACGAACGATGCGCCTATGTCATCTTTGGGGCGCGGATGGCCCACATCGCTGATGGGTGATACGGGCCACGAGCACGAGCCAGATACGCCGGGGGCGTACGGCCGCATGATATATCCGGGGCGGCGATTGCAGCCGCCCCAGCCCGGCTCCCCGCATGGTCGACATGCAGGCTTGCCCTCATGGGCGACTCAGGCGCCCCGCACAGGCCCGCACACGCTTGCGCTAGGCTTTCGGCTCTGGTCTCCCTGAGCGTCGGGTCTGCGCCGGCTTGCGCACCTCGATCAACGTCACGCTGCCACCAGCCTGCTCGATTGCCGCGCGCGCCGAGGCCGAAACCTTGTGCGCGGTGACATTGAGCGCGTGATCCACCTTGCCATTCCCCAACACCTTGAGCATTTCCTTGGTCTGCGACGCGCGGATGAGTCCGTGCGTGGCCAGCGTCTCGGTGTTGACCTGCTCGCCAGCGCCGAATACCTTGAGGTCGCTCAGGTTGACGACGATATATTCCTTACGGAAGGGGTTCTTGAACCCGCCCAGATAGGGCATACGGGTCGCAAATCTCGTCTGGCCGCCTTCAAAATGCGCCGGGATGCTCGAACCCGTGCGAGCCTTCTGGCCCTTCTGGCCACGTCCAGACGTCTTCACATGGCCAGAGCCATGACCACGACCGACCCGCTTGCGTCGGTGACGTGCTCCGGCGGGGGATTGCAGTTCGTCGAGTCTCATTCTCCTGCTCCTGCTATCTCTTCCACCCGCACGAGGTGCGAGACTTTGTTCACCATGCCACGGATGACCGGCGTATCCTCATGTTCGACCGCCTGGTTCAGCTTGCGCAGGCCAAGCGCCTCGATGGTGCGTTTCTGCCGCTCGCTATAGCCGATGGCACTCTTGGTATATGTTATCCGAAGCTTTGCCATATAATTCTGCTCCACACGCGCTAGCGGCGCGGGCCACCAGGCCGATTACCACCAGGGCGACCACCGCGACCGCTGCCGCGATCTCCACCTTCGCCCCGACCGCCACGGCGACGGTCACCACCGCGCTCTTCGCGCTCTTCGCGCATTGGCGGGACATACACAGCCGCCGCGGCAACTTCCTCGGCAATCCGCTGCGCCTGACGGGCACCCACCAGATCGGCAACCGAGCGCCCACGGCGCGCAGCCTCTGACTCGTAGGATGATAGCTCGCGCAGGCCATTCATCGTGGCCATCACCGTATTGAGAGGGGTCGAGCTACCCAGCGACTTCGTCAGGATGTCTCGGATACCAGCCGCCTCAACCACCGCGCGCACAGGCCCACCGGCAATGACGCCGGTACCTGCGGCTGCGGGCTTCAGCATCACCTCAGACGCGGCAAACTGGCCTTGTGAGAGAAATGGGATCGTCGTACCCAGCAACGGCACCGCGATCAGATGCTTCTTGGCGTCTTCGACGCCCTTACGAATGGCCTCGGGCACCTCTCCGGCCTTGCCCAGACCCACTCCGACATGGCCGGCACGATCTCCGACCACCACCAGCGCGCGGAAGCTGAAGCGGCGTCCGCCCTTCACAACTTTCGCTACGCGAGCGACCTGAACCACGGTCTCTTCCAGGTTCAGCCGCGATGCGTCAATTCTTGGCATGTGCTCCCCCGCGCCCTAGAAGTCCAGGCCGCCCTTGCGAGCGCCCTCAGCCAACGCCGCTACGCGCCCGTGATAAATATAGCCGCCACGGTCAAAAACCACCGAGGTGATACCGAGCGCCTTGGCGCGCTGCGCGATCACCTGGCCCACTTGCCACGCCTGCACGACACGCTTGTTGCCGGTCAGCCCTTTGATTGCCTCCGCCGTCTCGTCATTCTCGCTCAGCGGCAGCGCATTCTTGGCATCCTCAGCGAACTTTGGATCGCGCGATGACGCCGAAATCAGCGTGTGGTTCCGCGTATCATCGATCACCTGTGCGTAGATCTGCGTGGCGCTCCGGAAGACGGCCAGGCGTGGCCGCTGGGCCGTGCCCGACACCTTCTTGCGCACGCGCTGGTGCCGCCGCAGGCGCGCCTGATTGGAATACTGCTTCTTAATCATCTCTCTGCTCCATGCAGAATCTATTACGACGTGCGCTCCCGGCCGGTTCTCGCGACGTGGCTGGCACTACGTCCACCCACGACCGGGTAACGCCTCATGGGTAAGCAACTGCCTCTCGTGTCCGTGGCTGATACGCGCGGCGCAGTCGCTCGCTCTCTTCTCGCGGACTACTTCTTGCCGCCGACCTTACCGGCCTTACCAGCCTTCATGCGCACGCGCTCGCCGCTATAGCGAATGCCCTTGCCCTTGTACGGCTCTGGCTTGCGAATCGAGCGAATGTTCGCCGCGACCTGGCCGACCAGTTGCTTGTCAATCCCGGAAACGTTCAGCTTCGTTGTACCATCCACAGCAAACGAGATCCCCTGCGGAGGATTCACCTGCACCGGATGCGAATAGCCAACCTGGAAGACCAGATTCTCGCCGACCTTCGCGACACGATAGCCCACCCCCTGCAATTCCAGGCTCTTGGTGAAACCATCCTTGACGCCCACAACCATATTGTTGAGCAGTGAGCGCGAAAGGCCGTGCAGTGATCTATTCTGCTTGCTGTCATCAGGCCGGGAGACGGTGAGCGTATCACCATCCTGGGTGATTGTCAGCATCGCAGGGAAGGTGTGGGAGAGAGTCCCCTTTGGGCCAGTCACCGTCACGGTATTATCTGGCCCCACGTCCACCTTCACGCCGGCTGGCACCGTAATGGGCGCCCGTCCAATGCGCGACATATCTTTCCCCCCTGGCTACCAGACGTAGCAGACCACTTCTCCGCCAAGCCCCTGCTGGAACGCCTGGCGACCTGTCATCAAACCCCTCGGTGTGGAGATAATCGCCGTGCCCAGGCCCCCGCGCACACGCGGAATCGAGTCGCGGCGTGTATACACGCGCAAGCCGGGCTTGCTCACACGCTTGAGCTGGTTGAGCACCGGGCGCTTATCCACGTAGCGCAGGGTGATGCGAATCGTCCCCTGCGGGTTGTCCCGGGCCACTTCATAATCTCTAATATAGCCCTCGTCTTTGAGGATCTGCGCAATGGCGATCTTCATGTTCGAGGCAGGAACAATTACGCGAGTATGGCGCGCCATGATCGCGTTGCGGATGCGTGTCAGCATATCCGCGATGGGATCGGTCATGTTCATTGCAAGCTCCTCGCAGTCCTACCAGCTCGACTTGGTGACGCCGGGCAGTTCACCTCGCAGGGCGCGCTCACGGAAGCAGATGCGGCACAGGCCGAACTTGCGCATATAGGCGCGGGGCCGACCGCAGATGCTGCAGCGATTGTGCTGGCGAACTCGGTACTTGGGCTTGCGCTGGGACTTGACGATCATCGAAGTCTTAGCCATCGTTGCCCCCTCCAGGGCGAGGGACCGGGCTTCGGCGTACGACATGACGCCGGTTTCCGGGCCCTTAGTCCCGCATATCGCGGTACTGTTGAAAAACACTCGAATACAGATGCGTTGAGCGTGTTATTTGTGTTATGCCTGTTCGGCCTGACGCTTGAAGGGCATGCCCAGCAATTGGAGCAGGCGGCGCCCTTCTTCGTCGGTGTGGGCGGTCGTCACGATGGTGATTTCCATCCCACGCACCTTATCGATCTTGTCGTAGTTGATCTCTGGAAAGACCAGTTGCTCGCGGATACCCAGGGTATAGTTGCCGCGCCCATCAAATGAGTCGCGCGAGACGCCCTGGAAGTCGCGCAGGCGCGGCAGCGCCACGCTTACCAGCTTATCCAGAAAGTCATACATACGGTTGCCACGCAGGGTTACAGTGCAACCAATCGGCATGCCCTGGCGCAGCTTGAACGACGCGACGGAGCGCTTCGCCTTCGTCACGACTGGCCGCTGGCCAGTAATATCGCTCAGATCGCGCACAGCATTATCCATCGCCTTTGGCGTATTGATCGCCTCGCCCATCCCGATGTTGATCACGATCTTATGGACGGCAGGCGCCTGCATGATATTGGAGTAGCCGAACTCTTTCTGTAGCGCCGGAATAATCTCCTTGAGGTAGCGCTCTTTGAGTCTTGGTGTTGCCACGGCTTAGTCCCTCGTATGTTCCTGAATGGGCTGGCCGCACTGCTTGCACACCCGGCGCACCCGCTCCTTCTGATCCGACCCCTGGGGCACGCGCTCATGGCCAATGCGTGTCGGCTTGCCGCACTCGGTGCAGATGACCATGACATTAGATGCATGCAGAGGCATTGCCTTCTCGATAATCCCCGCCTGCATGCCCCGACCTGCCTTCACATGCTTCTTGGCGATGTTGATGCCCTCCACGATCACCTTGTTCTCGCGGGGCATTGCGCGCTGTACCGTTCCACGTTTGCCGCGATCTTTGCCGGTGAGCACCAGAACGGTATCGCCTTTATGCACATGCAGCTTGGCCAGGTGCAGGGGCTTCGTCTCTTGCTTGTGCGTATTTGCCATTGCTATTTCCGCCTTTTCCCTTGCCCTTTGGCCTCCTCGCCCGGCTCTCCGGAGCGCTTAGAGCACTTCCGGCGCAAGCGAGATGATCTTCATAAAGTTACGATCACGCAGCTCACGGGCAACCGGCCCAAAGATGCGGGTGCCGCGCGGATTGTTACCCGCGGAGATGATGACCGCCGCGTTCTCGTCGAACTTGATATAGCTGCCATCCGGGCGCCCGTACTCTTTGGCGACACGCACGACTACCGCCGTGACGACCTCACCCTTTTTGACAGCGCCATTAGGCTGCGCCTCTTTGACCGATGCCTTGATCAGATCACCAACACTGGCCCAGCGCTTGTTGGGCGTCATGACGCGGATGCACATGATCTCTTTGGCGCCGGTGTTATCGGCCACCTTGAGCCGTGTCTGCGGCACAATCATGTCCTACTCCTCGCCTTCCGTCTCGTTCTCGTTCTCGGCCAGCTCAGGCTCGAGCTGAGCCACCACCTGCTCCACGGGCATCGTCTGCACCGCGCGATTCAGGATCTTGACGAGCTTCCACCGCTTCTCTTTGCTCAGTGGGCGCGTCTCCTCGATCACCACGATATCGCCGATGCGCGCCTCTTCATACTCGTCGTGCGCCTTGAACTTGGTCGTGTAGCGATAGGTTCGCTTGTAGACCCGGTGGCGCTTGAGCTCCTCGACCGCGACCACGATGGTCTTTTGCATCTTGTCGCTGGTGACTCGCCCTTGCTTGCGCTGGCGGCGATGCGGCTTCGGCTGCTGCTGGGCGACCGGAACCGACCCGCCTGGAGTCTCCGTCGTCATCGCCTATTTCTCCTCATTGGCATCAGCAGCCTCATCCAGAGCACCCTGTGCCTCTAGTGCCTCAGCATTGCGCAGCTCGCTGATATGAAACATCAGCCGGGCGATGTCTGCCCTGACCTGCGCAAACTCGCGATTGTTCTTGACCTCGCCGCGCTCCTTGCGGATACGCAGCTCAAAAAGATGGCGCCGCAGGTCATTCAACTCATGTTGAGCGTCCTGCATGCTCATCGACCGAATCTCGTGGCGGCGTTCACTAAGCTTCGACACTTTCCGCCTCCTGCCGGACGATGAATTTCGTCTGAATAGGCAGCTTGTTCGCCGCGAGACGCATCGCCTCTTGAGCGATCTCCTCACGGACACCGCCCAGCTCGAAGAGAATGCGCCCTGGTTTGACCACGGCAACCCAGTGGTCAGGCGCACCCTTACCGGAACCCATGCGGGTCTCGGCGGGCTTCGCAGTCACCGGCTTATCCGGGAAGACGCGAATCCAGACCTTACCACCGCGCTTGATGAAGCGCGTCATGGCGATACGGGCCGCTTCGATCTGGCGGGCCTCCAGCCAGACCGGCTCCAGCGCCTGCAGGGCGAACTCGCCAAAGGCGATACTATTGCCCCGGTAAGCCTTGCCCTTCATGCGCCCGCGGTGCTGTTTGCGATATTTAGTTCTCGATGGTGCCAGCAACATGGCAGATGCTCCAGTTCGCCGGCCGCCGCCATCTCGCCCGAAAGGTTGTACGTGGGCGATGCGCGCGCGGCCACAACTATGCGATAAATGGACGCCGACGATTTCAGATGCTACGAGCCAGATTCGTTCGTCTCTGGCGTAGTGGGCGAACCAGCCGACTGCTGATTGTTTCCGGCTGGCTCAGCGCCCTCGCCCTCCGTGGAGCGCTTCTGACCCCTCGACGGTTCCGGAGTCGTCCGGCTCGCTTGCGGCGCAGCGGCATTTGAGATAGGCGCTGTGCTCTCTGGTCTCGGGCCAGCCCCCGCCGGACGCGGCGTCCGCGGTCCGCGAGGAGCGCCACCCGCTCCACCGGAGCGCCCGCCACCAGAACGCCCACCGCCACCAGCACGGGCGCCAGTGCGCTCGCCTCGTGGTCCGCCACGGCCTTCACGCTCACCGCGCTCACCACGCTCGCCTCGTCCCCCACGTCGCTCGGGGCGCTCACCACGCTCGCTGGCAGGCGATGCCGTACCCAGCGAGCTGACGCGCTCGCCCTGACGCTCTGGCAACACATCGCCGTGGTAGATCCAGACCTTGATGCCGATGAGGCCATACGTCGTGTGTGCCTCGGCCAGGCCATAATCGATGTCGGCGCGGAGAGTCTGCAGCGGAACGCTGCCCTCGGCCTCTTTCTCGACACGCGCAATCTCAGCGCCGCCGAGCCGCCCGCCCATCACCACCTTGACGCCCTTGGCGCCCGCGCGCATCGTTTTCTGCACGCCCTGCTTCATCGCCCGCCGGAAGGCAACGCGCTTTTCGAGCTGATCGGCGATGCTGCGCGCCACAAGATACGCGTCCAGTTCTGGATTGCGAATCTCGACGATGCTCAGGCGCACCTTCTTCTTCGTCAGGCGCTCCAAATCCTGGCGCAGCCGCTCGACGCTCTCACCGCTCTTGCCGATTACGATGCCAGGCTTGGCAGTATGGATGGTGACGGCGATCTGCGTCCCGGCGACCCGCTCGATCTCGACGCGCGAGATGCCAGCATTGGCCAGCCGCTTGCGGATCGTATCGCGCAGTTTGCGATCTTCCGCGAGCAGGTCTTTATACGTCTTATCGGCATACCAGCGCGAGTCCCAACCTTTAATGATGCCCAACCGGAACCCGGTCGGATGAACTTTATGTCCCAATCGAGTGCCTCCTCTGCCGCAGCTTACCGCCGACGAGCATTCACACGCGCCTTGCGGGGCACGTCATTTGGATCATCCGAGATGTAGACAGTGATATGTGTGCTGCGCCGAAGGATGCGCGACGAGCGCCCATGCGGACGCGCCCGGAAGCGCTTGAGCTTGATGCCCTCATCGGCCAGCGCATTGACCACCCACAGCTCATCGGGATCCATGCTGTAATTGTTTTCGGCATTCGCTGCCGCCGAGGCGACGACCTTGTAGACATCGCGCGCCGGCATGTTCGGCAGGAACTTCAAGATCGCGAGCGCCTCGCTCACGCGGCGCCCCTTGATGGCGTCGGTCACACGCCGCACCTTGCGGGGCGGATGACCCACGTTTTTGGCAATTGCCCGTGTCTGCATACAATCCCCCCGCTAGCGCACACGCCCAGTTTTCTCGTTCCGTTCGCCAGCATGCCCGCGGAAGTGGCGGGTGGGGGCAAACTCGCCGAGCTTGTGACCGACCATGTTCTCGGTGACGTACACCGGCACATGCGTCTTGCCATTGTGAACCGCAATGGTCAGGCCGACCATCATCGGCAGAATCGTGGACGCGCGCGACCATGTCTTGATAACGCGCTTGTCACCGCCCCGCGCCATCCCCTGAACCTTCTTGAGCAGGGAAGGATGGATGTAGGGGCCTTTCTTTGTCGAACGCGACATAGAATCCTCTTTCCGTTCTGACTACCGGCCCCTGCCGGCGTTGCGACGTCGCAGAATGAACTTATCGGTTCGCTTGTTGTGGCGAGTCCTGAAGCCCATCGCAGGCTTGCCCCAGGGAGTCTGTGGCTGACCGCCGATTGGCGCCCGTCCCTCACCACCGCCATGTGGGTGATCCACCGGATTCATCACCGAGCCGCGCACATGCGGACGGCGACCCAGGTAGCGTGAGCGCCCGGCCTTGCCGATACGCACGTTCTCATGATCGAGATTACCCACCTGTCCGACCGTCGCGATGCAGTCGAGATGAACGGTGCGCTGCTCGCCAGATGGCAGGCGGATGACAGCGTAATCGCCTTCCTTCGCCATCAACTGAGCCGCCGTGCCCGCGCTACGGACGATCTGCCCGCCACGGCCAATATGCAGCTCGATGTTGTGGATGACCGTGCCAGTCGGGATGTTGCGCAGTGGCAACGCGTTGCCCACGCGAATATCCGCCTCAGGGCCGCTCATCACCTGGTCCCCAACCTTCAAGCCGTTTGGGGCAAGGATGTAGCGCTTCTCGCCGTCAATGTAGTGCAGCAGCGCAATGCGCGCCGAGCGATTCGGGTCATACTCAATCGAGAAGACCCTGGCCGGAATGCCATGCTTGTTCCGCTTGAAATCGATGATGCGATAGCGGCGCTTCACCCCGCCACCACGATGCCGCGCAGTGATGTGGCCCTCATTGTTGCGGCCAGCACGGTTATTCTTCTTTGCCACCAGCGAGCGCTCCGGGCGGGAGCGTGTGATCTCGTCGAAGGTCGAGACCGACATAGCGCGTCGTCCTGGTGACGTCGGTTTGTACACACGAATTGGCATGTTTGCGTCCTCCCAGAACTGCGCTTATGGCTGCAACTGCGCGATGCTCTCGCCTTCAGCCAACGTGACGATGGCTTTCTTCCACGGGCGAGCCTCCGCGCGATAAATGCCTTTGCGGGTCCGAATCGTGCGCGCCTTACCCGGCACGCGCATCGTATTGACCCGGACCACCTTCACATTGAACATCGCCTCGACGGCCTGCTTGATCTGGTGCTTGTTCGCCGCCAGCGCCACCTCGAAGGTGTACTGGGGAATGATCGTATCGCGCCCGTTGTCAAGCTGCTGCAAGGCGGTCGTCTTCTCGGTCAGAATACCGCGGCGAATAACCTCGGTGATCTCCATCGTTTACTCCTCCCCGCCCTTCTTTGCAGCGCGCTTGCGAGTGGGGGCCTTTGGCGCTTCCTCAGTGGCGCTCGCCTCGGTCTTGGCTTTGGCCTTTGATGTGCGGGTGGCGGCCTTTGGCACCTTCACCGCAGCCTTCGCCGCGGCGCGGGCCTCGCGAGCCTGGCGGCGCAGCACCACGTTCGGATGCCGCTTGAGCTGCAGGCGATCATCAGCCTCGCGGCCAAACATCTTGACCAACAGCCGCACCGTCTCGACGGGCATCAGCACATGATCGTATTTGAGCAGCTCGACCACATTGGTAGAATCGACACGCCCCAACTTGACCGAGGGAATGTTGCGCGCCGACAGGATGACATTCTCATCGCGCGCGGGCATCAGCACCAGCACCGTGCGCGTGACCGGCAGATTGGCCAGCAGCGCTTCCATGTCTTTGGTGCGTGGCTCGGTAATCTCGATGGCATCCATCAGGAGGATGCGCCCGTTCGCTGCCTTGTCAGAGAGCGCCGAGCGGATCGCCACACGCTTCATCTTGCGCGGAATCGCGCGCTCGTAGGCATGCGGGCGCGGGCCAAAGACCGTGCCGCCGCCGCGCCAGTGTGGCGCGCGCGTGGAACCCTGGCGAGCGCGGCCCGTCCCCTTCTGACGATAGGGCTTCTTGTTTCCGCCGCTCACCTCGGCGCGTGTCTTGGTCGAGGCAGTACCCTGGCGCCGGTTCACCAACTGCGCCGTCACCACCTGGTGCAGCACTGCAGTATTGACCGGCGCGCCAAACACATAATTATCCAGATGTTCTTCTCGGACGATCTGGCCGTCCATATCGTATACGTTCGCGGATGGCATTACTGTCTCCTCATCCCCGCTTAGCCACGCTGCCGCGCGGCAACTGCCATCTGCACGGCACTCTTGCGGATCATCACCAGACCGCCATTCGGGCCTGGCACCGATCCCTGCACAACGAGCAAGTTACGCTCGGGGTCCGCCTGGACAATCCGCAACGCTTTCACCGTGACGCGCTCGCCACCCATGCGGCCAGCCATGCGAGTTCCCTTGTAGACACGTCCTGGCGTCGTGCCTGGGCCAATGGAGCCAGGCGCGCGCGCGCGGTCGGACTGGCCGTGCGTTCGCTGGCCGCCGCCAAATCCGTGGCGCTTCATGACGCCAGCGAAGCCCTTACCTTTGGAAGTGCCGATGATATCGACTTCTTCGCCCTCGACGAACATATTCACGTTGACCGTGTCACCGACCGTCGGAAGATCGCCGATTACCTTGACCTCGCGCAGCACCTTGAACGGGCCAAGCGCCTTGCCTGAACCGCCACGACGCTTCGCGCGCGACTTTGTGGGAGCGGTTGTGGTCGCCCCTGCCTCAGCCTGATCGGCGTCCGCCTCGGTGGCCTGCTTCTTCTCGCGGGCGGCCTGGCGAGCTTTCGCCTGGGACTTCTGCTGCTCGCGATGTTGGCGCTCCGTGGGCTTGAGATCATGCCCCAGGTGGCCAAGCATTGGGCGTGTCGTATGCTTGAGCTTGATTGTCTCGAAGCCAAGCTGCACGGCCTCATAGCCGTCGTTGGATTCCGTCTTGACCTGCGTTACTGTGCAGGGTCCGGCCTCGATGATCGTGACAGGGATGACGCCACCGTTAGTGCCAAATATCTGCGTCATTCCTACCTTGCGACCGAGCATTCCACTTAACATGGTGTTTCTCCATGCAGCGCCCTTCACGAGGCACCAGATGCTTGTTGCGCCCGCCGTGTCGCGGCATACTGGCCAGCGAAATCCTGGCCTTGATTGATCTGATCGTTGGGCGACGTGTCCGAGGTCGCGTCACAGCGCTCCAGACACGCGGCGCACACTACGCCTTCCGAGCATCTTGTCCCTCGTGCCGACGCTGCCATCGGCAACTACGGCTGTTTCCCGCTACAACTTGATCTCGATATCAACACCCGCGGGAAGGTTGAGTCGTGTCAGCGCCTCGACGGTCTTCGGCGTCGGCTCCACGATGTCAATCAGCCGCTTATGGGTGCGAATCTCGAACTGTTCCCGTGAATCCTTGTCAATGAACGGGGACCGCAGCACCGTGTACTTCGCGATCTCCGTCGGCAGTGGCACCGGACCCGAGACACGCGCGCCCGTATTCTGCGCCGTCTCGACGATCTGGGCCGCAGACTGATCCAGAATCCGATGGTCATACGCCTTGAGCCGGATTCGGATCCGCTGCTTCGTTGCGGTTGCCATATCTACTCACTTTCTCCTGCGTCTCGGACCGATGTGGCCCACATCGCCTGCCCGTCTCGCCTGTGCACAGCGCGCGACTTCTTCGGGAGCAGAGCCACGCATTTTCAGACGAATGGCCCCGCTCCCAAGGGAGCGAGGCCCTACTGATTGGTTACTGCTGGACCTTGGTGACGGCGCCCGCGCCGACGGTGCGGCCGCCCTCACGAATGGCGAAGCGCGACCCCTCCTCCAGGGCCACCGGGGTCAACAACTCGACCGTCATCGTGATGTTGTCCCCTGGGATCACCATCTCCACCCCCGCCGGCAACTGGATCGCCCCGGTCACATCGGTGGTGCGGATGTAG
>DASUWS010000087.1:0-7628 GCA_036378295.1 Ktedonobacterales bacterium
CCGAAATGCGCTTCGGCCAGCGCGCGCACGAGTTGATACGACCAGGTGTAGTTATCGGGCCAGTAGCTAAACATCAGGCCAGCACCTCGTACAGTGTCTCATGCAGACCCGCTACCGTCCGCTCCTTGATGCCCGCGACCAGCGCCTGATACTCTGGCTGGGCGCGCATCGCGTCCAGCACCTCGCGACTGGACCAGATGCTGATGATCGCGAAATCGGCTGGGGTATCGAGCGCGCGGATGACATAGCACGCCTCGCAGCCGAAACGCTGGTTGATCGGCACCACATCCCGGCTCACCAGCTCATCGAGCGCCTTCAGGCCGTCTATGGTTGCGGTGAAGCGCACATGCCGTAAAATTCTGCTCATCTCACGCTCCTCGTTGGTGTTTGTGCCGTTACCTCTTGAGACATCACCCGGAGATTCGCCTTATTCCACCGCTGTAGGGTTGAGTCCATATTTCCGCAAGACCTCAGCGAAGTCCGCCTCCAGGTCGAACGGCTCGCCGCGTCGCTGGTGATCGCGGATAGCCTCCACGAGCGCCTGCCTGAAGAAGCGCTGGGCGATGGGCGGGCGTCCCGCCACAATGCGGTTGAGCGTGCGCTGCGCCTCCCCTGGCAACTCCGCCTCGAACTCAGCCCGATAGCGGCCAAAGGCGTAATCATTGTCCGTTGCTGGCGCCGCTGCGAGGCGCTCGCGCCGGAGTCGCTCGGTCTCGACCTGATCGATGCGATACCTGCCGCCATGGTCGCCGGTATGCCCATCGTCGCTCTCCCGTGGCACAACCGCCACGCCGTAGTGGGCGCGGGCGTCCTCGGGCGAAACCAGCCCTTCGGCGACATCGGCGAGCACCAGCTGGGGGTTGCGGCTCAATGGGTTTCCCCAGCCGCCACCGCCCGGCGTGCGGAACGTGACGAGGCTGTTGGGCGGCGGGCGCAAGACGTCGATCTTGCCGATCTCACGCTCCTCCTCGCCGGGTGGCGCGAACGCGATGCTGGAGCACGCGCCTGGCTCTCCGCCGCCTCTCCCCCAGGGCTGGAAGTGGAAGCGCTCCAGGCCACGAGCCGTAACCCGCGCGCCGGGAAAGAGCACGCGAATCGCGTACTCGATGCCCATCCCGCCACGATAGCGTCCCGGTCCCGCGGAATCTGGCCGCAACCCGTAATGCTCGACCAGAAGCGGCATGTCGCACTCGAGAATCTCTGTGGGGATATTGCGATAGAAGCCGGTGATGAAGTCCACGCCATCGGTGCCGTCGCGGTTGGTCCGGGCGCCAGAACCGCCGACGAGCGGTTGCACAGTGCTGATATGCTCCTGGCCGGTAACGAGGTCTGGGATAGAAACGAGCAGAATCGCTCCCTGGCCAGCGCCGACGGCGGGGATGCTCTCCGGTAATGCGCGGGAGAGGGCGCCCTGCACCACGTCGGCAACGCGGAAGAAGGTGGCCTGCCTCGCGCCACATGCCGCCCCGGGCGCTGGATTAAGCAGCGTCCCTTCGGGAATCGTCACGCGCACTGGCCGTACCATACCGGAATTGTAGGTGATCGTCGGGTTGACCGTTCGTAAGAAGTTGACCAGTCCCAACACGATCATATAGTGTCCGTCGGTGCTGTACGTTGGCAAGTTCAACGCGGCCTGCACCTGTGGGTCCGTCCCGGTAAAGTCTAGCTCGATCTCGCTGCCAGCTACTGTCAGGGCCAACTCGATACGGATGGGCTGGGCGTCCGGCAGAAAATCGCCTTCGAGATAATCCACGAAGTGATAGGTTCCGTCGGGAAGACCAGTGAAAACAGCCCGCGCCTGGTGTTCGGAATGGCTGAGGATATGCCGCATACCAGTCATCACTTCATCGCGCCCATAACGGGCCAGCAGCTCGTGCAGGCGACTCTCGGCCTTGTCGAGCGCGCCGACCATCGCGAAGATGTCCCCACGATTCTGCTCTGGAATGCGCGAGTTGGCGGTGAAGAGGTCGAGCAATGTCTCATCCACCTGGCCGCCAGACTTGAACGTGCGCGGCGGAATCTCGATGCCCTCCTGGCGCTGCTCGCTCGCCGTGAGCGAGACGCTTCCGGGCACGACGCCGCCAATGTCGGTGCAGTGGATGAAGAGCGCGGCGTAACAAATCAACTCGCCCTCCGCGTAGATCGGTTTCCAGAGAAACACGTCTGGCAGGTGGGTAACAAGCCCACGGCTGCCATCGGGCGAGTTGGTGATGCCGATCTCACCCTCGGCGAGCGGCACCGCCCGAAGCACGGCAGCGAACGGCTGGCCGATGGCGATCCAGATACCCACTTTGCGCGATGCGGCAAAGACCTCGCCCTCCGGCGTCACCAGGGCCACGACGAAATCCTGCGTCTCCTTGACGAAGACGGTATGGGCGGAGCGCATCAACATCTGCCCCATCTCATCGACGATACCCTGGAAGCGATTGCGAAAGATTTCAGTCTTGATGGGGTCAATGGGGACTCCTGCTGTTTCGCGCCTCCCCGCTGCATCCGCGGATTGGTTCCGCTCGGTCTGCTGTCTCATGCGCGCTCCCCGATCAGGTTCAGACGGTCGTCCACAGCGAGCAGAAAGCCCTCAGGGACGAAGGTGGTTGTGTCGTACTGGGTGATGATCGCTGGCCCAGCGAGCCGGTGTCCCGGCGCGAGATCGCCCCGGCGGTACATCAGGAGTTGATGCTGCCGCCCGCCGTAGCGCACTGGACGCTGACCCACCGCCCTCGGCGTCCGTCCGTCTCCCTCCGCCCTGGCGGACGAGACACGCAGGTCGGGCGCGCGAGTCGCTCCCACCGCCTGGACGCGCAGGTTGACGATTTCGCATTGGCCGCTCTCCTGAACATAGCCGTAGACCTCGGCATAGCGCGCGGCGAAGCGGTCCGGGATGCTTGCGATAGCCGCATCGGGAGAGCCGGACGCCAGCTCGACGGTCAACTCGTAGGATTGCCCCATGTAGCGCACATCAGCGGAGCGGACGAGATGGCGGTCACGCGCGTTGATGTCCTCAGCGTCGAGCCAGGCGTGTGCCTCGTCGTCGAGCTCGGCGAAGGTGGCGCCAAGACGTGTTTCCGCCCCATCTAGCCGGGCGTAGACCGTGCGCACGAAGTCGGCGCGGAAGTCGGCGAGGATACAGCCAAGCGCGCAGAGCGTCCCCGGCGTTGCGGGCACGATGACGTGATCGAAGCCAGCCTCCTCGGCGAGAAGGAATGCGTGTGTCGGGCCGGCCCCACCGTATGGCATCAGCGCGAAGTCTTTGTGGTCGGCGCCATGCGAGGCCAGCAGCGGCAACAACTCGGCGTACATCGTTGCCGTCGCGAGATCGAGCGCGGAATCCGCGACTGTGAGAGGGTCGAGGCCAAGCCGCTCCCCGACCCGGCCAAGCGCCTCCAGGGCCAGCTCTGGCCGCAGCTCGAAGCCGCCGCCCAGAAAATCCTCTGGGGCAATGATGCCGAGCGCGACATAGCAGTCCGTAATGGTCGGGTCCTTCCCCCCAAGGCCGTAGCATGCCGGTCCCGGTGATGAGCCAGCGCTATCTGGACCCACGCGCAACGCGCCTACCTCGTCTACCCACAGCAGCGATCCGCCACCCGCGCCAACTGAAGTGACATCGACGGAGGGCAAGACGACTGGGAAATCGCCGACGGTGTTCTCGGTCGAATAGGGGATGCGGCCCGCAACAACGCCCACGTCGGTGCTCGTCCCGCCCATGTCGAGGGTGACGACGTGCGAGTGACCAGCCTGCCGCGCAAGGTGCAGCGCGGCGATCAGCCCCGAGGCCGGGCCGGAGAGCAGCGTCTGGATGGGCGCTCGTCCCGCTGCCGCCGCGCTCATCACGCCGCCATTCGACTTGGTCGAGAGAATCGGCGTCGCCACGCCCATCTCGCCAAGAAGCCGCTCGATGCTGGCGAAATAGGTCTGCATGCGCTCGCCAACGTAGGCGTTCATGACCGTAATGAGGCTTCGCTCGTACTCGCGCTGCTGCGGCCACAATTCCGAGGAGGCGCAGACATAGAGGTCGGGATAGCGCTCGGCGATCCAGGCTTTGACGGCTGCTTCGTGCTCGGCGTTGCGATAGGCGTGGAGGAAGCAGATCGCTACAGCCTCGATACCGTCCCGCACGAGCTCGCGCATGCCCTGTTCAACGTCATCCCAGGGGATCTGTCGCAGGACGCTGCCATCCGCCCGCAGCCGTTCGCCTACCTCTCTCACGAAGCGGCGCGGCACGAGCGCGACTGGCTTGTCGGCCTCGAAGCTGGGTGCGCCAGGCAGACGCACCCGCCGCAGCTCCAGCACATCGCGAAAACCCCGCGTGATGAGCAGGCCGACGCGCGCTCCTCTACGCTGGATGATGGTGTTGACCGCCACCGTCGTACCGTTGATGAACGTTGTGATCTCCCGCGCGTCCGCGTTGGAAGCGCTCAGCGTCGCCTGGACGCCGCGAATAACGCCTTGTGCCGGGTCTAGGGGCACGGACGGCGTTTTGAGCACCTGGAGACGTTCGCTCTCCTCGTCCCAGATCACAATATCGGTAAACGTCCCACCGACGTCCACTCCAACTCTCAGTCGTGACACCTGATGCCCCTCTCGCTGCCCGCGTGATACCCGCCGCATAACGGCCTGTGCTGTGGTTGGCTGTGCTTGAGTGCAGCATAGCCAGGAAGGGCGCTTTTCGCCATGTTGGCGCCGACAGACTCCGCTGGTGCGCGTTGTCTCAGCCGACATGTGACCGTCATGGCTGGATTGTCGGGCATACCAAGTCGAAGCGGCTAAATCCGTGCTATGCACCATTGTCTTCTGGCGTCCGGGCGTCTAGATTGCTAGTGAGTGTGGAGGTTCGGTACCGTATCACGACTGGCCCGGTTCCAGGGAGTTTCCGTCGCGGCGTAGCCAGTGGCGAGGGGAGTGCGCCAGAGAGATCGAGAGGGGAATGCACAGTGGGAGACCAGTATCCGCGTCTGCGAGTGGCTGCTGTCCAGGCGGCTCCGGTGTTTCTCAATCGCGAGGCATCCGTTGAGAAGGCATGCCGTCTTATCCGTGAGGCTGGATCGGCTGGGGCAAAGGTGATCGGATTCCCGGAAGGGTTCATCCCTGGGCATCCGCTCTGGTACCACTTCCGTCCCGCGACCGACGCCACCTCGAACCAGCTTGCGGCGAGGCTCTTCGCCAACGCCGTCTGCGTTCCCGGGCGCGAGACAGATCAACTCGGCGAGGCGGCGCGCGAGGCGGGGGCCTATCTCGTTATGGGTCTCTGTGAGAAGATGCCCGGCACGTTCGGCACTATGTTCAACTCACAGGTCTTTTTCGGGCCGGATGGGCGCATCCTGGGCAAACACCAGAAACTCGTCCCGACGGTGGGCGAGCGGCTGGTGCATACGGGCGGCTATGGCGATACGATTGGCGCCATCGGGACGGAATACGGCAAAATTGGCGGCCTTATTTGCGGCGAAAGCCTGAATCCTCTGCTCATTTTCTCGCTGCTGGCCGAGCAGACCCAGATTCATGTCATCAGCTGGCCCAGCCGCTTCCAGAAGGGGGGAACCTGCTGCCCGGAGCGGGCGCAGCTTTCCGGAAGCGCCGTCGCGGCGATGTCGAAATCGTTTGTCATCAACTGCATCGGCGCGATGAGCGACGAGATGTGCGACATGCTGGCGTATACCGACGACGATAAAGCTGTCCTCGCCGATCCTTCAGCCAGTGGCGGATCGACTATCATAAATCCGCGCGGAAATGTGATCGCTGGTCCGCTCGGACACGAGGAGGGAATCCTGTACGCGGATATCGACCTCGCCGAGGGCGTGCAGGCGAAGGTGGAGCACGATTTTGCCGGACACTACAATCGTCCCGACGTCTTCCATGTCGCTCTGAACACACACCGCCCGCTGATCTATACGCGTGAGGGAAAGCCGCTCGCCGCCGCTGACAATGCGCCGTCAGAGAGCGCGCCAACCGACGGCGAAGCGACTCAGGTGGGCAGTGAAGTGCTGGCAAACGGTCTGCGTCACGGCCAGGTATGAGCAGCCCCAATGGGCATGCGTCGCAACACAAGACCACATCGTTCGCCGAGTCGATCACTCCGCGCCCTTGCCGCCCCAGACGCGGCCGGGCAGATGCTTGAAGACGCTTTTGGTCACTCCGCCGTCGATGGTGACCTGCTCGGCGGTGATCCAGCCCGCATCGTCCGAGAGCAAGAACACAATCAGCGGGGCGACGTCTTGCACGCTGCCAATCCGCCCCAGTGGGATGGCGCTGGCACGCGCCGCGCGGATGGCGGGATCTTGCAGGAAGGCGGTGAGCGGGGTGAGCACGGGGCCAGGGGCGATTGAGTTGGCACGGATGCCGTACGGCGCCCACTCGATTGCCATGAGCTCCGTGAGCATCGTCACGCCAGCCTTGACGACGCTATATGGGCCAGCACCGTCGTAGGGCTGCGTCGCGCTGATCGAAGAGATGTTGACGATGGAACCTGGCTGTTTGTGGTCCACAAGCCAGCGAGCAAAAGCCTGTCCGGTGCGCAGATATCCTGTCAGCCCAACGTCAAGACTCGCGCTCCACTCCTCGTCGTGCTGCTCCAGCAGCGGTCCTGGATTCATCTTGATGGCGGTATTGAGCAGCGATTTCACACTCCCGAAGCGCTCGACAGTCGCTCGCACGGCATCCGCGCAGGCGCCCGCGCTACGCACGTCCAGCGAGGTGTAGAGCGCGTTTTCCGCTCCTAGCTCGTCGGCCAGCTTTTGGCCGTCGGCTGCGTTGATATCGCCTATGGCGACACGTCCGCCGCGTCGCACCCACAGTCGCGCCGTCTCCGCGCCGATGCCTGTGGCGCCGCCAGCCACCAGGAGAACGTCTCCCGCCAGGTGTATTGCCGAGTTCATAGTGTGATAACTCCTCTCGTTCCTCTCTCGCCTGCAATCGGTGGCTCCTCGCTCACGAGAGGCGCTGTGCCGTCGCTTTCCAGTCCTCGGGTGGCTCAATAGAGCCGGTCTCGTTGTAGCGTATGGGTGTGAGCGGGCCGACCAGCTCGATCGTCGTGCGGATCTTCACGGCGGGTTCGAGCGTATTAGAGACCGGGCAATGTTCCGCACCGTAGAGCAACTGGTCGAGCTGCTCCTGGGATATCTCGCCCCACACCTGAATGTCTCGTGTGAGCACGGTGATCTTCAAGCTGCGTTGCCCAGGATCATTCGGGCCGTAGCAGAGCTTGTTCTGCTTATGCGCGACATGGCAAACGACCTTCTCCAGCGGGATGTCGTGCTCGCGTGCGACGCCGGTAAGCGTGACAACGGTACAATTGCCCAGTGAGGCCATCAACAGCGCGAAGGGATTGAAGCCACGTCCCTGGCCACCGAACTCAGGCGGCTCATCACCGAGCAAACTCTGTGATCCCGAGGTCGCCATGACTGTGAAATTGTCTATCTGTGTGCAGGTGACACCCATCGGTTTGCCCCCCCAGCGTTCGGCTATCAGCGTTGATGGTGCATGTGCGGGAAGTTCCCACCCACCAGTGGCTCGCGTGGTATGGGCAGTCTAGTGTGCCAGAGCGCGCAACGCCTATATCGCACGCCACGAATAGCCCGCGCCCAGTTTGTACATGGGCACAATGGATGCTCCGGGCGATGCGTGCCGTGCTGGCC
>DASUWS010000088.1:0-6538 GCA_036378295.1 Ktedonobacterales bacterium
CAGCCCGCCCGCCAGCGCGCCCGCGACGGCTCCCTGCTTGGCGTTGAAGTCGCGCGTCTCGTGGACGGTGACTTTGCCCTGTGCGTCGCGCCGGATGACGGCGGCGCTGCTGAGCGATACGTCGTGAGCGGCGTTCAACTGCTTCAGGGTTTCGAGCACTTCCTGAGCTTTGTTCTCATCAGGGAAAGAAACGACCAGTGCCTGGTTGGGATCGCTTCGCATGCTTGGTAGATTGTCCATCAGATATCACTCCTCAGGCTATGGCAAGGACGGCGCGCCAAAACAGCGCACCTCTCACCACACATCTACCACACCGTGCGGCCTAAGTGACAGGGCAGAACGTCCGTGAGGAAATACTGATGTGAGAGCAGGCATTATGAACATGTGCGGAGTCAGTGCCCTCACATCAGGCTAGCGCGGTCTTCGTGCTATACAGGCACCGTGCGTTATACCAGGAAGTCTTTGATGCCCGTAACCGTCTCATCGGCAGTCACGACAGTATAGTGGTTCGTGCCTGGGACTTCGATCAGGCGGCAATCGCTGATGACTCCGCAGAGGCGCTCCGCTTCGTCACGCGGCAGGATGAAGCCCGCGTCTGGCCCGAGCAAACCGACCATCGCCCGCACCACCAGCGTCGGGCATTTCACCAGATCGGGCAGCGCCTCCGAGCGGGTCAGCGCCAGGGCGAGCGATTCCTCCTCGATGGCCGCCTTGGGCACGCGCGACGCCACCGTACCATCCGGGCGCACCTCCGCATCGTAGCGGAAGTACTGCTCCCAGAAGGCATCCCACTCGAACATCGGCAACTGCCGCATCAGGCCGAGATAGGCATCCAGGGAAGGATGGACGGCCCCCAGCCGCGAGACCGAGGCGGAGATGGCCCGCGCCGTGTCATCGGGAATCTTGCCCCCTGCGTCGATCAACACCAGCTTGCGCACGCGCTGGGGCGCTATGGCAGTGATATACATGCCGATGACCGCGCCCAGTGAGTGCCCAACGATATTGACGGTATCGAGGTTGAGCGCGTCGCAGAGCGTGAGCACGTCGGCGGCGTGGAAGGCGACATTGTAGCCGTGCGCTGGCTTGGAGCTTTGTCCACGCCCCCGGAGGTCAACCGCGATGGCATACCATCCCTGCGCGGCAAGCGCCGGCCCAAGCTCGGCAAATTCCATCAGGTTGGCCGTCAGCCCATGAATCAGTATGACGGTACGCTCCGCCGTGGCGGGCTGCCCCCATGTCTGGTAGTGGATCGTCACGTCGGGGAGGCGCAGATCATGGGCGCCTGCCGCGCTTTGAGGCTGCGTGGTCGTAGCCCCGCCGCTGGCAGCCTCTGCCGATGGTCGCTTGCCAAAGAGCCGCATGCTTATGCCTCCGGTTTCTACTCCTGCCAGCCTACAACAGTGACAAACGCAAGGCAGAGGGTCTCGTGGTGTAACGCGCGCTGTGGCCTCAAGATAACCGCTTGTCCTGAAATGAGCTGCCGTTACTTTTCATCATGCGGTGTGAGGCCGTGCGCGATGAATTCGAGAAGAGCATTGAACGCTGATTCCGGGATGATCGTTTCAGGTACCCGCGCTGGAGCCTGCTCGCTACCACCACCCTCACCCTCCGCGGGCCAGATGATCCAGCGCAAGGCGAGAAAGTGGCCGATACCCATCAGCGCGTAGCCGAGAGCCTCGACATTCGTCTCGCGGATCTGCCCTGCCTCGATGGCGGCGCGCAAGCCACGCTCGTAGCCGCTGCTGATGCGCTGATAATACTCGCGCACAGCCTCTGGCGCAACACGCCCGGCATCTTCGACGATGCGATAGATGCGCCGGTGCTCGTAGACGAACCGGAAGAATGCCGCGAACCCGCGCCGCTCCGCCTCGATCCGGTCGGGCGCATCCTGAATCGCGGCGGATGTTTCCGTCCGCAGCCGCCTGCCGATATCTTCGATCAACTCCACGAACGTCTCGCGCTTGGAATGGAAGTAGATATAGAACGTCCCCTGCGCAACCCCTGCGCGCCGCGTAATCTCAGAGACGCTGGCCTCGTAGTAGCCCATCTCGCCAAAGACTTCCTCGGCGGCGTCCAGAATACGACGGCGGGTCGCCTCGCCACGGGCCGTCACAGGCATCAACGTCGTCGCGGGCGTTGTCGTGGCGCCCGCGGTGTTCTCATCTCCTCCCGCATCTCGACGATTTCGCGCCGTCATAACACGTCTCCAGCTTCATCTCGCGCTCACGCTGTGCGCCTGGCATCTCCTCGGGAAGCGCCCTCTTCTCGTAGTGGCCTCTTCCCACATGATGCCACCAGACAGCCAGGCAGCGCCAGTCTGCTGGGGATGGTCGTCGTCAGCCGCCGCGGCGGTCAGTGGGCCGTCCAGCCACAATCGATGGTGATCGCGCTGCCAGTAATACCGCCGGCTGCGTCCGAACAGAGGAAGACAGCATACGCCGCCACCTCGGATGGCTCCAGCAGCCGGTGAATCGGCGCTTCAGCCACCATAATCTTCTCGACCACCTCGCTCTCAGGGATGTTGTGGACTCGCGCCTGATCGGCGATCTGTTTCTCTACCAGCGCCGTGCGCACATATGATGGGCACAGACAGTTGCAGGTGACGCCATGCTCGGCGCCCTCCAGCGCGGTAACGCGGGTCAGCCCCAGCAGACCATGCTTCGCGGACACATACGCCGACTTGAACGCCGACGCCCGCAGCGAGTGGACCGAGCCGAGATTGATGATGCGTCCCCAGTGCCGCGCGTACATGCCCGGCAGCGCCGCCTGAGTCAGCAGAAACGGCGCGGTCAGCATCAATTCGATCAACTGCCGCCACTTCGCTTCGGGAAAATCTGGAATCGCGGAGACGTACTGCACGCCCGCATTGTTGACCAGAATATCCAGCCCGCCCGACGCCGCAATAGTATCTTCGACGAGACGAAGGCACCCCTCAGGCTGTGTCAAATCCGCCGCGACGAAACGCGCGCCCGCCAGTTGCGCCGCCTCGGCCTCGCCGTGTTCCGCGTCCAGATCGGCCATCGTCACCCGCACACCCTCGCCCGCAAGCGCCCGCGCTATCGCCAGCCCGATGCCGCTCGCCGCGCCCGTCACCAGAGCGGATTTTCCCTCAAGAGCGGCCATTATCCGCCCTCCTTTCCTATTCCTTTCCATACCCCAAATTATCGCCTTACGCCATCACGCACCGGGCGTCTAGGACTGTGCCAGGAAGGGGAAGAATGCCTTGCGGAACTCCTCCGGCTTCTCGATGTGTGGCGAGTGCCCGCAGTCCGCGACCACGACCTCAGTATAGCGCCCGCCATTGGCGGCGTAGCGGTCCAGCACGGCGCGCATCTGCGAGACCATCGGCTGCGATGGGTAGACGTCTTCACCAGGCCAGCCGGGAACGTATCCCAGCTTGCCAAGCGTCCCGAAATCGAGGAAGGAGGAATCGGAGACGATCTGGTCATCGGCGCCGCGCATCCAGAGCACCGGCGGCTGTGGAGTGATCGCGCTGAAGCCGCCGAGATTGAGCCGGGCGGAGATGGCGTTATTCACGCCCGTCTTGCCGGGCCGCACGCCGGGCCAGTTCTCCGAGGTTTCCATATCGCCGGGATAATTCTCGTCGCCAATCTTCATCTGGAGCATCGCCTCGACGAAGACATCCTCGCGCTCCGGCGAGACACGAAACGGCGGCTTGAAGTAGAAGGCATTCATCACAGCGCGGGGTGAGTTGGCCGATTCGTCACCACGGTCGCCCTCGCGCAGCCGCTTGACGTATTCGGGATTGGCTGTGCCACCCCCAGAGCCAGCGGCATCCGGCCAGCAGGGCGTCCCGTTCGTGTCTTTCGTCCCGCCGAAGCCGAAGGGCGACATCGGATCGATCAACGTGATCGAGGCGACATCGGCGGCGTGGTCAATGGCGTACTGCATGACGACGCCACCTCCCAGCGACCAGCCGAGCAGATGCGGCTTGCGCGCGCCGGTCAGGCCAATCGTCTCAAAAAGCGCGCGCAGATCGTCCGAGAAGTCGCGCGCGCCTCGCGAGGCATCTACCGGTCTGGTCTCGCTCTCGCCAAAGCCGCGCAAATCTGGCGCGACCACCCAGTAGCCCGAGGGCAACGACAGCATTGTCTCCTCGAAGAAGCGCGCGGACGAGACGTTGCCGTGCACGAGGACGACAGGTACGCCGCGCTCATCTCCACTGGTCAGCAGAAACGTGCGCAGACGGGGTGTCTCGACGGTTCTGGCAGCGATACCCGGCATCAATGGTGTACTCATACGCTGCGATGCTCCTGTCTGTCTACAGCCCACCGGGGGCGTCTTGGGATGTGTCGAGGGATGTGTCGTGGCCGCTGGCATCGGGCCTGGATGCCGTTTCTCCGCCCAGGTACAGATCACGGACGGACGAACTGCGAGCAAGCTCTTCAGGACTGCCATGCAGCGCGATCGTTCCTCCCTGGATCACATACGCGGAGGTGGCAATGCCGAGCGCCATGTGCGCGTTCTGCTCCACCAGCAGCACGGTGAGCCGCTGCTCGCGATGAAGCTGTTGTACCACGTCGAAGACGGTCTCGACGATAGCGGGAGCCAGCCCCAGGGACGGCTCGTCCAACAACAGCAAGCGTGGCCGGGCCATCAATGCGCGCCCAATGGCCAGCATCTGTCCCTCGCCACCGCTAAGACTGGCGGCGGACTGATCCAGGCGCTCGCGCAGCCGCGGAAAGTAGTCCAGTACGCGCGCGATGTCAGCCGCGATCTCCGCACGGCTCGCCCGGCGAGCGAACGCCCCCATCAGAAGGTTTTCGCGCACGCTGAGCGAGTTAAATAGCTCGCGCCCCTCCGGCACAAGCGCCAGCCCACGCCGTACTCGCTGCTCCGCTGACAACCGCTCGATGCGGTCGCCATCCAGGGTGATACGCCCGCCGCGCGCCCGGACCAATCCAGTGAGCGTGCGCAGCAGCGTCGTCTTACCCGCGCCATTCGCGCCGAGCACCGCGACAATCGCCCCGGGGGGCGTCTCGAACGAGACACCATGGAGCACATCCAGCGGACCATAGCCAGCGCGCAACTCCTCAACCCGCAGCATGAGCGCCCTCCGTGCCTGTCGTCGTGTTGCCCGTCGTGTTGCCCGTCATAGTGCCCCCGCGTCCCAGATACGCCTCCAGAACCGCCGGATTGGTGAGAACCGACTGTGGGGCGCCCTCCGCCAGCTTGCGCCCATAGTCCAGCACGCAGACGGTATCGGCCACCGCCTGCACCAGCGGCATATTGTGCTCGATGAGTAAGAGGGTCGTGCCCAGCTCAGCGCGCCAGCGTCGCAGTGAGGCGGCCATCTGCTCGACCTCGGTATGTGGCATACCAGCGGCAGGCTCATCCAGCAGCAACAGGCGCGGCCTCAACACCAGCGCCCGTGCGACACCGACCATCTTCTGCACGCCAAATGGCAGCGCACCCGCGAGCGTATCCGCGTACGCTTCCAGGCCAAGGAGCGCCAGTGTTTCACGCGCCTGCGCACGCGCGCGGCGGTCTTCACGCGGCGACGGACCCAGCGGCAGCATTCCCGTCAGCAGTCCAGCGCGCAGATGGCTATGCTGCGCCGTCACGAGATTATCGAGCACGCTCATGCTGGCGAAAAGCTGCACGTTCTGGAAGGTGCGCGCGATGCCCCGCCCCGCCCGACGGTGACATCCCATCGGCAGCAGGCTCTCGCCCGCGAAGAGGATATCGCCCGATGATGGTTGCACGAAGCCGCTGATACAATTGAGCAGCGTCGTCTTGCCCGCGCCGTTCGGGCCGACCAGCGCGAAAATGTGCCCCTCTGGGACATCCATATCGAGCGCGTTGATGGCGACCACGCCGCCAAAGCGCACAGTCAGCGCGCGGACCGCCAGAAGCGTGGGTGGTGGTGTCGTCATGCGCGATTCCTCCGCCCGATCAGCATGCCCGCCAGCCCGCGTCCCCGCTCGACAAGCGCTGCCAGGCCGGAGGGGAAGAGGATCAACGTCAGCAGCAGCAACAGGCCATAGATGCCTGTGGTCAGCGTAGAAACCTCGAACGTCAGCGGCCCGACGTACAACGGCGAGGGCAGCTGGCCGAGCAACAGCGGGAGCGCACCCACGAAGAGCGCGCCCAGCACCGAGCCAGCGATAGACCCCAGCCCACCGACGACAATCATCGCCAGAAAGACAATCGTCAGATCCACGCTCGACATCGAGCCGCTGGCCGTTGCCGCCCAGATGGCATAGAGCGCGCCCGCCAACCCGGTCAGGGCGGCGCTCACCACGAACGCCAGCAGCTTGTAGTAGGTGACATTGATGCCAGAGGCCAGCGCGGCTGGCTCGCTATCGCGCAGGGCAACCCAGGCGCGTCCAACGCGCGAGCGCAGCAGAAACGCCCCCAGGAAGAGAATTGCTATCACGATGCCCAGCACCAGAAAGTAGAGCGAGCGGTCGGTGGCCAGCGCGTCGGGGAGATTGTTGATGTCATAGTTCTGGCGACCCGCCGCCGTATCCCAGAGATCGAAGATGGCCCCGGCGATGAAGACCAACCCCAGCGT
>DASUWS010000089.1:0-4191 GCA_036378295.1 Ktedonobacterales bacterium
GCCGCAGCAGTGCGGCGGGCAGCTTGCGCGAGAAGCATGCGACGCAGAGCGCGTCGAAGGTGAGTTCGGTCAATTCGGCGGGGATTTCCCGGCCCGATAGCTCCAGGACGGGGATACCGCGCTCGGCGGCAACGTCGAGCATGGTGCGCGGCGCGGGAGCGGCGAACAGCGGCAGCGCGATGCCACGCGGGACCGACGCCCGCTGGGGCAACATCAGCGGGTGCGATGGCTGGCCCGCTCGCTCCCGGAGCGCGGGCAGCATGACGGCTACCACCTCCACGCCAGCCCGCAGTAGCTCATCGAGCACGAGCAGCGAGAATTGGCCCGTCATGCCGCAGAAGACGACACGCGCGGGCGCTACGAGAGCGGGACCACGCGCGCCATCTGATTGAGTCATCGCTACGACCGCCTACCGCCGGCCAATGCCGTAATTGGGCGCTTCCTTGGTCACCATCACGTCATGCGGATGGCTCTCACGCAGACCCGCGCTGGTCATACGGATGAAGCGGGTGCGTGTCTTGAGCGCCTCGATGTCCTCCGCGCCGACGTAGCCCATCGCCTGGCGCAGCCCACCAACAAGCTGGTAGATGACGTTCGCGAGCACTCCCTTGTAGGGCACGCGCGCTTCGATGCCCTCGGCGATCAGGCGCGATTCATCGCTCACGCCCGCCTGGAAGTAGCGATCTTTGCTGTAGCTGCGGCGCTTCATCGCGCCGATGGACCCCATGCCGCGATAGTCTTTGTAGCGCTCCCCTTGAGAGATGATCAACTCGCCGGGGCTTTCTTCGACGCCCGCCAGCAGGCTCCCCATCATCACTGAATCAGCGCCCGCCGCGATGGCTTTGGCGATATCGCCGGAGTACTGGATGCCACCATCGCCGATGATGGGGATACCGCTCTTCGCGGCGGCCTGGGCGCAGTCGAAAATCGCGGTAATTTGGGGAACGCCAACGCCCGCTACCACACGAGTCGTGCAGATCGCACCCGGACCGACGCCAATCTTGACGCCGTTCACCCCCGCCGCGATCAGCGCTTCGGTTGCCTCTGCGGTACCCACGTTGCCCGCCACGAACTGCACTCTATTGCCAAAGCTCTTGACCAGCTTCGCGACGCTCTCGATGACCATGCGCGAGTGGCCATGCGACGTGTCAACCACCAGCACATCCACGTCTTCGGCAATCAGCGCCTCGGCCCGTTCGAGGGTATCGCCGCCCACGCCAAGCGCTGCCCCGACGCGCAGGCGTCCCTGGCTGTCTTTGGCGGCATTGGGATACTGAATCTTCTTCTGAATATCCTTGACGGTAATTAGTCCCTTGAGTAGTCCGTGCTCGTCCACCACGGGAAGCTTCTCGACCTTGTGGCGATGCAGAAGCTCGTTCGCTTCGGTGAGTGTGGTGCCAACGGGCGCGGTAATCAGGTGTTCGCGAGTCATCAGCTCGCGGATGGGGCGGTCCACTTCCTGCGCGAAGCGGATATCGCGGTTGGTAAGAATGCCGACGAGGCGGCCCTCTTCGTCGGTAATGGGGATGCCGGAGATGTGATACTTCTTCATCACATCCAGCGCGCTCCGGAGCGAGTCGTCGGGGCCGAGGGTAATGGGGTCGGTAATCATGCCCGACTCCGACCGCTTGACCTTATCCACCTCGCTTGCCTGATCCTCGACAGAGAGGTTGCGGTGAATGATGCCGATGCCACCCTCGCGGGCGAGCGCAACCGCCAGTCGCGCCTCGGTGACGGTATCCATCGCGGCGGAGACGATGGGGATGTTTAGCGTAATATCCGTCGTGAACTTAGTTGCGGTGCGCACATCTCCGGGCAGCACATACGATTCCGCGGGAAGCAGCAAGACATCGTCGAACGTCAGACCTTCCTTGCCAAACTTCCAGTCCCAGTTATGCTCAGACGCCATGGTCGCGCACACCCCCTTGCCGTAGCCGGTTCTCTGGCGGCATGCCTGGCGCCCGCTCAGGATACAAAAAACGCCCAGCGCGACGTCACACGTCGTTCACTGGGCTTCAATGTGTCGGGCACCTGCCGCTCTCCTCGTAACTGTGTATATTTAGGGCATCTTATCACGCGCGTTGATTTGGCGTCAACGTGCGTGAGGAGCCTCGATCACCTCCCACCACAATCCGCCTGGCAGCGAGCATCCGCCTATTCCCCAAAGACGTGTGATAGTGTATCATGGTCGCCACAACGCGCATGCCTATGTCATCGTCACACGGTCACACGAGCATGCGGCGATCTCAGTCATTCTTGGCATTCTTCGCGGCCCTGTCATTCTTGTAGCAAAGCGAGCGCTGTTCATGGAATCTCCTGCCTCCCCACGCGTACCCGAAACGACTGTCGACGCCTTTCTCGATGACCTCTGCGCCCTGGTCAATATCAACTCCGGCACCTACACGCCAGAAGGCGTCGTTCAGGTCGCGGAGTATCTCCGGCCCCAGTTCGAGGCGATGGGCTTCGATGTCGAGGTGATTTCCGGCGAGAAGATGGGGCCGCAGCTCATCGCCCGGCATACTGGGACGGGTCGGGGGCGTGTCCTCATCGTCGGCCACATGGATACTGTCTTCCCCGATGGCGACGCGGACCGGCGTCCGTTCACCATCCGCGACGGCTGTGCCTATGGGCCAGGCGTCTTCGATATGAAAAGCGGCCTGCTGGTGGCGATCTACGCGTTGCGTGGGCTGATCGAGTCGGGCGAGACGCCGTGGCAGACGGTGACGATGATCTGCAACAGCGACGAGGAGATTGGCTCGCCGGAAAGCCACACATTGATCGAGACTGAGGCGAAGAAGGCTGATCTGGCGCTGGTGCTGGAGCCGACATCCGATGTGGCTCGTGTAACCGTTTCTCGCAAGGGGGCGGCCACCTTCACCCTCGAAATTCGCGGCGTGGCGGCGCATGCGGGCGTCGAGCCACATCGCGGGCGGAGCGCGATCCTGGAGATGGCGCATCGCATTGTGGCAATGCACGCGCTCAATGGGACCATTCCCGGCGTGACGGTGAATGTTGGCGTGGTGCAGGGCGGCGAGCGCCCCAATGTCGTCGCCGATACGGCTTATGCCGAGATCGACGTGCGCGCCGCTGATGAAGAGGGCGTGCGGGCGATTGAAGAGGCATTGGCGAAGGCGGTGGCCGATACCAACGTGCCCGACACCACGGCCATGCTAGAGGGATTCTTCGCGCATCGCCCGTTCACGCAGAGTCCGCAGAGCGCGCGGCTCTTTGCGCTGGCTGCCGAGGCTGCCGCTGAGCTAGGTATCACGCTGCGAGGCGAGCCGACGGGGGGCGCGTCCGATGGCAACACGACGGCGGGGCTGGGCATCCCGACTTTGGACGGGCTGGGGCTGGTGGGCGGTCTGGCGCACAACCCGGGCGAATATGTCGAGATTGACTCGATTGCCCCGCGCATCGCCCTGCTGATGGGCCTCCTGCGTCGCCTCAATGGCGCAGACTTGTCGGAATAGACAGAGCGCAGACGGAAGGCGCCCTTGAAAGGGCGCCTTCCGTCTGCACGCCAGAACGCGGCGCTTATCTCCGTACTCGTACACGTCCCAATTCGATGATTACCAGGGCGTCATCCAACGATTGGTCCGAAATAGTAGCCAACTGGCGTAAAATGGCTTGTTTTCGGGTATCGGGCGGCAACGAATCGGGTATCTCAACAACGATGATGCCTGCATGCGGAGGTGCGTAGGCAAGCATATTGCTGAAATCCTTGTCTCCGGTCAGCAGAATCGCGTGCTGAGACTGCGCATAGGCAAACACTCTGGAATCATTGGCTCCGCCCATCTGGATGTCATAGACATGCTCTGCTGCATAGCCTAGCCTCTGCAAATCAGCGACGAGACTGCGAGGAAGATTCTCATCGACAAGAAAACGCAATTGCGGTATTGTATGCCCATTACTCACTCGCGACTCCACGCATCTGCTATCCGTTAGTTGTCGTCGCTGGCAACCGCATAGATGGTTTCCGACGCTACAAGTTGTGCGGCATAGCCGAGAGCGGCATGCACCTGCTCTTTGGTAAGCCCGTATTCGCGCTCGAGCTCCTCATAGGAGACGCCACCCGCAAGTTGGCCTAATACGAGCGAGACGGGAATGCGTGTCCCGCTGATTGCGGGCTTCCCATGGAGAACGTCACGATCTACAGAAATGCCGGGATAGATTTCAGTGGCCATAGCACCC
>DASUWS010000090.1:0-2228 GCA_036378295.1 Ktedonobacterales bacterium
GCTGCGAAAGATACTGGCGCGCTCGGATCGTTTCTCAGCCCCGGGCGATATTGGCCTGATGTTCCTCACACAACTGCCACGCGCCGAGGCTATCGGCCTGCTAGAGCAGCGGCTGGCTGACCTGAAGCAGCAGCGGGCGGCATATGAGCGCGCGCCGCGCCACGACTACGAACTGGGCGCGCGGCTGACCATTGAGCGCATTCTCTCGCATATGGAGACCGAGCGCCGCTGGCTGACCGAGGCGATTACCATGCTTCGCGAGACACCCGAGGGGCCAGAAGGGCCAGAGGCAGACGCAAACTCGGCTCCAGGCAGCGAGCAGTGAACGGCACGCCTGATGCGATATGGCTGTCTGCCGAGGGATGGTTGAGTCGTCTGGCCACCTGTGGTAGCCTGATGACGCGCGAAACCATCACCCTGGCTGGAGGCCAGCAATGGCGAAGTTCTACGAGGTTGCCCGATTGCAGGATATTGCACCTGGCGAGCTGTTGCGGGTGGAAGTTGGCGCGCATCTCGTCTGCCTGGCGAACGTGGATGGCATCATCTACGCTGTGGATGACGACTGCCCCCATACGGGCGGGCCGCTCGACGAAGGCGAGCTGGATGACTGTGTGCTGACCTGCCCGATCCACCTGGCGCGGTTCGACGTGCGCGATGGCCAGGTGTTGCGCGGGCCTGCGCGCGAGCCGCTGCGCACCTATCCCGTGCGGATAGAGCATGAGCGTATTCTGGTCGCCAACCCTGACGAGGAGTGAGTCGTCAGGAATTGTGCGGGCGCGATTCGGGCCGGGATGGCGCATATTGCGCACGTTAGCAAGAGTGGTAGCAGGGCCAGGCAGAACGTGTGGTCTGGTCCGTGGAGGAGGTTGGGTTGTGAATGGTTCGTCGCATGTCGTCTTCGGCGTCGCTGGCGCGGTTGCTATGGACAGCTTTCTGCATCTCTCAGGGCCAGCTATCTTTGGCGGCTCAACCGCTGTCACTGGAGCATTAGTCGCGCAGAAGGCCATCTTCTATGGCTTCGCGGCGCTTGGTGCGCTCGCGCCAGATATCGACAACGCACGGAGCACCATCGGCAAGCGCGCAGGCATCCTCAGCAAGGGCATTCAACATTTCGCGGGGCACCGGCGGCTCTTTCACAGCATCGTTGGGCTGGTGCTGGTTGGCGCGATCATCTGGGGGGCGCAGTATGGCATTGGCCTGGCACTGGAAAGATCGGGTGCGGACAGAGCAACGCGCCACCTGGGCGAGGTCCTTACCGGAGCGTCTGGCTTCAATATCGCGCAGGGACTCGGCATCGCGTTCGTCGCCTTCCTCGTAGGCTACTTCCTGCATCTCGTCGCCGATAGCCTGACCATTGGCGGCGTTCCCTGGCTCTGGCCCTCACATGAGCGCTTTGGTTTCCCGCCGAATCACAAGTGGCGCTTCAAGTCGGGCACGTGGGTTGAGAAAGTGGTCGTGGTGGTTGTCTCGCTGTTGGTCATCGGCTGGTGCGTCTTTCGCTGGCGGCAGGGCTATCCTGTCGTCTGACGGCGCATCTCGTGGCGATTCTCTCGCGTGCGAGACGGATTTCGTTGATCGTCTTGCCGTTTGACTTTGTTTGATCTCACCCCCAGCCCCCTCTCCTACTAGGAGAGGGGAGCCAGGCGGCATTTCCGCCGCTGCCCTGGCCACTCCCCAACGCGAGAAGGATTTGGGGGAGCGGTCAGCCAACAACATCTCCTGTGGCACACGCTACACGCTCCGGGATGCAATTCTTTCAGGGGGATTTCCCACCCGCTTCTCCTTTAGCTCTGCGCTATGCTCTGGGAGGGACCACGCATGGTACTACGAGAAATACCAGCCACCTTCCTCTCCCAGCCCCACTGCCTGCCAGGAAGGGAAGGCGCGCGGGCTACCCACGGATACCGTGTCCCTGGGAGGCGCTGGTCGCTCCTCCCGACGAAAGGACTGTCCACGTGAGCGATAACGCAAACGAAACGCCCGCCACTCCACACTGGTCCGAAGACAATTCCGCCGTATTCCTGACGCTGGACGATGTCGCCATTCCGATGCGCGAGCAGCAGATTGCGACGCTCTGTGCTCTGATCCCCGCCGAGCGCGACGAGACGTTCACCGTGGTGGAGCTTGGCGCGGGTGGCGGATTGCTGGCGCGCGCCGTGCTGGATGCTTACCCGAATTGCCACTATCACGCGCTGGATGGCTCTGAGGTCATGCGCGCCCAATTGCGC
>DASUWS010000091.1:0-14916 GCA_036378295.1 Ktedonobacterales bacterium
GCTTCTCGAAGGCGTACGCGATGACTGGCTGGCGCGTTGGCTACCTCTGTGCCCCGGCGCACCTGCTCGAAGGCATCGTGAAGGTCCACCAGTACGCCATCATGTGCGCGCCGACGATGAGCCAGGCGGCGGCACTCGAAGGGCTGCTGCATGGCGAGGATGACGTGCTGGCCATGGTCGCCAGCTACGACGAGCGGCGCAAGCTCATGGTGAATGGCCTCAACGCGATCGGGCTGGAATGCTACATGCCGCGCGGCGCGTTCTATGCGTTTCCATCGATTGCGCGCACAGGCATGACCTCAGAAGAGTTCGCCGAGAAGCTGCTCTTCGAGGAAAAAGTGGCGGTGGTGCCCGGCAGCGCGTTTGGCGCGGGCGGCGCGGGCTTTGTCCGCTGCACCTATTGCACGGCAAAAGACAAGATCAGTGAGGCGCTCGACCGTATGGGGCGCTTCGTGAAGAAATATTCGTGACGTAGCACCTGTCCAGCCATTGCTCTGGCGAGAATGGTGTGATGGCGTGTAGTGAATTTGGTGGAGTTTTTGTGGCCCCTCAGGGATTGGCCGCTGAAGATATCTCGAAGGATGGCGCATGGCAACCGCTTCGTCCAGGACTGCCGTTGACTATGAGGTGGTCATCGGCCTGGAAGTCCACGCACAACTGCTGACCGCGAGCAAGATGTTCTGCCGCTGTTCGACCGACTATGCCAACGCGGCGCCGAACACACACAACTGTCCCATCTGCATGGGATTTCCGGGCACGCTTCCGGTCATCAACGAGCAGGCCATTGATTACACGATCATGACCGCGCTCGCGCTCAATTGTCACATCGCGGAATACTCGAAGTTCGACCGTAAGAACTACTTCTATCCTGACCTGCCCAAGGGCTACCAGATTTCGCAATATGACGTTCCGCTCAGCACCAATGGCCATCTGACGATTCACGTCAATGGTGAAGATCGCCGTATCGGCATCACACGTATCCATCTGGAAGAGGATACCGGGCGCCATCTGGAGCGTGTCGAGCGCGGCGAGACGTACAGCCTGATCGACCTGAACCGCGCGGGCGTGCCGCTGATGGAGATCGTCGGGGAGCCGGATATCCGCACGCCGGAGGAGGCGCGCCTCTACATGGAGAAGCTGCGCTCCATCCTGCTGTATCTGGGTGTGAACTCTGGCCGGATGGAAGAGGGCGCGTTGCGCTGCGACGCCAATATCTCTGTGCGACCGAAGGGATCGAAGGAGTTTGGCGCGAAGGTCGAGATCAAGAACATGAACTCTTTCCGTGCCGTCGAGCGGGCGCTGGCCTACGAGGCGGAGCGGCAGATCGAGGAGCTACGCGCCGGACGGACTATCGAGCAGCAGACGCGGGGCTGGCGCGAAGACAAGGGCATTACGGTAGCGCAGCGCAGCAAAGAATATGCGAACGACTACCGCTACTTCCCTGAGCCTGATCTGCCACGGCTGGTCATCAGCCGGGAATGGGTCGAGCGGATTCGCGCCGAGATGCCTGAATTGCCCGATGCCAAACGGCAGCGCTTTATCGAGACCTATGGCCTTTCTGATTATGATGCCGACCAACTGACCGCGGAGCGAGCGTTGGCCGAGTATTATGAGGAGGCGGTGACAGCTCGCCCGGCCAAGCACCGCGAGGCCCACGCCAAGTCGGTGGCGAATTGGGTGGTGGGCGACCTGCGGCGGCTGCTGAATGCGGCGGCCAAAGATATCGGCGAGAGTCCAGTGCCGCCAGCTGGTATCGCTGAGCTGGTGGAGCTGGTCGAGAAGAACACCATCAACGGCAAACAAGCGAAAGATGTGCTGGAGAAGGCGTTTGCCAGCGGCGAGATGCCCGGGGTAATCGTCGCCCGCGAGGGCATCGCGCAGATCAGCGATAAGGGCGAGATCGAAGCAGCCGTCGAGGCGGCAATTGCGGAGAATCCAAAAGCGGTCGAGGACTACAAATCGGGCAAGACGAGCGCGGTGCAGTTCCTGATTGGCCAGGTGATGAAGCGCACGAAGGGACGCGCTCGGCCCGATGCCGTCAGTCCGCTGCTGGTGGAGAAGCTCGAACAGTCTTGAATGCGTTGGCCTCACGCATTCGGGGGTCCATCGGGAGGCACTACACGCGTGGAGTGTTGTGTTGTGGAGTGTGTTGGTCCAGAGCGCGGCGCGGCTGCCGCACCTTCAACGCGCGAAGTTGCTGAGTGAGGAGTTCTGGCGATGCACAACGATGTGCCCAACGGGCGGCCCAATCCCTATGCGATTGCGGTAGCACAGTTTGAGGAGGCGGCGGATCGGCTCGGCCTCGAAGAGGATCTGCGCGGGATTCTGCGGATGTCCAAGCGGGAGTTGACCGTGCATTTCCCGGTTCACATGGACAATGGCAAGACGCGCATGTTCACCGGGTATCGTGTCCATCACAACATCAACCGTGGACCGGCCAAAGGTGGCATTCGCTACGACGCCAATGTCACGCTCGATGAGATTCGGGCGCTGGCAATGTGGATGACATGGAAGTGCGCGGTGGTTGATATCCCCTTTGGTGGCGCCAAAGGCGGCGTTGTCGTGGACCCGAGGGGGCTGAGCGACATTGAGCTCGAGCGGATGACCCGCCGCTATGCGACGGAAATCTCCGTGCTGATTGGTCCAACCAGCGACATTCCCGCGCCCGATGTCAACACTAACGCCCAGACGATGGCCTGGATCATGGACACGTATTCGATGCACGCAGGCTACTCCGTGCCTGCCGTGGTCACCGGCAAGCCGCTTGCCATCGGTGGCAGCGAAGGGCGCAATGAAGCGACCGCGACCGGTGCGGTGGCTGTGATGAAGATGGCGGCGGAAGATCTGAAGATGCCGCTTCGCGATCTGCGGGTGGCCATCCAGGGCTTCGGCAACGCCGGCTCCATCGCCGCCGAATTGCTGCATGCCGAGGGCATTCGCGTCGTGGCCATCAGCGACCGCTCCGGCGGCATCTACGACGAGCGCGGGCTTGATATACCCGCCCTGCAACGGTACAAGCACGAGCACGGTAAGGTGAGCGGCTTCCCCGGCTCCCAGGCTATCAGCGTCGCGGATACGCTGGAAGTGCCCTGTGACGTACTGATACCCGCGGCGACCGAAGGCGTGCTGACGGCGGAGAATGCGCCCCGCGTGCAGGCACGTATCATCGTCGAGGCTGCCAATGGGCCCACTACCCCCGAAGCCGATAAGATCTTCTTCACGCGCGGCGTGCGCCTCGTTCCGGATATTCTGGCGAATGCCGCTGGTGTGACGGTCAGCTACTTTGAGTGGGTGCAGGACCTGCAGAGCTTCTTCTGGGAGCCTGATGACGTGCAGAAGAAGCTGCAGCAGGTGATGGATGAGGCGTACACCGGAGTTTCCCGGCTCGCGCATGATGAAGAATGTGATCTGCGCACGGCAGCCAATATGATCGCCATCCGGCGCGTTGCCGAGGCGACCCAGCTACGGGGAATATACCCGTAAATTGATTGCTGTCTTGTGTCTTGCCCCTCTCTGGCCTAGGGAGGGGCGCTCTGTTGTTTCAGGAGCACCGTACATGACTGAGCGCAACGATGATGTGTGTGACGTGCCGGGAATCCTTGTCGGGCACGATACCGATCTGGAGGCGGGCACGGGCTGCACCGTCGTCCGTTGCGCCTGGCCCGCACTGGGCTCGGTGGATGTGCGCGGCGGGGCGCCAGGTACCCGCGAAACCGATCTGCTCGATCCGCGCTGTATGATGCCTGAGGTGCATGCGGTTGTTCTGACGGGAGGCAGCGCCTTCGGTCTGGCCGCCGCCGATGGGGTGATGCGTGCCCTGGCCAGCGAGGGCATCGGCTTCGACACAGGCGTGGCGCGGGTGCCGATTGTTCCCGCAGCGGTGCTTTTCGACCTGGGTATTGGTCGTGCTGATGTGCGCCCGGATGCCGAGGCGGGGATGCGGGCGCTGCGCGCGGCGTCGGGCGGTCCCGTTGCGCAGGGAACGGTCGGCGCGGGCACAGGGGCCACCGTCGGGAAGATCGCTGGCCAGGCCTTTGCTGTCAAAGGGGGTATTGGCTCGGCGAGCGAGCAATTGCCCGATGGCCACATGATTGGTGCGCTGGTTGCCCTCAACGCGCTGGGAGACGTCTATGACGCTGAGACTGGCCGTCTCCTCGCAGGTGCGCGTAGCCCAGCAGGCCTGGGATGGCTGACGGACGATATCGTCGCGCAAACCGGCGCGCAGCCTCCGGTACCAGAGCCAGAGCAGCCTCCTTTCCCCGGCACACAATCGACGCTCGCGCTCATCGCGACTGATGCCCCTTTCAACAAGGCCGAGCTGTCGAAGCTCGCTCAGATGGCGCACGACGGGCTGGCGCTCGCGATCCGCCCCGTCCACACACCCTTCGACGGCGATATCGTCTTCACCCTCTCGACTGCGCGGAACGCCGCGACTGCTGCTCCCGCTGGCGCGCTGCCCGTCTCGATAGCCGGAGGAGTTGTCGTCCGCACGCTGGCTCGCGCCGTCGCCAAAGCGATTCGCTCCGCCACCGGGCTGCACGGCATCCCGGCGCTGCGTGACCTGCCATTTGGGCAGGGGTAGCTGAACTAGGCCGTGGCTGGCAATTCACCAGACATAGTGCAGGAAGAAGGAGACGAGGAGCTGCGCCGCTCCCGCAACGAACAGAAACCACAGCAGTATCACCAGCGCCGATACCACCGCCCCAACCCACGTTCGCGCTGACGTTTTGCGTGCCGCTATCCCGTTCAGGATGAAGCTGCCCATTGCGCCCAGTACGGTCGACGCAATGAGGAGGACGAGAATCCACTGGTTATAGGTATAGACGTATGACGGGAAGGCAGGGCCTTTGAAGGTGGCCCAGAAACCTCCTGCTAGCCCAATGTATCCCAGGCCGAGCAGACTGACTGTCAGACAGATGCCACCCCACTTGCGTAGCCGCGCCACTGCCTTGTCACTCTCTGTGCCGCTCCCCGCGATTCGCAGCGCGCCGCGTCCCAGGACGATGGCCAGCCACACGAGCGCGAGAATTATCAGGAAGCTGGCAATCAGGATGATCCACATGCGCGTCTCAGCAGCCTGCTGAAAGGACCCAATATCCCCGCGATACGGGCCACCGTCGAGTTGCGGCGGGCGCAGGAGGTGCGCGATGATCAGCATCACTGGCCCCCAGCCGAGTCCGATCACGACTGCGGCGATGGCGAAGCCGCCACTGAGTCTTGCCAGGAGGCGCCCGTGCCGCGGCGCCTGGTCGCTGGCCATTGCGGGAGGTAGTGGGATGTTGGATGGGGGCAGCGTCACTGCTGGGTCCTCCTTTTGCTCCATCTGTTCATTCATGGCGCTCTTGGTGATGCGATGCACACCACTCAAAACTACGACTGATACCTGAGGGCCATTACAACCGTCAGAGAAGGCAATCAGGCAACACAGCACGGTAGCCCGATATTGCTGTTGGGCAGGGCGCTGGTTGTGCCGGATGGTGAGCCATGTTATACTCCATCCGTGCGCCCGCGCCTGTCTGGGCATGGATTCCTGGCCCACACTAAGGATGTGATTTTTGCGGATGATCGTGAGGCGCCGAGGCTATTAGCCGTTCGGCAAAAGGGAGGCCACGGCCTGTGTCGCTTACATTACTCTTTGTTCTGATGACCCTCGCACCGGCCGTCGTCGCAATTATTCTCGGCGTTCTTTCGCGTGTCGCGGCGCTCCGTGTGCCTTCGTCTGTGGCGGTGGGGCTGGCGGCGCTGGCGGCTGTCGTGCCGATCATTGGGCTGATTCTCCTCGTCCCTGATTTTGCGTTCCCCACGCCGCTCCGCTTCGCCTTCGCGGGCAACAGTGCGACCCCCTTCGCGCCACTCTTCCGCGTGGACGGTCTCTCGCTCTATAGCGCCTGGGGCATTGCTGTACTGGTCGTGCCGCTCCTGCTCTGGATTGTCTGGATGGACGCGGGCCGAGCGGCGGACGCGCGCGGGCGGCTATTGGCGGAGCTTGCGCTGGTCGTCGGTCTGGAAGCCTGTGCGCTCCAGCTTGTCTTCTCGGATAACCTGCTCTGGCTCGGCCTTGTCTGGTTGGTGCTGGTCGCGCTGACGTGGATGCTGGGTGAGCAGGGCGCTGAAAGCGGCGACCTCGACTATCTTGGCCTTGCCGCGATGGTGACTGGCCCGGTGCTCACCGTGCTCGTGCTGCTGATCATCGCCATCACGACGAAAGATCACACCTTCTACGGCCTGACCGGCCATGCAGCGGCCTCGCCGCTACAGATCATTCTGCTGGCCATAACATTGACGCTAGCGGGCGGAGGATATCCCTTCGTCGCGTGGGTGCGTCGCCGGGCCGCGTTTACCACGCCTTCGGGATACGCCTCGCTGCTTGTGCTCGCGCTGCCGGTCGTCGTGTTCGTTGGCGCGCGCATCTGGGGTGCTTTACAGAACTCTACGGGGCTTTGGCCGGAGATTGGCGCGGTGACGCCGCCGATCACTGGCGGCATTGCGCTTGCGCTCCTGGGCACCCTGACGATTGCGATTGCTGGATTGCTGGCGCTGGGTCGCCGTGATGGACGTACATTGGTAGCGCTGCTCGCAACCGCGCAGGTCGGTTGGGGGCTGCTCGCGCTTGGCTCGTCGCAGACCGCCGGTGCCATTGGCGTGGTCGTGCTGCTGGCGACTGGCGTCGTCGGCGTCGGCGCGATGACGGCCTCGCTGGTCACAGGCGGGATACTTACCGCTGATGATGAGCTGGAAGGCGCCGGCCCCGCTCCGTTTGGTCTGGCGACGCGCCCCCTCAATCTCTTTGCCTGGTGTGCTGGCGCGGCGACAGCGCTTGGTGTTCCTTTCTTCGGCGGCTTTGTTGCCCGCCATCTGATCACCTCTGGCACGCTCGCTGGCACGAAGCTGGCGATCCCGCTGCTTGGTCTTGCCTGGCTTGGCGATGCGCTCTTTGCCCTGGCGCTCATTCGGGCGACAGTCCTGGCGTTCAAAGCCGACCCTGAAGACAGCGAAGAAGCCGAAGAACGTGGGGACGAGCGTACCGGGAAAGGCCTGGCGTCCAGGGCTTCGGAGTTTCTGGAGCTACCCGGCGCGGTGCTGGCGCTGATCGGTCTCGCGCTCGGCATCTTCCCTCAGGCATTCCTGAGCATAGGCGTGCTCTTCGCCACCGACCAGATCAGGCCCGAGGGGGCGGTCAACAGCGAGTTGCGCATGGTGCCGTTCGGCTACGAGGTCATGAATAGTCAGTGGCTACCGGGCATCTTCTGGCTGGCGGCGCTGGTGCTGGCGGTTGCGATTCTGCTCATCCGTTTGGGAACCCATCGCACGGCGGTCACGCTGGTCACGGGTGAGGAGGATGAGCTGGACGGAATGGGGAGCGACGCGCTCGAAGAGCCGGCAGTCGTCTGGGCTGATCTGGCTCCCGCCTTCACCTCGCAATGGACTCAGGTCGCGGGCAAGCAGCTCATTGGCGGTATCGATGAGGATGATGACTACGCCGAGGATCTGGCAGATGAGGGCGAGGGCGATTCTGGCGGCGAGAACGGCACCGATGAGGTAACTCCTCCTGAGAGTGGTGATGGCCGCGAAGCGAAGCTGGAAGAGACGGCAGCGACCAATACTCCTGCCAATACTCCTGCCAACACCAAGGCTAATACCAACACGAATGGCACGAGCGCAAAAGCCGCCGGGGATGAGCCGAAGCGCCAGGCGCCAGCCGGCCAACGCAAGACACCCCAGAAACAGGGTACTTCCAAGCAAACACCGCAGAAACAGGGCACGCCGAAGAGCCCGAAGCAGGGCGCACCCAAATCAGGACAGCGCGGCAAGGCGCGGAACTAGACGACTCCGAGGAGGATACTGTAATGAACGGGGTGTTGAGCTTTGCTCTCGCCGTGCTGATCTATCCGGGCCTGCTGGTTGCGGCGGTCGCGGGTGTGGTGTTGCTGCTGGTGCGCGATGTGGCACGCGGCGCGCTCGACGGTGAGAAGACAACGATCCTCGCGGAGCTACGCGATTCCTGGCGAGGCGAGACGATTGTGCCCGACGGCGTGAGCGAGTTCGCGCTGACGCTCAGCAGCGGCCTGGCGATGCTCGCGCCCGCGCTGGCGCTGGTGTTTTTGCCGGTGCCGGGCAATCCGCTGGTGACGCTGGTCGGGCTAAAGGGCGATCTGGTGGTGGAAGGCGCGTTGTTGCTGGGGCTGCCACTGGCGCGGCTGTTCGTCGGCTGGCTGACACCAACCCCTCTCACCCGCGTGGCCGCTGACCGTGGCGCGCGGTTGCTGGCGGGTGCGACGCTGACCCTGACCCTCTCGCTCACCGCCATCGCCCAGCAGTTCAATGCGCTGACTATCGTTCACGCGCCCGTCAAATCGCCGTCTGGTGTCCTGATTGCCGCGCGCGTGCTCTCTGCCCTGGCCTTTATCTGTGTGCTGCCTGTGCTTACGCGCACAACCGCGATTCGCGAGCCGCGCGACGCCAAAGACGCGGTCCCTGATGAGTTGCTGGAGGTCACGGGCCGGGATCGCTTCTGCTTCCGATTGGGTGAGGCGATTCAGCTGGCGGCGGCATCTGGCCTATTCATTGCCGTGTTTGTGCTGCCATTCTTCACAGCCGCGCTGCCACCCGCAGGGACGGCGATTCTCTGGGTGGTTGGGCTGTTGCTGACGGCGGCAGGCGTTGGTGCGTGGGACGCCATGCGCGGGCGAATCCCAGCGGGCGAAGATCATCCGCCGCTGACGTGGTGGCTCGGCTGGCCGCTGCTGATCGCGCTGGCTGCGCTCGTCGTCACCGCCTGGGCCACCCGCGGCGTCTAGAAGTCGTCTCATACATAGACGTGGCCTCCCTGGAATCCCCATTCTGTGCGGCGCTGCCACCCTGGTGTGGTATGTATGCAATGAGTTGCGAGAACCTGTTAAAAGGTGTCGAAGTGAGGATGATTGCACAGGAGTCCTACTATGACCAGGCAAGTGCTGTTCATACAAGGCGCGGGTGAAGGCGCTTACAGTGAGGACAAGAAACTGGCTGACAGCCTTCGACAGGCGCTCGGTTCGGCATATGACGTGCGTTACCCAGTGATGCCGGACGAGGACGATGCGTCGTATGAATCGTGGAAACAGCACGTCGAAACTGAGCTGGCTACGCTGTCCGGACCGCTCATCCTTGTTGGTCACTCGGTTGGCGCCTCAATTCTGGCGAAATGCCTGACTGAGATGGAAGTAGGTCAACCAGTCGCTGGTATCTTTCTGATTTCCACCCCATTTTGGGGCGGTGATGGCTGGCAGTATGAGGGGTATCAGAAGCTTGAGCTGCCGAAAGACATTGCCGCACGATTGCCACAGGATGCCCAGGTATTTCTTTACCACAGCCATGACGATGAAATAGTGCCATTCAGCCACCTGGCGCTCTATGCACACCTGCTGCCTGAGGCAACCGTACGTGAAATCGATAGTGGCGGACATCAGCTCAACAATGATCTAAGCATGGTTGCCAAAGACATCATACGTTTAGCGTAGAAGCCGTCAGAGGCACGAAGCACATGGCAGACGGCATGCTGGCGGGCGGCGCTCATCTTTCTCACCCCTATGCAGGTAAGCAGTGCCGTACCTATTTTATGAGATGGCTTGTAGCCCTGGGTACCTGTGCCTTGAGGCGAACCTAACCGGCGAGCGCCTCATCCTCTACCTCTGTGGCGTCGCGGAACTGCTCGCGATAGAGCCGGGCGTAGAGGCCGTCACGTTCGATCAGCTCGGCGTGCGTGCCTCGCTCGACGATGTGTCCGCCGTCCACCACGAGAATCTGGTCGGCGGCCAGGATCGTCGAGAGCCGGTGCGCGATGGCTATCGTCGTCCGGTTTGCCATCAGCCGCTCCAGTGCCGCCTGAATCAGCCGCTCTGAGTGCGTGTCGAGCGCGCTTGTCGCCTCGTCCAGAATCAGGATGCGCGGATCTTTGAGGATGACGCGCGCAATCGCGATGCGCTGCTTCTCGCCGCCGGAAAGCTTATAGCCACGCTCGCCCACCACCGTGTCATACTTTTCGGGCAGTTCAATGATCCGGTCGTGGATGGCCGCCGCCTGTGCCGCGCGCTCCAACTCCGCGTCGGTGGCGTCGGGTTTGGCATAGCGCAGATTCTCGCGGATGGTCGTGTGGAAGAGATAGGTCTCCTGCGTGACCACGCCAATCACCTCGCCCAGGCTTTCCAGCGACACATCACGCACATCGTGGCCGTCAATGGTCACTGCCCCGCGTTCGACGTCATAGAGCCGGGGCACGAGATAGGTCATCGTAGTCTTGCCCGCGCCGCTCGGCCCCACCAGCGCCGTCAACTGGCCGGGCTTCACCGCGAACGAGATGTCATCCAGCGCGGGCCGCTCGCTATCTGGCCGGTAGCGGAACGTGACATGCTCCATCGCCACCTCGCCGCGCACCGTCTCTGGCGAGAGGACGAGCGCACCGGGACGGTCGGTAATCTCGTGAGGCATGTCCAGGTATTCGTAGACGCGCTCGAAGAGCGCCAGCGCGCCCTGTATCTCCACCTGCACGCTGAGTAGCTGGCCAATCGGGAAGAACAACCGGCTCTGCAGGGTCGTGAAGGCGACGAGCGTGCCGATCATATCCGCTGTATTTGAGGAGTTGGTCTGGTGGCCGGGGCCAAACGCCAGATATCCCATCAGCAGGTACACCAGCGCCGGGGTGATCGAGAAGAACGTCGAGATCAGCATCATGAACCAGCGGCCAATCATCTGCTGGCGGATTTGTAGCCCGACGAGCTTCTGGTTCTCCTTGCCGAACCGCTCGATCTCCTGCTTCTGCCGTCCGAATGTCTTGGTAAGCAGCACGCCGCTGACCGAGAGCGTTTCCTCCACCATCGCCGAAAGCTCGGCCAGCGAGATTTGCGTGTCCTTGCTGATGGCGCGGCGCACGTTGCCGATGCGGTAGGTCATCCAGAGGAAGAGCGGCAATAGTCCCAATGAGAGCAGAGTCAGCCGCCAGTCGAGGAAGAGCATGCCGACGATGGTCGAGAGCGCGACGGTGATATTCGAGACGACCGAGGTGGCGGTATCGGTGACGACGGACTGCACGCCGCCGATGTCATTCGAGAGGCGCGACTGAATCTCACCTGTGCGTGTATCCGTGAAGAACTTGAGCGGCATCCGTTGCAGATGGCTATACAACTGGTTGCGCAGGTCGCGCATGACGCTCTGGCCGATGCGGGTATTGAGCCACGTCTGCCCGATACCGATCAGGCCTGTGATAATCGGCGTGATAATCATGACGCCGACGAAGATGCAGAGCAGTCCGAAGTTTTGCTGGGCAAAGCCGATCGAGATGGCGAATTTGAGCATGTATGGATTGACGATGCCAAGGATGCTGACCAGCACAATCGCTCCCAGCACGATAGCGACCTCGCTCCGGTATGGCTTGAACGACGCCGCCACCCGCCGCACCGTCTTGATATCGGCCTTGCGCCCCGGTTGCTCCATCGTATATCGTGACATCCGGTTGAAGCGCCCTCCGCCGCCTCCACCTCCCATTACACCGTGTCCACGCATCATTGGGGATAGTCCTTCCAGAGATAATCTGCTCAATTGCTGTTTCAAATACCTTCTCCTGCAGGATGGTACCACGCGGCTGACACCTCCGGCACTGGCGAAAAGGACAGGCGCGGCCTGGGCTTCCGGGGGGGCAGAGCCGTCCCCTCCCTTGCAGGGAGAGGGGAAATCAGATGCTTTCCAGCACCGGAATAGACGGCTGCCGCGCCGTGTCCGGGCGTGGTAAGATAGGACTGGCTCTCGGTAATTTCCCCCTGTATTCCAACGTTGCGCGGGGCAGCGTCGCCCCGGCAGGAGGCATAGTGCGGCCATGATGAACGCGGATTCCCAATCACAGGATGTACGTATCGAGCATGATTCGCTCGGTGATAAAGCGGTGCCAGCCTCGGCGCTCTACGGTGTGCAGACACAGCGCGCCGTAGAGAATTACCCCATCAGCGGCATGCACGCCCACCCGGCGATGATTCGGGCGACGGTGTTGGTGAAGAAGGCGGCGGCGCTCTCGAATATGGAGACGGGCCGTCTCGACAAACACATCGCGCAAGCCATAATTCAGGCAGCCGATGAAGTGCTAGACGGCAAGTGGCACGACCAGTTCGTGGTGGATGTCTATCAGGCGGGCGCCGGAACCTCGCACAACATGAACGCCAACGAGGTGCTGGCCAACCGGGCCATCGAGATGCTTGGCGGCAAGCGCGGCGACTACAAGATGGTGCACCCCAATGACCACGTCAATATGGCGCAGTCCACCAACGACACCTTCCCCACAGCGATGCGCGTGGCGACGATGCTGATGGTGCGCGAAACGCTCCCTGTGCTGGAGGAGCTGGCTGCCGCTTTCGAGGCGAAGGGCCGCGAATTCGACCATATCGTGAAATCGGGCCGGACGCACCTGCAGGATGCGACGCCGATTCGTCTCGGCCAGGAGTTCACTGCCTATGGGCTGACCCTGCGCCGCGATGTCTCGCGCATCCACGATGCCAGTCAAACACTCCTGGAACTGAATATTGGCGGCACTGCCGTCGGTACTGGGCTGAACGCTGAACCAGCCTACATCGACGCGATGGTGAAGCATCTCAGCGAGCTAACTGGCTTCCACTTCCGTCGCGCGGAGTCGCTGGTGCAGATCGCGCCGAGCATGTCATCCTTCGTGGAGGTTTCGGGTGCGCTGCGGGTGTTGGCCAGCGACCTCACCAAAATCGCGAACGATCTGCGGCTGCTGGCATCCGGCCCAGCCACCGGCTTCTACGAGATCGTGCTGCCAGCGGTGCAGCCAGGCTCGTCCATTATGCCGGGCAAGGTCAATCCCTCGATGGCGGAGATGCTGAATCAGGTCTGCTTCCAGGTCTTCGGCTTCGATACGACGATCAGCTACGCCGCGCAGGCTGGGCAACTGGAGCTCAACGTGATGATGCCGGTCATCATTCACAACATGCTCTGGTCGTTCACAATCCTCAAGAACGCGATGGCGACCTTCACGCGACGCTGCGTCACGGGTATTGCCGCCAACGCCAGGCGCGCCGAGGAGTACGCGTTCAAGAGCGCGAGTCTGGTGACGGCGCTCGCTCCGTATATCGGGTACGAGGCGTCGGCTGCAATCGCCAAGGAGCAGATTCAGACAGGCCGCGACATCCGCGACATCGTGCGCGAGCGCAACCTGCTGCCGGAGGAAGATCTGGCGGAGATTCTCAAGCCTGAGGCGATGACCGAGCCGGGTATCGCAGGTCAGGGCAAGACGAAGACGCCAATTCTTGGCGGCGCGGGCACGGGCGGGTGATACGCGTGTGCCGCAGGCTCAAGCTCTGCGGCTAATCCCGTTCGTTCAGTATCCTTTGGGATGGCGGGCGAATGTGTCAGGAGCACGTTCTGGTAGTCCGCGCAGGTGGGCTTTGCGGCCGAGCGCAGCGAGGCCACTGAGGCGCGACGTTAGTCGCCAGCGCGTGGCCACGACCTTCACTCGCCAACGCCTCTATAGGTGACACCAGATGAGCAATTTTGCCGCGAACGATTACCCCATCCTCGAATTCGATGATGCGCCGGAGGGTGTGCTGGAGCCGACAAGGATCATCAAGCCACGCGACGTTCCAGAGCATGCCGTCCTCTGCTTCTTTCATGAGGTCATCACCCAGCTGAGCCAGCAGGAGACCATCCGCGTGGTCAAACACCTGCGCAGCGAGATGGGCACACATCCCGTCTATGAGATGGAGTTCGAGGGCCAGCGGCTGGCCGTATTTCATCCCGGCGTGGGTGCGCCCCTGGCCGCCGCGATGCTCGAAGAGGTGATCGCCCTTGGCTGCCGCAAGTTCATCGCCTGTGGTGGCTGTGGCGTGCTCGATAGCGGCATCGCCATGGGCCACCCGCTGATCCCGCTGGCTGCCATCCGCGACGAGGGCACGTCGTACCATTATTTGCCGCCGGGACGCGAGGTGGAGCCGAGTCCCGAAGGAGTGGCGGCGCTCGAAGCGACGTTCGCGGCGCACGAGATCGGCTACCTGACCGCGAAGACCTGGACGACCGACGCCATCTACCGCGAGACGCCCGCCAAAGTGCAGCAGCGCCTTGCTGAGGGCTGTCTGATGGTCGAGATGGAGGCGGCGTCGTTCTTCGCCGTGGCAAAGTTCCGTGGCGTGACCCTCGCGCAGGTGCTCTATGGCGGCGACGACGTTGGCGGGTCCGAGTGGAACGCCCGCGCGTGGGACGCGCATTCGGGGCGCGAAGCGCTCTTCTGGCTTGCCGCCGAAGCCTGCCTGCGGCTGTGAATTTCACTGCGGCTCTTGGGTATCGATCTGATCATCAAGTCCATCGCTGCATCCCCCGTTTCATAGGGATTGCCTGCCATTGATGGGATGACTCTTGGCATGATGCTGGAGTGCAGAATGAGTGCCCCTTGCCCGCCCTCGCCAATCGGAATTGTCCAACACGTGGTAGTGCAGTGTGTAGGGTACGATGTGCAGGAGTAACGATGCCAGGCCGTACATTGACAGGGTATGCTCCTGCTTGCCTCGCCCCAGAGACAACCTGTGCAACTTCGGCAGTTGCCGCCTGTGTTCGCTACAATCCTCTTAGCTACCAACTCATTCTGCTGTGATTAAGCTTACAGAAAACCGGCCAGAAAGCCCCTGCTTTCAAGCGGGGGATGAATGGCCGTCGCCCGCTGGCGACGACTATCCTACCCACATTGCCAACTTTGCTTGCCTGAGCGAGCATGTGTCTGTAGGCACTGTGCACCTCACCAATCATATAATGGTGTTTGGCGGTTCCGCAGTCAATCGTTCCTGCGGGTAAAAGCATCAACGTATTTTGGACGAGATGCCATACGTCGATCTGGGTTGCTTTTCAGAGGTCACACTCGCCCAGGGAGTATGCAACGCCTTGTGGGGC
>DASUWS010000092.1:0-5334 GCA_036378295.1 Ktedonobacterales bacterium
ACTTCGGGCTTCCCATGCACGAGCGGCGCGTGCCCCAAGCCAGGCGGCGAATACCGCGTATGGAATGAGCAGCCAGATGGGAACGATGACCGGAAGCGACGCCAGCGGGCTCACGAATGAGTTGTTGTAGAAGAGCGCGGGTACGAGGAATGGCATGCCGGCGAAGACGCCCAGGCCGAGCGCGAGTCCGGCGCGCCATCCCTGACTGGCACGGCTACCCAGTATGAAGGCGATAGCGCCGAAGAGCGCCAGAATCAGCACCACCGGCCAGGGATTACCTGTAGCGAGAACCTTGAAGAGTCCGAACGAGAGCGGCGACGCCGAGAAGAGCAGGTCGGCAGGCGTCAAGCCCGACACCTCTGATAGGTTCAGATTGAGATGATGCGTGGCGGCCAGTTGCACGAGGAACGGGAAGGTGGTCAGGGTCCAGATGAGCCAGATCGCGAGCGCGCCGGAGATGATACCGAATGCCATGCGTCTCCGGTCCCAGTAGATAGGCAGTGTCGCGTTGAGCGAGCGCGCTGTCTTCGCGACGGAGCCAAACGCCGCGACCGCGCGCGCTTCCGCCTCGGCGCCGGATCCGCCATGCGCTTGTTCGGCTGCCGCTGCTTCCTCCAGGTGGCCGCGAACCTCTTCGAGAATGGTTGCGCGTGCTGCCGGTTCGACGGTAAGCTGGGCCGCGAGGGCCGCGATGTAGGTATCGATCGCGCTGGTAGAAGTCCGCTCACGCGCCGTCATTGGCTCCCCTCCCTGCTCAAGCGCTCAGAACCGAGCACGCGACTCATCGCGCTCGTGAACGTGGCCCAGTCTTGCAGCGCCGTCCGGAGGGCCTCGACTCCGCGCGGCGTCAGGTGGTAGTAGCGGCGACGAGCGCCCTTGCGCATGCCCGCATCCCCGCTCTCACCGTCCTGTTCCCAAGTGCCTTCAACAAGCTGGTCGCGCTCGAAGGCATGGAGGATGGGGTAGATCGCCGCATCCTCGAAGGTGAGGTCGCCCTGGCTTCGCTCGCGCAGCCGCTCAGTCAACTCGTAGCCATAGCTGGGGCGCTCGTGGAGCAGGTGGAGTATGAGCAGGCTGAGCGAGCCCTTTTTCATCTCGCGCATAGATTTGCCATGCTTTCTGAGATATCTAAAACTCTTAGATAGGTAGAAGTATACAGGCGGTGAGTCTATGTGTCAAGGATGATCTTCGGGATCAGCGGCGCTACTATGCATTGGCGCACAGAACGTCTTGCTACATTTCGTGGTTGATCGTCAGGTCGCGCAGGATGTTATAAACCCCCGCTGCTTGGCTGTGGTATCCTGCCTGTATCAATGGTCTCAGAGTGGACTGAACCATGGGGGTATACTATGGAAACTCCATCGAATTCATCACCTCAATCTGTCCCTTTGCACAACGGGAAATCGGTCGACCGGGCGCTCATTGTAACCATCCTGCGCGAGCACGGTGTTCGGCACGCGAGCCTCTTTGGGTCTGTCGTTCGTGGCGAACAGCGGATAGACAGCGATATTGACCTGCTGATTGATATGCCCCCAGGTGCGTCCCTTATGGATGTCTCTCGCCTTGGGCTGGCGCTTGAGGATGCGCTTGGTCGCTCTGTTGACCTGATTACTTCGTTTGAGACGCTGCATCCTGCTATCCAGGAGCGCCTGCGTCACGAAGCAGAGATATTGCTGTAGTGGACGGCGGTAAACGGCGCCGAATGATGAAATACAGCAGGTGCGTGACGTCGATGAGGCGCACAAAGAGGCTAAGATGAATCCGGACTCGGGGAAGTACCGCGATCCGCAGGTCATCATTGATGAAATGCTGGAATGCATTCGGTTGATCCGGAGCTACACCGATGGTATCTCCTATGAGACATTTGCAGCCCAGCAGGTGCTTCAAGATGCTGTTGTTTTGCGCATTGCCATACTTGGAGAAGCCGCAAGCCATCTTCGCGATGAAGACAAGGTACGATGGAGCTCTATTCCATGGCGTGTCATCACCGATATGCGTAACCGTCTGATTCACGGATATTTCGCCATCCGCCTGGATCTGGTCTGGCAGGTAGTTGTCGCCGACCTTCCTCCTATGGCGGCACAGTTACAAGCCATCCGGGACTCGTTAACATAGCAGGGTTTGTCCATATACCTGCTGCCCAGTTTGTTATCATTCCCCTTCTTACATCTCTCGATTGATCGTCAGGTCGCGCAGGGTGATGGAGTAGTTCTCACGCTGGCCCCCCAGCAGGAAGCGCAACGCCACCTCCGCGCCGAGCGCCACCACCAGCAACACCAGATTGCGCGCCAGCGGATAGGCGCAGACATCTGGCGCGACGACATCGCCGGGCACGCGGTAGCCTTCGTTCCAGTGAACCTCGCCGTAGTCGGTGTGCATCCCAAGATGCAGGCAGGGGCGCCGCAACGTGGCACAGGTTTCGGCCACCAGGCGTCGCGAGGCCGACGTGTCGAATGTATCGAGGACAAGATCGGCATGGCGCAGATGCTTTGGCGCGTTGCGCTCGGTCAATGGCTGGCTTACCGCCGCAATCTCTACGCCAGTTGCCCGGTAGCAGCGGGCGCGCAGCGCATCCACCTTGAGCGCGCCAATATCGCCCTCCTCATAGCTCTGCGTGCCGAGATTGTGCTGCTCGACGCGGTCGAAGTCGATCACCGTCAGCTGTCTCGCGCCCTGGCGCAGCAGGTGCTCGGCCAGATGTGAGCCGAGCGCGCCCGCGCCGCAGAGGACGATACGCGCGGCGGCTAGCCGGGCCATCGCCTCATCGCCCCGGTACAGCGCCTCGTGAATCAGCGCGTTGGGGGTGTTAGGGGTTTCGGCGTTGTCCTGATCAGGCATAACGTGGCTCCTTGCGTTGCCGCCGGGCGAATAGCCACTGTGAGACGCCTTGAACGATCAGCGTCGTGACGATTGCCGCAACGAACGCGGCCAGGATGCCCGCTGGCACGATGAGTATTCCGGCCACCAGAATGAACGACGCGAACGAGAGCAGCCCCACCAGCAACCCGCGCATCAGTCGCAACGCTGCCGCTGTGCCAGCATGCGCATGGGTAAAGGCGCCGAGGACGGTGCCGAAGATAGGGAATGGGGCGAGCAGCCCTGTGAGGTGCGGACCGAGTTGTGGCGCGACGCCTGTCAGTAACAGCACGAAGGCCGTGGCGACCAGCATTCGCGCTGGGATATCCCAGGCTGGCGGCGGCTCGACGGTGCCAGCTTTGGCCGGAAGGCGCGGGAAGACAGCCAGCCCCACCGCCACGACCACGACGCAGGCGGCGAAGGCGAGCGCCAACGGCAGCACCACCATTTGCAGCAGCATTGTCACGGTCAGAAAGACCAGCCAGCTTCCGATCAACGCGCCGGGCCAACGCCAGCGGAGCGCTATCCAGGCATAGGCCAGGCAGAAGAACGCTACCGAGATCGTGCCGAAGATGATACCCCGCGCGGTATCGGCCGCGAATGCCGTGCCGTTTTGCAGCGCCAGGATCAACAGCACCGGGCCAGTGGTCAGCGGCATCCCTACGAGCAATCCGCTCACCGATGGCCCCCAGCGCCGGCCCGCGATGCTGACCAATCCGATGAGCGAGGGCGTGAGCAACGCCTTGAGCAGCAGAAGATTCATACACACCAGTGTACACGCGTCCCGCTACCCCTGGTGCTGCCTATGAAGAACTGGCGGATTGCCCGTGGGCGAAAAATGCCAGCGCCACGATGACGCCAGCGATGGCCAGGAGGGAGAGCGCGCCAAGGATGACGGCTGCCCAGGCGATACGGCGGGGGCCGCGCTTGCCGGCAAGCACCAGGCTCGCGAGGAAGATGGCGAAAATCGGCAACGGCCATTCAAAATAGGTGAGAACGTTGTACAGCGACTCGACGACGATGTTGCCTTCGCCACTCAGGTTTCGCGTCTGGATCGTGACCGCATAGAAGGCGACCGTCAGCGGATAGATGAGCGCGAGCACGAATGCGATCCAGGCGCCGACACGCTGGCGCGTATCCGGCTGCGCGGGCGTGGGATGCATCTGTGATGCCACCATGAACACTCCTTCCCATCGGCTTGCACGTGCCACACGGCAGGCTGCCAGGTAGAGTATACCGAATGGATGGCGTTCGATGCCTTGGCGCAAAGCGTATCCGCCCAGGTGGCTTACTTGAGCACACGGAACGTTATTTCACGACATGCCAGGTGAACCCTCCGGCAGATCGTTGACCTACTAGCTGGCGAATATCCCGCCAGTGACGTTGACGAATGTGGCGGTGATGGCGGCAGCCTGATCCGAGGCCAGGAACGCGGCCACATCTGCGACTTGGGCTACCCGAGGAGAGCGGCGCAGCATTCTCATTGCGTCGAGTTGATCGAGCAGCGCCTGGAAGGCTGCGTCGTCCAGGCGCATGTTGCTGTTGACCGCAGCGAGCTTCTCGGGCGACAGGGTGTCGGCAACTGCCGCCGTCCAGATGCCCAGGACACGGACGCCGTGAGGGCCAACTTCGGCTGCCAGGTTACGGATGAAGGTGTCGATTGCCGCGTCAGCCGGGCCGGTGCTGCCCATCATGGGACTTCCGTGGGCTGAGCCACTGTTCAACGCCAGGATAACGCCGGAACCCTGCTTGATCATCTGGCGGGCGGCAGCACGCGTAGTGATGAAGTTCGTTGTGATCCCGGTGGTGATGGCATGGACGAAATCGGCGGTCGCCATGTCGACCAGAGGGATTCCCTGTACGTCGCCACGTGTGATGAGGTTGAAAGATATGTCGATGCTGCCAGCCTGAGACTCCACAGACCGAGCGTGCTCATCGACGGCGTGCTCATCGAGGGCATCGACCACGGCCACCTCGGCCCGCCCGCCGGCACTGGTGATCTCCTCGGCCACTTTATCGAGCGCGTCACGGCTGCGTCCGGTCAAAAACACTCTGGCGCCCTCACGCGCGAAGGCCCGGGCGACTCCGCCGCCTATCGCTCCGCCTCCACCATAGATGATGGCGTTCTTGTTCTCCAGCAACATGATGCACCTCCTGATGGGTTTCCGGTTGCTTACTTGGTCAGACATACACACATAAATGCATGCGAAGGGAATCGACTCCACGGTGAAGGTGGAACTACTTGATCGGTTGGATGAGGCGCGTGCGCCAGTCTGTAGAGTCCGGCACGCTCGGCTCGCCGCGATCCTGGCTGAGATCGAGCCAGTAGTAAGCCTCCCATGAAGCGCCATTCGGCTCGCGGTTGTGCTCTTGTAGCCAGGCTCCCACCCGGGCATACGCCTCGCCTAGCCTATCATGGGGACCGATATGCCAAGTGGCGATGGCTGGGCCGCCTGGCAATGCGCCTGCAGTGATGCT
>DASUWS010000093.1:0-4324 GCA_036378295.1 Ktedonobacterales bacterium
CAATACCGAGTGGCTCGAACATCTGCTGGTCCAGCGTGATAGCTTCCTCGACCGCGCCTTGACGCTGGCCACGAACGAGCCATAAGGATACCGAGGACTTTCTATGACCACGCTCTGGATTACCGGCGCAGGCGGCGTTGTCGGCGGCAAGCTGGTGGAGCAGGCGGTGCGCGGCGGACGCTATGACCGTATCCGCGCGCTCAGCCATGCCCCCGTGCCTGACCTTGCCGCGCAGTTTCCGGCGGTCGCGTGGGCGTCGCTCGATCTTGGGGACCGCGAGGCTGTTCTGGAACAGGGACGGCTGGCCCCGCCAGATGTGGTGATCAATCCCGCCGCGATGACCAATGTGGACGCCTGCGAATCGCGCCGCGATGACGCCCGGCGAGCGAACGCCGACGCGCCGCGCTGGCTGGCCGAGGTCTGCCGTGACCGTGGCGCTCACCTCTTGCACGTTTCCACGGACTATGTCTTCCCCGGCGATGACGCCCAGCCCGGGCCATACGCCGAGGATGCCGTTCCGCGCGCGATCAGCTATTACGGCCAGAGCAAGCTGGATGGCGAGCGAGCCATTGCGGCGGTCTGTGGCACTGATACCCCGTATGCGATCGTGCGGACGGCGCTGGTCTATGGGCTGGGACGCCGCTCCAACTTCGTCACCTGGGTCGCGGACGAGCTACGCGCCGGGCGGCGGGTGCGCATCGTACGTGACCAGTTCAATACGCCCACCATCGCCGACGATCTGGCTTCGGCGCTGCTCTGGATGGCGGAACGCAAGCGCACGGGTATGTATCACGTCGCGGGGCCTGATCTGGTCGGGCGGCATGAGTGGGCGCTGGCCATCGCGCGGCACTTCGCGCTCGATACCAGCCTGATCGACTGGGTATCCTCCGCCGAGTTGGCACAACCCGCCCCGCGCCCCTTGCGCAGCGGCCTCACCTGCGCGCGTCTGCTCGCCGAGCCAGATGCCCCGCGTTTGCGCGGTATCGCCCGTGGGCTGTCTGATATCGACTGGCTCCCGGAGAAATAGTCCTGGCCATCGGCTGATGGCGTGGACCTCTCCCCACCCGGACATGTTCCAGAAATATGCGGCTGCTTGTGCGGGTCGTTCTGCGAGTTGTGGGTGATCTTTCCGTGCGCTCTCGCGTACACTTCCCCTCAGGGGAGGTACGACGATCATGGGCGCTCGACAACGACAGATACAGCGGAATGCGCTTCGGACCGCGCTCTGGGCGCTGGGTATATCGGGCGCCGCAATGGGCGCGTACCTTGGTATTGCCGCGTATGCGGCCCGTAAGCTCGCCTTCTCCAACCCGCTCGCCATCGAACAGACGCCCGCTGAGTGTGGCATGGACTTCCGTGAGGTGTCCTTCGTGAGCCGGGATGAGGGTGTGCTGCTGCGCGGGTGGCTGATTCCGGGCATCGGCGCTGGCGGCCAGCCAACGCTGGAGCGCACAGTCATTGCCGTGCATGGCGCGTGGCAGAATCGTACCGATCCCGCCGCCGGACTGCTCGATCTCTGTTGCGCGTTGGCCCGCGCTGGATTCGCTGTCCTGACGTTCGATCTGCGCGGCCATGGCGAGTCGCAGCGGGCGCCGTTCACGCTCGGCTACTCCGAACAGCGCGACATTCTCGGCGCGGTGGACTTCCTCTGTGGTGGCGCGCTGCCCTATCCGGGGCTGGCCCGCCCAGCGTGGATCGGCGGCTATGGTGTCTCGATGGGCGCGAGCGCGCTGCTCTATGCCGCCGCTGCCGAGCCAGCCATCCGTGCCGTCGTCTCGGATTCCGCCTTCGCGGAGATGCGCTCGATCATTGAGCGTGAGCTTCCACAGCGCAGCAGGCTGCCGCGCTACTTCATCCCGGGCATCCTGCACGCCGCCCGGGCGCTCTATGGGGTGGATGTTGCGGCGGTGCGCCCGGTAGAGGCGGTTGCCGCGATTGCGCCGCGCCCGTTGCTGCTGATTCAGGGCGGGGCGGATGCAATGAATCCAGTATCGAGTCTGGATCGGCTGGCATGGGCCGCCGGGTTCGCCCCACGGGCGCATGTTCTTACCTGGCGTGTGCCTAACGTGCCACATGCCCAGGCATTTCATCAAGAGCGCGAGGCGTATGTCGCCCTGCTCGTCTCATTCCTGGCGACATCGTTTCACCATGATGCGTACGCAGCGGCGGCAGATGCGGACCGTGCCGGATAAATAGGACGGTCGTGCGATAGGCATGCAGCCATCGAGCGCGGGGGCGTATGCGGTGGTGAGCGATGCGTGGCGCAGGCTCAAGCCCTGCGGCTCATCCTGCGCGGTCGGGAGCGCGCTCCGAGCCTGACGGCTCGCGCATCTGCCCCCTGCGAGGGGAGGGTTTCCAGTTCACCTCTCCTTGTGGGGGAGGGGTCGTCAGGGGTGGAGGTTGCCTCATCACTGCATCAAGTTGTTAAACATCATCAAGACCGTGAACCGCTCCATAAGGTAACAGAAAGCGCTCCGTCCTATGGAATCCGCCAATCAGGCACTCGTCGCGGCTCTTCGCGATGCTCTGGCCAAAGTAGCTGACCCCGCGAAAGCGCCAGGGATGCAGGCATATATGAAGTCGGCTATGCCCTATCTCGGCGTGCAGACGCCGTCGTTGCGCAGGGTATGCCGCGAAGTGTTCGCCGCGTATCCGCTCGCCAGCTTCGAGGTATGGCGCGACACGGTGCGTACGCTCTGGCGCGAGGCTCACTACCGCGAGGAGCGCTATGCAGCCATCGCCTTGACGGGTGACCGCCGGTATCGCGCCTTCCAACTACTGGACGCTCTGCCGCTCTACGAGGAGATGATCGTCAGCGGCGCGTGGTGGGACTACGTGGACGAGTTGGCGATCCGGCGGGTAGGTCCGTTGCTGACGCTCTATCCTGATCCGATGCGCGTGACGATGCTCGCCTGGAGCCGTGATGGCGATCTCTGGAAGCGCCGCACCGCGATTCTCTGCCAGAACGGATTCAAGGCCGCAACCGACGAGGCGCTCCTCTTTGCCTGCATCGAGCCGAATGTGGGCGATAGAGACTTCTTCATCCGCAAAGCGATTGGTTGGGCGCTGCGCGAATATGCCAGGACGCGCCCGGATGCCGTTCGCCGCTATGTCCGCGAGCACGAAGCGTCGCTCAGCACGCTCAGCCGCCGCGAGGCCACCAAACATCTGGCGAGCGAAGGCATCACAGGCTGATGGTAGCATCTCGCTGCTACAATCAGATGTACGAATGCTTGCCATGAACAGCGGTAGCATAGATGGTAGATGTCTTCTAGCCGGGACGTTGTATGAAAAACTCGCTCGTGCTCTTGTGGAGGCGCCTGCTGGCGTTTGCGCTGGACTACATCATTATCAGCGTCTATCTTGGGGTGCTGGTCGTGCTCGCCGTGGTGCTCGCCCGCACGCCCGCTGGCCCTGGCTTCCAGGCGCTCTTCAGCAATCCCAACTCCGCGGAGCTCACCGCGTTTCTGCTGCTGGTTCTGCCAGTATTGCTCTATCTCGCGCTCTCTGAGTCATCCCGCTGGCAGGCCACCTGGGGCAAACGTGTGGTTGGGCTGCGCGTCGAGACTACCAGCGGCGCTGCCGTGCGCTTCCCGCGCGCGCTGGGGCGCAATGTGCTCAAGCTGATTCCGTGGGAGCTGACTCACGCCTGCTTATGGCGCATCCCTGGCTGGCCACTCGCCCCCGAGACGCCTCCGCTCTGGATAACCGTGGGACTAATCCTCGTCTGGGTCATCGTTGCGCTCTACGTCATCAGTCTTGTGCTGAGCCCCACCGGGCAAACGCTCTATGATCGTTTGGCGGGCGTGCGCATCGTGCGGGTGACGCGGGAGACCCGCGACAAGGGATAGCCTGCGTGAATGGGGACGGACGACTATGGCTACTCGACCGTGCTCTCGTGCTCTCCCTGCCCGGCACATGGCATGCGATGAGTGCTCCTGGCGACGCGTAGGAAGAGCTAAAGGAGCGAGCGATGAGCGCGGAGAATCAGGACCTGCATGGCAATGTGCCCGACACGTGTGATGTGGCGCTGCTGTTGATCGACGTGATCAACGACTTCGAGTATCCCGGCGGCCAAGCGCTCTTGCGGCACGCGCTGCCCGCAGCCGAATGTATCGCTGCGCTCAATGCGAGAGCTCGCCAGCGCCAGATTCCTATCGTCTATATCAACGACAACTTTGGCAAGTGGCGGGCCGACCGGCACGAGCTGGTGCGCCATTGCCTGGAGGATGGCGTGCGCGGCGAGCCGATTGTGCGGCTACTCGCGCCTGATGAGAGCGACTACTTCGTCCTCAAGCCCAAGCACTCCGGCTTCTACGCGACT
>DASUWS010000094.1:0-3890 GCA_036378295.1 Ktedonobacterales bacterium
AAGTTGTGGTTCTGCGTTGTCACCGTCACCCGTCCCGTGCGCACCTCGCGCACAGGGTGATTGGCGCCGTGGTGTCCAAAGAGCAGGCGGCTCGTCCGCGCGCCCCCCGCCAGACCGAGAAGCTGATGCCCAAGGCAGATACCCATCAGTGGGATCTTTTCTTCCCAGACGAGCCTGCGCGTCAGTTCGACCAGATTCGCTACACTCTCGGGATCACCGGGACCGTTGGAGAGCAGCACGCCATCTGGCCGGATGCGGAGAACATCGGCAAGCGTCACGGTATGTGGCGCAATGATAACCTCCAGCCCGCGCCGCGCCAAGCTCCGGGCAATATTCTGCTTGTAGCCTGTATCAATGAGCAGCACGCGCGGCGCACCCACCAGGACCGGCTCATCCGTCTTCCAGACACCCGACTCCTTGATCGAGACATCCGCGACGACGTCGAGATCAGTGACGGTATGCACCTGCTTCGCCTCGGCCACCAACGCCGCAATGTCGGGCGTCTCGCCCGCCTCATACACCCGCAGGACGCCCCGAAGCGTGCCATGCTCGCGCAGGTGACGCGTCAGGGCGCGGGTATCCAGCTCACAGACACCCGGAATGCCATTGTCCGCCAGATAATCGTCAATCGAAGCGGATGCGCGCCAGTTGCTAAAGTCATCGCTGGCCTCGCGCACGATCAGTGCGGAGAGCCACGGCCGGCGCGATTCGACATCGGCCAGGGTGACGCCGTAGTTGCCAATCAGCGGATACGTCAGGACGACCATCTGCCCGCGATAGGAAGGGTCGGTGCAAATCTCCTGGTAGCCTGTCATGCCTGTGGCAAAGACGACCTCACCCCGACGGCCATGACGCATCGCCTCGACCGCGCCAAAGGGACGCCCGGTGAAGGTTGCTCCATCCTCCAGTGCCAGCACCGCGACTTGATTGCTCCGCTCCCATTCCATCTCGTTATCCTCCAGGTCTCTGCTCGTGCGCCGATTCCTACAATTCGCCGGATTCACCCGATTCGTTCGCGGCGTCATAGACCACCGCGCCATCGAGCAACGTCATCCGCACGCGCCCACGGAGCGGCACGCCCGCCAGCGGCGTATTGTGTCCGCGTGAGGCAAACCGCTCCGGCTCGACTGTCCATGCCTCATCGGGATCGAAGATGACGATATCAGCGGGCACGCCCGCCCGCAGCGTTCCGGCATCAAGCCGCCATGCTTCCGATGGACGCACCGTCAGAGCGGCTACCAGCGTGGTAAGCGGCAATCGTTCCGCCCGCACCAGCGTCAGAAGTGATGCCAGCGCTGTCTCCAGCCCGGAGATGCCAAACGCCGCCTCGCCGTACTCGCAATCTTTGTCCACCGCTGTATGCGGCGCATGATCGGTTGCGATGGCATCAATCGTGCCGTCCAGCAGACCCGCCAACAGCGCCTTGCAATCAGCGGCGGTGCGCAATGGCGGATTGACCTTCGTGTTGGTGTCGTAGCGCGCCCTAGCCGGAAGCGTCACGCCTTCAGCAGCAAGCATCTCCGCCAGTGGACCCGTATGCTCACCCGCTACCCAGCTATCCGTCAGCAGCAGATGGTGAGGCGTGACTTCGGCGGTGACGGGCAGCCCCTCGGCTTTCGCCGCGCGTATCAGATCCACCGAACCCGCTGTGCTAACATGCGCCGCGTGGTAGCGGGCGCCCGTCATCCGCACCAGCGCCAGATCGCGTGCCAGCATGACTTCTTCGCCTGCGGCGGGCCAGCCCCGCAGGCCCAACATCGTCGCGACCGCACCCTCGTTCATCACCCCGCCACTCACCAGATCATCATCCTGGCAGTGCTCCACAACGGGATGCCCCAGTGGCGCGGCATATTCGAGCGCCAGCCGCATCAATCGGCTGCTGTGGACCGGGCGGCCATCATCGGAGAAGGCGACCGCGCCCGCCTCGGCCAGCGCACCCATCTCGCTCAATTCATGGCCATCTTCGCCCTTACTGATGGCGGCAATAGGACGCACGTGGGCGGGAACACCCTGTGCTCGTGCCAGCACATACTCAAGCGTTGCACGTGAATCAATGACCGGATTGGTGTTGGGCATGCAGCAGATCGTGGTGAAGCCGCCGCGTGCCGCCGCCCGTGCGCCGCTGGCAATCGTCTCTTTGCCCTCGAAGCCCGGCTCACGCAGGTGTACATGCAGGTCCACAAACCCCGGCGTCACTATCCAGTGCGCTGGCAGATCGATGGTGCGCACTGGCGCCTGGGCGGCTGCTAGATACTCCTGAAGTCCTTCGTCCCCTGTGCCAAGCGCGACGATGCGACCATTGTCAACAGCGACCCAGCCAGTCTGCTCAAGATGCTGGCTGGGATCGACAACGCGCGCGCCTGTCAGCACCAGCGCCCCTCGCTGCTCCTCATATCTCCGCTGCGTCACGCCGCTCACTCCTTTGCTCCTGTCGCGAGTGCCCCGGCGACCATCTCCAGCACCGCCATGCGCACGGCAACGCCATTCGTCACCTGCTCTTCAATCACCGAGGCTGGCCCATGAGCCACCGACGACGCAATCTCGATGCCTTCATTCATCGGCCCCGGATGCAGCACCAAAGCCCCCGGTTTTGCCAGCTTCAGCCGCGCCTCATTCAGACCGTAGCGCTGGACATATTCGCGGAGTGACGGGAGCAGCCCCGCCTGCTGGCGCTCGCGCTGCAGCCGCAGCACCATGATCGCGTCGGCATCCGTGAGCGCGTGGGCACAATCCGTCTCGATGGAGACCCGCCGTGGGACGCCTGTCCCTGGCACTGGGCGAGCCGCGTAAAGCTCAGCGGCCGATGGCGGCAGAAGCGTCCGCGGGCCGCAGAGCACGACATCGGCGCCCGCCGCGGTCAGCGACCAGATATTCGACCGGGCAACCCGACTGTGCAGGATGTCTCCGAGGATAACGATGCGCTTGCCCGCGACCGATCCAAGATGGCGCTCAAGCGTGAAGAGGTCGAGCAATGCCTGGGTTGGATGGGCATGCCAGCCGTCACCCGCATTAATGACAGCGCCACGAATAGCGCGAGCGATCAGATCAGGCGCGCCCGACTGGCTGGAGCGCACGACGACGATTGAGGCGCCGAGCGCCTGGAGCGTCTCGACGGTATCGCGCAGCGACTCGCCTTTGGTAACGCTACTGGCAGACGCGGTCACGTTGACGACATCGGCGCCGAGCTTCTTGCCAGCCACCTCGAACGAGACGCGGGTGCGGGTGCTGTTCTCGTAAAACAGGTTGACCATCACACGCCCCTGCAACGTCCTCAAGCGCGCTTCTGGACGGTTCAACAGATCGCGCATCGTACGCGCGCCGTCGAGCAGTGCCTGTAGCTCACCGGACGTCCAATCGTCGAGATCGAGCATGTGCTGGCGCGTAGCGAGAGACGATAGAGACGATGGCGCCGAAGCTGCAGACACAGGGCTCTCGGCGATGGGCTGCCCGCTAGTGGTCGCCGTCACATCATTCTCTTCAGCAATGATCTCGCGGCAGAGATGTACACATTCATCGCAGATATACACATGATTGGGTCCGACGATCAGGCGCCTCGTCTGTTGCTCGGTCTTACCGCAGAATGAACAGCGAAAGACTCGCGTCTCCGTACTCGTCATGCTGTCGTGCCTCCTGCCTCAGACTCACCCTCCCGGCGTTCCGGTGAGGAGACCAGAATCACCCCATCCAGGCCATCGGTCTCGCGCAGACGTACATGGATGCTCTCTGAAAGCGCCGTCGGGACGTTCTTACCGACGTAATCGGCGCGAATGGGCAGCTCGCGATGCCCCCGGTCCACCATGACGGCGAGCTGCACCCGGCGCGGGCGTCCCGCCTCCACCAGCGCGTCAATCGCGGCGCGAGTGGTGCGCCCGGTAAAGAGCACATCGTCC
>DASUWS010000095.1:0-3262 GCA_036378295.1 Ktedonobacterales bacterium
ATCTCATGGTTATAGTGCGGGAATTTCCTGTGGTTGCGCACTGCCTTGCGTGAGCAGCGCCGCGACCAGCCCGAGAGCGATGGCTACGCCAACGACCAGCAGCGATACGCCGAGGTCCGGCTTGACCGTCATCATCAAGACGATACCCAGCGCCGTGCTGGCTGCCAGTTGCGTTCCGATCCACAACAGCGGATCATGGATCCGGCGTTGAAGCTCCGCTGGAATCGTCTCGGCCGACGGGGCAGCCGCGCGCGCCGCCTGCTGGATAGGCTTCATCCGGCGGCCCGCTATGCCCATGCCGAACACCATCATCAAGAGCATGGCGGCAAGCGAGACCACGATCCAGGGTGTGGTTATGCTCCACGCGGTCACGAACATGTAGATGCCCGCGCCGATGATTAGCACGCCAGTGACAGGGTTCAGCCATCTCAAGCCTTTCGCCAGGCTGCCCCACTCGCGCACCTGGGCAATGGTACGCGCGCGGCGGATTTGCAGCGTCATGGTCCATTGCAGCCCCATAGCGATAAAGAGGCCCAGCACACCGAGCAGGTGAGCAAACAACGCCAGCGTATAGAGACTCATCGTGTATCGTTCCTTTCCTGTCTATTCGTGGGCTGCACGCGTTTGTGCAACACCCGGGCGGCGCCTCCAGAGGGCATAGCCCATCCAGACGAAGCCCAGGCCAAAGGGGATAGCGCCGCTCGTCTCGATGACTGTCACCAGTAGCGAGTGCGTCCCCAGGATTGGGAGCGAGAAATCGCCCGCGGCATAGAGCACCGCGCCGACGGCCACCAGCAGGCCAGCCCCGCGCGGCAGATTCCCCGCGCGTATGGTCGCGCCGCCCAGCAGGGCATACCCGACCGCGAAGAACACCAGCCCGCCGAGAAAGATCGGCGTGAGGAGCGAGATCGCCTGTCCCAGGGGCGTGCTGGCATCGAAGCTGTGGACGGCGGCAGGGTCGTACACCGCGACGGCTGGCCACATGAAGCCCTCGGTCATCAGTCCGGCAAGCGTCAACGTGTGGCCGATGAACGCGATGAAATAGCCCGCGAGTCCGAATGTGCCGAGCCTCTCGCCCTGGCGAACGCACACTCCGACCAGCCCGAGCAGCGCCAGCATCAGACTCATGGCGATCAGCGTGTGAATGGCGGCATATGGGCTGTTATGGACCGCCTCGCCAAAGCGTAGCGGGTGGAGCGGGATGCCGATGGCAAAGAGGAGACCGCCCAGCATGGCCGCCAGCCCGCTCCAGCGGGTGAATCGTGTCGAACGTGTCAGTGGCGATTGTGTTCCAGTTGCCACCTGCGTATCAATCTGCATACAAACTTCTCCCTGCGGAATGGTTGTGTGTGTGTGTGCGTGTCTCTGTGAGCCAGGGATACATGCTTGCCAGAGCTAGTGGCAACCAGCACTCTGGCAAACGTGCCCCGGTGAATAGTCGCGTGTCTCGTGGCATCTGTGGTATCTCGTGGGCAGCTAGTGGTGGAAGTGCAGCTTCCGCGCTCCGGCTGGCGCCACTTCCTGGCCTGCTCCCGCTGCGGCATGCGCGGGCTTGATCTGCCGGATGATCAGCAATGTCAGCACGGCTCCCAGGATCGCGAAGAGCGCCGCGCCGATGAAGCCCGCCTGAAAGCCCGCCGCGAGCGTCGCGTGGCTGGTGGAGGTGGTCACCGGGCCGATACGCGCGACAAGCACTGCCGTCAGAACCGCGATGCCGATACCGCTGCCGACGCGCTGCGCCGTGTTCATCAGGCCAGATGCCAGGCCCGTCTCCTCCTCCGAGACGGAGGTGACGGCGGCGATATTGGTGCCGACGAAGGCGCTCGGCAGCCCAAACGCCGCGATCACGCTGGCTGGCAGGATTTCGAGCAAGTAATTGCTGGCTGGAGAGACGCGGGCAAAGAGCACCAGCGCCACGGCCAGCAAGAGCATGCCCCCGAACAACACGCCCCTCGCGCCTAGATGATCCAGCGCCCTGGGCAGAATCAGGACCGAGAAAACCAGGCTGGTCAGGCCGACGGGCAGGATTGCCAGTCCAGCACGCAAGGCGTCATACCCCAGCACCTGCTGGAAGTAGAGCGAGAGGAAGAAGAACATGGGCGCGTGCGCGGCTCCCACCAGAAAGCTGACGATGTTCGCGCCGTTGGAATTGCGGATGCGGAAGATCCGCAACGGCACGAGCGGAGACGAGGCGTGTGCCTCGATGGCGAAGAACGCCAGCAGCAGCAGCACCGCCAGCAGGAGCGAGCCGAACGTCAATGGCGAGCTGAACCCCTGCTCCTGGCCCACGATTGGCGCATAGGCGAAGAGCACTACGGCCAGCGTCACGACCAGCGCGCCCAGGAGATCGAGCCTGCGCTCTTGCCCTTCGGCGCGGCTCTCCGGCAGCAGACGCGGGCTCAAGAGCAGCGCGGCTGCGCCAATCGGCACGTTGATCAGGAAGATCCAGGGCCAGCCAGCCAACTGGGTCAGCACGCCACCCAGCAGCACCCCGAAGATGCCCCCGGCGGCGCCCATCGCGCCCCAGATGCCGAATGCCCGGTTGAATTCCTCCTTATCGGTAAAGATGGTCACCAGCAGCGACTGTTCCGCCGGAATCACCACCGCCGCGCCGATGCCTTGTAGCACGCGCGCCAGCAGCAGGATGCCTCCCGTCGGCGCGAGGCCCGCCAGTAGTGAGCTAGCGGTAAATAGTCCCAGGCCGACCAGATAGAAGCGCCGCCGCCCGAACAGATCGGCGATCCGCCCGCCCAACAGCAGGAAGCCGCCAAAGACGAGGATGTACGCGTTCTGTACCCATTGCAGATCGGCCTCGGAGAAGTGAAGACCTGTCTTGATCGCCGGGAGGGCGATATTGACGATGGAGGTATCGAGCAGAATCATGAACTCGATGGCGGCAAGCAGAACCAGTGCGGTCCAGCGCTGGCGTGCCGTCGATTGCGCAAGGTGCATCGCACAGTCTTCCTTTCGTATCACATCTCGCGTCACTCAGGACATCGCGCGCGTCGCAACCCCATGCGCGGTGCAGCGGCCCCAACTGCCACAAGGCCGCACGGCGCTACCTTCCGGTGAGCGAGTCCCGAATCATATGGTTGCAACGTACAACCATATGATTGTTGTACAATACAACTAAATGGTTGTGTGATGCAACCCCTTGTGCGAAAATGGGCGATATGGAGAAGACATCGTTCGATCAACTCTTGATGGACGTTATCCGCGACATGGGCATTTTGCGCCCTGACCAGGTGTTGCCGGGGTGGTC
>DASUWS010000096.1:0-27277 GCA_036378295.1 Ktedonobacterales bacterium
GAAGGGAATACATGCTATGGCAAGATGGCGACCGTTTGAGGACTATAGTCCGTTTGCCCGCATTCTCGTTCAATATATGTGGGAGCAACGACCACCTCTCCTGCCCAATCAATTCGCTCACCGTATGGGCGTGAGAAAGCAGCAGGTCTCAACCTGGCTCAACACGGACGCTATCCCAGCACCCTCCGTGCTGGTACGTCTTGCGCGCGGGATGGGACGTCCGGTGAGCGAATTGTTCATTGCGGCTGAATATGCGACGGCCGATGATCCGCTCTTCGACGTTGAGGATGCCTGGACCCATATCCTTGCGCGCATACAGGAAGCGCCGGAGTTTCTGACCCTTGCCGAGCCGCAGCAAATCCTCGTCGTGGGCGTGCTTCATGCCGCGCACATGCGCGAACGAAACGAGCGGTCAGCAAGCGGGGCTGAGAACGCCGGAGACGCAGCAGATGCACTCGATCAACATGCTGAAGACGGCGCGAATGGGGGAGATGAACCGAGTGAGCGGATAGTCAATGTGCCGTAGTGATGTGCCCTGAGCCGGGTCATGAATCGCGTGGTAAGCTCCCTGGTCATATGTCAGGTAATGACTGTGCAGTGATCACGTCCTTGGCCACTACCCTGACCATCCCTTGGAAACAGCGGAGCAATCGCTCTCCACGCTTCCTCTGCCAATTCCCTTCGTCCCACCATAATGCTCCCCGTTCTGCCTGCACCCGGAACGAGCGTAGCACATCTGATGCGGAACCCGGATGGGTGGTCGTAACTATGGCACGCCATCTCCGCCTCTCGCGCAGACGATGAAAACGATTACTTGCGAGACCTACTCGCCCTGCTCAGCTCAGGCTGTCGTTGGCATGTGACCCGATATCACCCGAGACAGATGGACGCCAACGAGAGGACCGCTCACTGTGCAGGGAGCCAAAGGCAGTTGAGAGGCCCCTGTGAGATCGCTGTGCTGCTGCGGCTGGAGGTTGTGACAGCCTCGTGATGCACGGCATCTACCATCTGTTGGTACATTCCAGGCCACCCTGGTTGTTCCCCAGCTCGAAGAGCAGCCGGCAACACGAAGGAGCGTCATGTGATGCAACTCCGTAGCGTGGAGGGCGGTGCTCTCCAGCGTATCGGTAGCGCTGGCTACCTTATCGGGGCGCTGCTGCTCGTGGTGGCGAGCCTCTTGCTCCCGCGCGCGTCCGACCTCGGCAATGTGCAGGCGATGCAACGGACATTCGCTGCACAGGCGGTCCTGCTCCAAGCCTGTGCGCTGCTCTACGCGTTCGGGTACTGGGCGGTGCTGATCGGCACGGTGGGCGTCTCCCGCGCGATCACGGCGGCAGGCGCTGCCTGGGCTGACCTGGGCCGCTCCTTCGCGCTCGTGGCAACCGCCCTGTGGACACTAGGGTTCGCCCTTGATGTGGCGTACGCCGCCGCGCTCGCCACTTGGCTGGCCGCCGCGCCCGCCGGAAAGCCTGCGGCCTACAGCATCGTTGCCGTGCTCTCGCCCCTGGGGTTCGGTCGCGGGCTCTTCCCGCTGACCGTCATCGTCAACGGATTGGCGTTCACCTTCCTCGGCGTCGGCATGGTGCAAAGCACCGTTTATCCCCGCTGGGGAGGCAGTGGTGGGCTGCTCCTGGGTGCGGCTGGGGTGCTCCTGGGCATTGTGCAGACGTTCACGGGACGCGAGCGTGCGCTCACGCTCTTCATCGTGCTCGAGGCGTTGACCATCCTCTGGCTTGTGGGGGTAGGCGGCTGGTTAGCCTGGAACACAAGGTCATCACGAAGGGGCGCGGGACGCACCAACGGGAAAGACTCGGCACCGAACCAGGGGCTCGAGGTGACGACAACCAGAACGACCGGATAGTCGGCATCTTGGCGTGTCTCTCGACTGCAACATCTCACCCAGAAACCGTATGAGGGCATTCATCAGACAGGCCCTCATACACTGATAGTTACGCGCCCAGGATACGCCGATCACAAGGGGTGCAACTCATGGGTACATCGCAACATTCCGAGCCGCATATCCCGGTATCTCTCGCGGGCAGACCTCCCAGCGAGCGGCTGGAGCGCGTCCCCTATCCGTCACTGGTGAGACTCACCTATTCGCAGTGGCTTCTTGCCGTGCAGTCTGCATATTTCTCGGCAACCGGCATCTGGTCGCTAGTGAGTCTCCACTCCTTTGAGCGTATTACGGGACCCAAAACCGATGACTGGCTTGTGAAGACGGTAGGGGTTCTCGTGACAACCATCGGAGGTGTGCTTGGCATGGCTGCGCGGCGTCGAACTCCTGTACCCGAGGTGATCGTACTTGCTACCGGAAGCGCGCTCGGCCTTGCTGCCATTGACACTGCCTATGTCGTGAAGCGCCGCATTGCGCCGATCTATCTGCTGGATGCTGCCGCCGAGCTTATTCTGGTTGGGCTCTGGCTAGGCCAATGGCGGGCCAGACCGCTCATGTCACACCAGAACAGCACGAGCCCTTGGCCAGAAATTTGAGCGCGCTCCACGTCTCGTGCGGCGATCACCGCGGACTGGCGCTGAGGAGCTCGATGGCTTCGATGAGCTGTTGGCGGGTGAAAGGCTTGGGAAGCTGCCCCGCGGTAACAGGTGTATCGCGCGCAGCCAGTTGAAGCGGCGACGACATCAAAATCACGAGATGACCAACAGCCCGAAGCGATTCATCCGTGTTGATTTCCCGGACAACCCCAGGCCCATCCATGCCCGGCATGATAACATCGAGCAAAACAATATGCGGTTCACTCGCCTGCCGCAGCTTCTCAATCGCGTCGCAACCATCATGTGCCGTCAGGACACGATATCCACGCGGCTCCAACACCGAGACGATCATCTCACGAATTGGCGCACTATCATCGACTGCCAGAACTGGTATAGCCATCCCTACCCCCTCCGCGCACATCTTAGCTACCACGAGCCACATCCTGGCCAATCGGCAAGGTAACTGAGCAACCATGCACACCTTGCTTGGGGCATTGTACGCCCCTGCCCATCGTTGTCAATTCGATCGGGCGTAACAGGTCAGTAGATGTGGGGATTGGATAGTACTTGTTGGGCATAGCGCAGGCCGTCAGGAGCACATGACTCGGCTCGAAAAGAGCACAACCCTGTCAGCCATACGCTATACTTCTGAGCATGAGACACAGAGAGGTTCGCAGAGCGTTCTACGGGAATCTCTACGATAGAACCTGACAGGGAAGCAGACACATGGCAAAAGTGACGACAGGCACTGGCGATACCGGCTATACGGGACTGCTAGGCAATCAGCGTGTCCCGAAATATGATCCGCGCCCCGAGACATTTGGCACCGTTGACGAGGCGACCTCGGCGCTCGGTCTTGCGCGCGCCATGACGCGGGATGAAACTGCTCGTGAGGTCATTCTGCATATGCAGCGCGATCTCTATGTGCTCATGGCCGAGCTGGCAACACTGCCCGAGAATCAGGCGGCCATTGGGATGGCAATCACCGCTGACCACGTTCGCTGGCTCGAAGAGGCGGAAGGGCAGCTCAAGGCAGCGGTGGAAATACCCAACAAGTTTGTGATCCCGGGCGATTCCCCTGACGGCGCGGCCCTCGACCTGGCGCGTACCATTATCCGGCGGGCTGAACGCAAAACCGTGCGGCTGCTGCATGATGGCGTCATCGAGAATGGTGAGACGATCCGCTATCTCAATCGGCTCTCTGATGTCGTCTTCATTCTTGCCCGCTACCTGGAGGCCAAGCAGGGTGGTAGTACCCAGGCGTCTCCTTCGGACGCGTGACCTCAGCCTGCATGCTAACGATCACCCACCATGTCTGGAGACATTCGTGCATACGTCTGAGCGATTTGCCCCCCCAGAGGCCTATGTCGAGCCGTTGACCATCCGCAGCTACGAGGTGACTCGCGCTGGCTTTCCGCAACCTGGCGCGATCCTCCGTTACCTGGAATATCTTGCGACGCGCGCGTCCGGTTTTCACGGCTTCACCAACACATGGTACGCCGAACAGGGGAGCGCCTGGCTAGTACGTGAGATGTCGCTGCTGCTCGGCTGGCTTCCGCCCATGGATAGCGAGGTTCTCATGGCGACCTGGGTTGCTGAGTTTCGGCGCGTCCAGGCGTTCCGTGAGTACGCTATCTGGCATCCTGCTTCCGGGCGAATGGTTGCCCGCGCTCGCGCGCGTTGGGCGTACGTCCACCGGCATACCGGGCAGCCCCTGCGCGTACCTGAGAATATGGTCGGGCTATTTGCCTCGCCACATAGCGGAACGCGCCTGCCACCTATGCGGACGTTCACTGCCGGGCAGGTGCTCTGGCGTGATGAACAGGACATCATTGCCAGAGAATATGAGGCAGACGTGCATCAGCACATCAACAACTGCGTCTACGGAGACTGGCTGTACGACGGCTTCAGCGCAACCCTGCGCGCCGCAGGCCGCTCCGTCATCGAGACACGACCGCGACTCCTGGTGCTGGAGTACCTGCGCCCCGTGCGACCGGGAGACCAGGTACGCATCCAGACAGCGGTTCGACAGGCTGGATCGCGACAACTTCATGCAGAACAAACAGTGCTCGACGGAGACAGCGGCGAGCTGATTCTGCGCGGGCGGACCCGGTACCTGATCGCCGAGGGATGGGCCCGCCAAGCACAGTGACCGGTGACAGGCATCTTGGCGCCTGCTACTGCTAATCAGCCAATTCTGCCTCCATCGCCGCGAGCAGTGGCTCCGCTACGGTCGCGGGCAGCGCGGGAGTCCAGTCAACCAGGGCATCGAACGCATCCAGCGGCGTATAACTGCCGTCACCTGCCAGTCCATCGTGCGATGGATAGACATAGCGCCGCAGATAGCGGGCAGCGACCACCAGGCATCGATAGCTCCCCTCACTGGATGCCTGCGCACCCGCATCCTCCACAAACAGCGCCGCGGTCACGACGCGGGCAAGCTGACGTGTCAGGCGGCGCATCCGCAGGTCGCGTTCCGCTGGTTCGCGGGCCGCCCAGCCGGTGATGGTCGCTGCCAGGCGATCGAGGGCGCGTTGTGCCAGAGCAGCGGCTCGCGCCACAGAGGGATCACGCTGCGCGGCCAGGCGGTGCGTCAGGTTGGCAACCAGCGTGGGACCCGCCTGTTCGCGCAAGAGTGCCCGGCCAACGTCGAGCGCGGAGATATTCCCTGTACCCTCCCAGATTGACTGTACCTGCACGTCACGCATCATCCGAGCGTTCGGCCAGTCTTCGATATAGCTATTTCCGCCACGCACCTCCATGCCCTCAGCCACTAGCCTCCGGCCTTCATCTGAGACGTGATATTTCGCCAGGGGCGTCAGTACGCGCGCCAGTACGCGGGCATCGTCATCGCCTGCGTCAGCCCGTCCCAGTTGGGCCGAGCCCTCGAAAGTGAGCGCGGTAACTGCTTCGGTATCCATCATCAGATCAAGCAGTTGCTCGCGCATGAGCGGGAGATCGGCGAGCGGCTTGCCAAACGCGACACGCCCGCGCGCATGCACAAGCGATTCGATGAGCGAGCGCTGTGCCAGCGCCGAGGCCGCGAGTGCGCACCCCAGCCGCGTGATATTGAGCATCTCGGTCATCTGAAGCCAGCCCTGACCCGGTCCTCCAATTAGCAGCGCAAGGGTGCCCTTGAAGGTGACTTCGCCGCTGGCGAACGACCGCATGCCGAGCTTGTCTTTGACTCGCTCGATGCGGTATGTATTGCGTGTTCCATCTGGCAGGTATTTGGGGATCAGGAACAGGCCGAGTCCGCGCGTTCCCGGCCCCGCTCCTTCTGGTCGCGCCAGTGCCAGAGAGAGATCAGCGCCGACATTGCTGCAGAACCACTTGTCGCCATCAAGCTCCCACCAGTCGGGATTGCTCGTCGATGGCCGTGCCGTCGTCGCTACCAGGCCCAGATCGGAGCCGCCCTGCTTCTCTGTCATGAACATCGCGCCCGTCTTGAGCGTCGCGACATCATTAGAGAGGAGTCCCGGCAGGTAGTCGCGAATGATCGCTTCTGGAGCGAATTTCAGCAGGGTGCGAGCCATGGCGCGGGTCATACTGAGCGGGCAAAACAGCCCTGACTCCGCCTGCGCCGCCAGGAAGCTGAAGGCATCGTTCAATACCAGCGAGCTGGCGCGGTCAGCTTCGATGATGCCAGGGCGCATCGCCATCGCCGCCATGCCGAACTCTCCATACAGGATGCGTTCCAGCTCGCGATAGGCGCGTGATGGCGCGACATCGTTTACCGGCTCGCCCTGCTTATCACGCACGATGAGCTGTGGCGTCTCCCGATCTGCCTCAGCGGCCAGGTCTTCCAGCTCGGAGCCAACGCGGCTCCCCAGGTCGCGCAGTCGCGGCTCTGCGGCTGCGAATTCCCGCGGGTCAATCCTGCGATGCAGCAGGAACCGCAGATACGGACTCGCATCGTAGAAATTCACGTTGCGCGTATCGGGCATGGCTCCGACGGGGACAGACACGGCGGCGGTATCAGCGGCATCAGTCGATGGCTGAGCGAGGCGGTGATCAGTTGCGGTCATAGCATTCCTCCAATGCACTGGCACTGCTACCGGCTTGATAGGTGACCCGCGATTGGCTTCGGTTGAGGGCTACGGATCTGCTCACGGCCACCGCAGCCCCAGAAGAACAATTGTAGATCGTGCAGCGAGACGGCACGACAGGGAAGGACGGTGGTACAGCCACTTACATTGTGGCACGCCACTCCATTCCCAATTTCCATAGCCTTCCACACCGGTGTGCTGACACTCCCTGTGATCTCTGGTTGAGCTCTGGAATCTACGTCTCTATAAGTGATTGTGTAGTCAACGACTATAGGAAGGATCCATATGCGGACAAATGCTCCTCCCAAGCACTACTCCGCTGGTCGCAAGATCATCGTTGCCAACGGCGGCAAGGTCAGCGATATTGACTGATCGAACCCATGCATTGGCTCAGCAGTGCAGGGAATCTCCGCCGGGTTTCCGACGCCGCTGCCCCCGTACTGCTCCGCGTCGGTGTTCAGGACAGTCATATAGCTCTTCGCTGGGGGCGCGCCGATGCGATAGTTGTAGCGAACCACAGGTGTGAAGTTGCAGACGAAGATCAATGGCTCACGCCCATCAGCCCGCGTGCGCATGAAGGAAATGACACTGCTGCTGGCGTCGGCAAAGTCGATCCAGCGAAAGCCATCGGGCGAGAAATCCAGCTCGTAGAGACTTGGGGCTGCCCGCGTCAGACCATTCAAATCGCGCATCATCCGCTGAAGCTGCGCGTGCAACGGCCCATCCTGCGACTGCTCATCCAGCAGGTACCACTCCAGATACCCGGCGAAATTCCACTCCGCCCACTGCCCGAACTCGCCGCCCATAAACAGCAGCTTCTTGCCAGGATGCCCATACATATAGGCATAGAGCGCGCGCAAATTCGCGAATTTTTGCCAGACATCGCCCGGCATCTTGTTGAGCATCGAGCCTTTGATATGAACGACTTCATCGTGCGAGAACGGCAGGATGAACTTCTCCGAATAGGCATAGACCATCGAGAACGTCAACTCGCCATGATGAAAGCGACGGTGGATAGGCTCAAGCTTCATATACTCCAGGATATCGTGCATCCATCCCATGTTCCATTTCAAGGAGAAGCCCAGGCCACCTTGCGAGACGGGGTGTGTCACTCCGGCCCATGCCGTAGACTCTTCGGCAATCGTCAGCACATGGGGATACTGCTCCGCTACCGTCGCATTGCAGGCGCGCAGAAAATCTATCGCCTCCAGATTCTCACGGCCCCCATAGCGGTTGGCGACCCACTCCCCGGCTTTTCGCGAGTAATCCAGGTAGAGCATCGAAGCGACGGCGTCCACCCGCAGGCCATCCACATGATACTTGTCGCACCAGTACAGCGCGTTGGCCACGAAGAAATTGCGCACCTCGTTGCGCCCATAGTTGAAGACGAGCGTTCCCCAGTCTGGATGGGCGCCCTGGCGCGGGTCAGCGTGCTCGTAGAGGTGAGTGCCGTCAAAGAAGCTGAGGCCGTGCTCGTCGCGAGGGAAGTGAGCCGGAACCCAGTCAAGCAATACGCCAATACCATGCCGGTGGCAGTAATCGATGAAGTACATGAAGTCTTGCGGTGTGCCATAGCGGCTGGTAGGAGCATAATATCCAGTGACCTGATATCCCCACGAGGCATCGTAAGGGTACTCGGCAATCCCCATCAGCTCGATGTGCGTATAGCCCATATCCTGCACATAGGGCGCCAGTTGATGCGCCAGATCCCGGTACGTCACCCTTCCGCCCTCGGATGGCGGACGCCATGACCCTGGATGCACCTCATACACAGTGATTGGCTGGTCGAGTCCGTTGTGACTCGCGCGGTCTGCCATCCAGGCAGCGTCTTCCCAGGTATACGTGCTCAGGTCTACCACCTGCGATGCCGTGCCTGGCCGCTCCTCGGTAGCGAACCCAACCGGGTCGGTTTTGAGCACCCGGTAATCCTTTACCCATGAGAGAATGGCGTACTTGTACAATTCGCCGGGGTGTAATCCGGGCCAGAAGAGCTCCCAGACCCCATTGGGACGCATCCGCATTGGCGAGACCCTGTCGTCCCACCCATTGAAGTCACCGACAACGCTCACGCGGCGCGCGGAGGGCGCCCAGACGGCGAACAGCACGCCTTCAACTCCCTGATGGACGCGGGGATGCGCGCCGAGCTTCTCATACAGTTTTAGGTCTTTTCCCTCGCCAAGCAGATAGAGATCATACTCAGTGAGAACAGGCAGGAGGGAATACGGGTCTTTGGTCTCCAACGTGACGCCGCTGACAAAGTGGATGTTCAGTCGATACGAGGGCGGTTGCTCCCCGGTGTCGAGCGGCTGCACCATGCTGAACAGCCCTGCCTCATGCCGCTGCGACATCTCCAGCGCGTGTGGCCAGCGGCGCTGCCTCCCATCGGCCTCCTCTTCAGGCACATCAGGGATGACCGAGATAGCATCGGCGTACGGACGGAAGACGCGTACAACCCACAGCCTCCGCTTACCGACGGCCACGACATGAGAGCCCAGCACATCGAAGGGCGCTCCATGGCGACCAGTAACAATCGCCTCAAGGTTGCCCTCGTCAAGTGGATCAGCATATCCAGATGCCGCTATGCTGGACGTATCACCCATGGTTGAATCCAGGCCTCTCAACTATCCTATCGACTATCCTGTCGGACGACCCACACGCTCATCCCAGCAATTCGGGATGATGCTTGCGATAGTAACGCATGTAGCCCTGAGCGCTCATCAGATAATTTGTGGCAAGCTCGTAACGCTGAATCGCCGTGGCAGGGTCAGCGCTACGCTGGGCGTAGCCAGCAATCAGAGGATCGGCTGCCCGCGCGAAGTCCGTAGCGATGGCAGCGTCATCTTTACCCGCTCGTAATCCGGCCAGCGCGATCTCACCCCACCCATATAGCCGCTGGCGCAGATCGGCCAGGTGCTCTGTCACGTTGTGTATCTCACCAAAGTGCGGCAGATAGAGCCGTTCGAGGCGCAGCGCTTCCAGGCGATTGATGCTCGCTTCCCAGTCTTCGAGCGAGAGATCCGGAGGAGGGGTCGGCGGTCGGACGAAGCCGATTCCTTCAATGCTCACCCCGGCGACATCGCCCGGAAATGCCACCTTGTGCGCCTCGTCGAAGAGGGCGATGTGGTGAACCGCATGCCCCGGTGTGTAAAGTGCACGGAGCCGCCTGTTCCCTACAGCAATCTCGTCCCCGTCATCCATGATCACCAGACGACTCTCCGGCACTGGCTCCATACGGCCCCAGAGCATTTCCATTCTGTCACCGTAGATGCGCGTCGCGCTGCTGATCAACCGTGAAGGGTCGATCAGATGCGGCGCGCCGATGCGGTGGACGTAGACCTGTGCGCGGGGCAGTTCGCGTGCCAATGGCCCAGATGCCCCCGCGTGATCGAGATGCACATGCGTCAGTAGCAAGTGTGTGATGTCAGCGGGGTCGAAACCAGCCGCGCGAATACCCGCCAGCAATTGGTTCATGCTCGCCGCCGAGCCGACGTCAACCAGCGCCAGCCCATCCCTGCCCACGAGCAGATACGAGGCGATGATATCGCGCTCACCCTGAAACTGGGTATCGATGAGCCACAGATCATCGGCCAACTGCCGCGCAACGCCAGGTTGCTCCGCCACATCAGACTCCTTCCAGATCACCCGCCGCGCATGCACATCATACGCACAGTATGCCCTATTGCCGTCACAGGATGCGCCACAATGCCATCACAAGTAGCGATGCGCATAGTGAGGAGGCAGTGCGCCAGCTCCTCCTTCGAGATTGTCGAGCCAGCCGTGCTCGGGCGAAAAGGGCAGACCAAGCGTTTCCGCGTCCTCTGCCGCCACGTATGGAAGCATATGGCCAATCAGCGTCTCACCGCGTCGCACACGCTCAAGATTCGCCTGGGCGGACGCTCGCATCGCCAGCAGACCCGCGCCGGGATCCTCAATCGCCGCGCGCTCCGTATCGGATGGGTGAAGGTGCTCGCTCCAGAGCCGCAACCGCAAGTCATGGGCCGTTCTGGCATCCAGGACGGAGACGTTGATCTCCGCGTCAGACTGCAGGCCTCGGCTATTCAGATTGGCTGAGCCAGCCGTCCACCAAGTATCATCAATGATAGCCACTTTGGCATGGACGTACACCGGGCGGTAGGTAATGCCGCGCGCGTCGCTGTGCTCACTGGCTCCCAGCGTAAAGACAGAGAGGCGCCCCTCGTCAACCGCTCGCGGGCAGTGGTGCTTCAGCCAGGCGATTCCTCCGTCAGAGAAGCGCCGACCACAGTTGGGATGATCCGGCAGGACAAAGGCCAGCACAACGCCCCGGTCCAGCGCGCCGCCCATGGCTTCCAGCACCTCCATGGCCTCTGGGCTGCGTCCACCCCAGCGCAACGAATCCTGGCCCAGATAGACCTCAGGCCAGAGATACTGGTTTTCGCAATAGATAAATGATTGCGCCTGCTGGAGAGCGCGGAGGTACATCTCGCGAATGGTGTGGATACCCTGAGGCGCGAAACGGTACGTATGTGGCGGGATGGTGCGCGTGACTTGCGCGGGAATACCGCCGGTCAGCGGAGCAGGCAGAGCCTCCGGCAACTGAGCGGGCCAGTCATTGTGATGGTGGCGCGCCGCCACCTCCGTCCAGCGTTGCACAATATTGCGCTGGACATCGGCAACGGCTGGCCCTTGAATGAAGGTATGCACATCGTGCCATGGATGCGCCGGGGCCGACCACGTCCCGAGACGCTCCGGCGAGACGGCGGGGTGATCGCGGGTGTCCCAGCGATCATAGTCTCCGGTATACTGCGCTGTCAGGTCCACACCGCCCAAGAATGCGGTCTCGCCATCGACGACGGCACACTTCTGATGAAGTGCCTGGGTGATATGTGTGATGTGGCGGCTGCTATCATCGAGCAGGCAATCAGCGCCAGCGGCAACGAGCGCCGCGCGCTCTTGTTCCGGATCATTGGTCAAATGGCTACCAAGATGGTAGGCGTCCCAGAGCAGTACCCCGACGCGGACGCCATGGCGAGCGGCAAAGCCCAAAACATCCGCGACCCGCAGATGCCCCGATATCCACAGTCCAAGCGCCTCGTCATTCAGCCCGACGGCACGTAGCTGCTGGATGAGTTCTCGCTGTTTCGGAGAATCATCGGCCCCTCTGCGAACATCTTCACCGCGCACCATCATCAAGTCTGCCTGAATATCCCACCCGGCGAGTAAGATGAAGTGCCGGGCGCGCAGAAACGCGATACACATCGCATGCATTGCCTCGCGGCCATCAACCAGCGGCTCGACGCGGCATCCCGCGCGGAGCGGCATATCGCCAGCAACCCACCAGGACGCCGCATCTCGCATAGCGGCACGCGTAGGATCAGGGTCTGGTTTCTCCTGCCGTTGCCTCAGGAAGCGCATCCAACGTCTCATATGTCAGTACTTTGTAGCCTTTGACTATAGGAAGAACTGGCTCGCGACATAAAGCGCCACGCACGTGTATGTATCCCGATAAGCTTAGATACGCTCAGAGCACCTGCGCCCGCTCCGCCGTCAGATTCAGGGCGCGCAGATGCGCGGTATCATTCGCCCGCATCACGATGCAATAGTCGTCGCCAACATCGAACTCGAAGATCGCTGTGTTGTCTCGCCGGAATTGCCAGCGGCGCTCGATGCCCAGCCCAAGCACGTGGCTGAGCAGTAGGCCCAGCACCCCTCCGTGTGTCATCCAGAGTACCGAGCCGTCAGGGAATTCGCGCCGATAACGCTCGAACGCGCCAACAATGCGCTCCCGGAAGACCGTCACTGTCTCGCCGCCCTCCGGGGCAAATGTCCCCGACGACTCCCACAGCTCGATGGCGCCCGGGAATCGCGCACGGACCGCGGCTCCGGTTTGTCCCTCCCAGACGCCAACGCCAATTTCACGGAGCGCCGGATCCAGCCGAACGGGCTGCTCCAGCGTCTCCGCCAGCGGCGCCAACGTTGCCCGGGCGCGTTGCAAGTCTGATGACACCAGTATATCGAATCGCTCATCGGCGAGCGCCGACGCCAATACCTGCGCCTGCTGCTCACCCAGTGGGCTCAGCGGAACATCAAGCTGCCCGGTAAATTGCGCCGCCTGATTATTCGCCGTCGCCCCGTGACGCACTACCACCAACCGCACGATACCCTACTCCATTTCCACACCGATCCAACCAGACCAGCCAAGCAAACCAGCGGCCAGCTTACACCAGGTATGGCATCATGAACGCACGAGCGCGGCGCACAACCTCAACCAGCCGCACGGCATACCTGCGCGCAGCCGGCCTGATGATAAGCCGCGAGCGATTCAGACGCAGGAGGACTAGATTGCGGCCTCGATAGCGGCGCGGACATGATCCGCGACCGTCGTGGCGCCGCGCAGCTCCGATGCCAGGCGAATGGCCGCATCCAGCAACGCATTTTGCCCCTTCTCGGCAATTGCGCCAGGCAACATGAGGTATGCCTCGCACGCTGCCGTCACCGCCGGGAGCACATGGGAGGCGGTAGCATCCCCAGCGACATCGCGTTGGGCCGCGACCGTCGCCAGGATGCCCGTAAGCCCACTCGGCTGGTGGCCCATCTGGATGTAGCGTCGCGCCGTGGCGAGCGCACCGCCTGCATCTCCACTGGCCGCCTGCTGTTCGACCGAACGAAGGACAGCGCCGGGAATCAGGCCGCCGGCAACCAGCGAACCCGCCGCGCCAGCACCCTGAACCGCAGGAGCACCCACCCTTCCGAGACTGTTGACGGCGCAAGCCGCGGTATAGAGCATCGGGAATACCAGCGTCTCCTGGGTCTGCCGCATGGCCAGGTTCACAGCATGGACGTACTGCAACACGTGAGCGATGCGTACCAGGCGGTCACTATCACCCTGGGGGATCGCATTGATATGTCCCGCAACGACCAGCGCCATCCCAGACGCGACACCACGCGGAGTGGCGCCATTGCGTAGCGCCGCCAGGACTGCATCACACGCCGCCACGCCATCCCCAGTCTGGAGCGCTTGCTGAAAGCTTGCTCCCGTGCCTTCCTCTTTCGGAATGGAGAGGCGAGTCCGGAGCCAGGAGAGATCGTGCTCGGGCTGTGAGGCGTACTCGCTGGCGATCTGTGATGCCGGAGTGTCAGGAGTCGTGTCGAGCATCAGCGGTGGATACCAATAGATCAGCGGGGGCAGGTGGTCGCCCCATTCCGCCATATCCAGGATGTGCCCGCCGGTCAGCGCGAAAATGAGCGGGTGTCCGCCTTCAGGATACCGATGCACCAGCGCTCCAGCGATCGCGGCCTGATACGAGCGGTAATCAGCGCCAGTCGCATGATAGCCCATCAGCAACCCGCGAATCATGGTGAGATCACGACGCCAGAACGCCTCACGCACGGCGCTGTACACCGATTGCACGTCTTTCAGTTCCGCTGGCAGTATCGGCTCCGGTAAGCTGGGATGCTCCTCGGACAGACCCTTGCGCACGGCGTCCGCGACGGCCAGGAATGCTTGCACGAGCGGATACGTGGGGGTCAGCTTCCGGCGCGTATCATCGCCTGGTTCAGGCCCCACAGGAATCGTTCGCATCCATTCAGAGACCCGGCCAACGGTTGCCAGTGCGCCAAGCGCATGGGGATCGGCATTGCCCCAGAGCGCCGCCAGGCCGACCCGCCCAGCAATCTTCGCGGCTGGTACTTTCTGCGCGCCCAGAAGGTTGATTGTTTCCTGGACGATGCGCTCTCTATCCGAGGCTGCAATCGCCTCCAGCAGGGGAGTAGTATCCGCGTAGATGGTCGTCGCCATAACTGTTGCGTCGCTCCTTTTGCATAGTTGCATACCGGACGTTATTCCGGGTCGGATCCGCCTGGTGAGATGTTCGAAGAGCCAGACGAGGGACTGTCACCGCGCAGAGTGCGAATCTCGGCATCGATGGGCGGGATGCTCATGTAGTCCTCGTCGAGAATCTTGTAGGCTCGCTGAAGATACAGCTCCGCCAATCTGGGACCCACTGTATCGGATCGTAGCGCAGCCTCGATCAACTGGTCAGCACGGTACTTTTCTGGCAGAGGACTGGCCAGCCGCCGCATATCGCCCGCCACCTTCTCAAGCCCGCGCCGGTCGCCCGATTCCAGTGCATAGCGCGCCTGGCTGATGAGCTTTGCGATCTCTCCCAGACGATCACGCTCGGGCAGCACCGAGGCAAGCACGTCTTCCACGTCAAGGTCTTCGAGCGGCGGACGCTGCGGTGAGGATTCGACGGAGGGCCAGCGCGACTGATAAGAGATGTAGAGCTCGCCATACTCTGCGCTGCCTTCCGCCGCGAACTGAAGACGCACGTTGTCGTCGGAGAGTACCAGCGTGCCCAGGTCGCAGAGATCGTCGGCGCGCCGTTCGGCAAGCTGGCGCAGCGCATCCAGCGAGTCAACATCCTCGAACATGGGCGGGATGGGCATGGCACTGACAGGCGAGACCCCCTCATTGAGCGCATCAAGCGGGAGCTGACCGGCGAACATGGGCGGCAGATATTTCCCAATCGAGAACTGAATCGGCAGTACCACACAATAGGTCGCGACGATGCGCTCACTCCCCGAAACACGCGCATACAGGATTGCATGGCCGCGCGGCGTCTGTGGGTCGCCAAGCTCGAAGCGAAGCACGGTATTGAACTCCTCTTGCTGAGGGCGCGCACTCGCCCGACACGCTCTCGCTCTCTTCCCATGCTATCATATCCGCGGGCACCTGCGCCGTGCAACCATTGAACAGCCAGAGAGCTGGCGCCTGGCGCGTTTCCGATGAGCTAAACGGCCGTGAGAGTAACGGGCGCATCAGAACATCTCATACCATTGCAAAGGATTCAGCGTGCCAATTGACGGCATCTTCAATATCGATAAGCCAGTAGGCATCACCTCACACGACGTCGTTGCGCGCATGCGTCGAATGGCCGGACAGAAGCGCGTTGGGCATGCTGGTACGCTTGACCCGGCGGCCAGTGGCGTGCTTCCCATCCTGATGGGACAGGCGACGCGTGTTGCCGAATATCTCAGCGAGAGTGGAAAAGCCTATCGCGCAACCATCCGCTTCGGCATCGTAACAAATACGTATGATGCCGAGGGTGAGGTGGTGCGCGCATCTCCGGTTGTCCTCACCCGCGAGGAGATTACCGCCGCGCTCCCCGAATTCCTCGGAGATCAGCTCCAGCGACCACCGCTCTACTCAGCCCTGAAGCGTGATGGTCAACGGCTCTACGCGCTTGCCCGCGCAGGACAGACCATCGAAGTGGAGCCTCGGCCTATCCATATAGACACTATCGACCTGGTGGACTGGACTTCTCCAACACTGGTGCTGGATATCACGTGTGGCAAAGGCACATATATCCGTTCGCTCGCGTATGATCTGGGCGAGAGGCTTGGGCCAGGCGCTCATCTCGCCGCGCTCATACGGACTCGCAGCGGTCCATTCACGCTCGCCAACAGTATCACGCTTGACGAGCTTGCAAATGCCTTTGATAAGAGAAGGTGGCGCGACTACTGTTACGCTGCGGATGAAGCACTGCTCGACTGGCATGCCGCTATCCTGGGCGAGGAGAGCGAGGCGCATATGAGACACGGCCAGGAGCTGCGATTTCCGGCGGAGATAGCGCCTGATCAATACGAACTGCTCCGGGCCTACTCAGTCGATGGGCGATTTCTCGGCATACTCCGGCGGGGCTCGGATGGCTGGCAGCCACACAAAGTACTTCAGGCCGCGCTCTACGACGAGTCTTAGCCGCCAAATGGGCCATGTGGGCTGTACGGGTCGGGCGACATCTCGCCGTAGCTCTCTGCCTACGGATGAACACCACGACAGGGGAAGCGCAAAGCACAGCCATCAGGCGCGCAGCGAGGGCAGGATCATTCCTGACGCGGAGTGAACGTCAACCGGCATCCCGAGAATAGTCCCGGCGACATCGGCGAACCTGGACGCATCACCGCTGCACCAGAATGTATCAGCAGATGTGAGCCTCCGTGGCGCACTCGCCGTCGCACCGGGCTGCGCAAGCCACCCACGTTCGGTGAGCACACGCCGTGCCTGGCGGGCGATTGCGGCGCCAGAGTCGATCACGGTGATGCCGGGGCCAGCTACACGCACAAACGCATCATGCATGGCAGGGAAATGCGTACACCCCAGCACCAGCGTGTCGATCCCGGCGTCGAGCACCGGTTGGATGTATTCCCGTATAGCTGCTTCAGCCTCCGGCCCATCGAGGATACCGTCTTCCGCCAGCAACACGAGACGTGGGCAACCTACGGCGAACACCTCGGCTTCGCTTGCGTGCTCGGCGATGAGTTGGCGCAAGTAGTCGCCGCGCGCTGACGCTTCGGTTGCGGCGATGCCGATACGCCCAGTGCGCGTGAGAGCAGCGGCAGGCTTGACGGCAGGTACAACCCCAACGAATGGGCACTCGAAGGTCTCGCGTAGATAGGCAAGCGCGGTAACAGAAGCGGTGTTGCAGGCAACAACGATAATTTTGGCTCCGCGCTCGATCAGAAACTGGACACCGTTACGCGAGAGCTCCTGGATCTCCTCGACGGATCGAACTCCGTACGGACAGTTGCCGGTATCACCAAAGTATATGAAGCGTTCGTCGGGCAATTCACGTAGCAGTTCCTTCAGGATAGTCAGTCCGCCGACGCCTGAATCGAAGACGCCGACTGGTGCATTGCCCGGCTCGGTCATGTATGGTGCCCCACTCTTCTACTGAACACATGATTGCTATACCCGTGTGTCCCAATTGTACCATGGCCCCAACGTACAGTGGGCAACCCTGGCACTGCTCGGATTACAATGCAGGCATTCGAGGAATTACCAACATCGGGCGAGCGGATTCGCCCAGGAGGAATAACCCAATGGCAAGTGAGAAGTTCGCAACCGCGCACTTTGAAGGAGGCATGAAGTTCACAGCGCGCTCGGGCTCCGGCCATGAATTGACGATGGATACAGCCGAGTCCGACGGTGGCGAGAATACCGGGTTCAGCCCGATGGAGCTGCCTCTGGTTGCGCTGCTTGGCTGCACAGGAATGGATATCGTCTCGGTGTTGCGCAAGATGCGACAGGATGTGACCAACTACGACATGAGCGCCCACGGTATCCGAGCGGAGACGCATCCGAAGGTGTTCGTGAGCATCGAGGTGGAACACACCTTCACCGGGAACAATCTCGCCGCTGATTCGGTGCGCCGGGCCGTCGAGCTTTCGGCGACACGTTATTGCAGTGTCAGTGGCATGCTGGAGCGAACGGCGACGATCACAAACAAGATTACGCTGATCGATACCGGGAGCGGCCAGCGCTCATCGGTCGAGCCAGTCATCATCGGCCCCACAACCATCGCCACGGGCAATTAAGTCGTTGACCGCTGCTCTGCCATCTTGACTCTCTTGGATGCTTGGGGTATTCTGGAATGGCATCAATCACCTGGTGATTGTGATGTCTCATAGGTGGGTAGCTCAATTAGGCAGAGCAGCGGTCTCCAAAACCGCAGGTTGCAGGTTCGATTCCTGTCCCACCTGCCCCTCTTCGCTCCGCATGAATTCAGTGTTTCATCTACTGGCCAGTCTTATATGACTGGCCATTTTCGTGCCAGAACCGTGGCTCTCCCTCCCCCAAACCTTGACTGTGCCATGACCGGCAGAGCCGATGTTTCGGCGGGTTACCTACCAGGTTACCCCCAGTGTATGATACGAAAACGCTACCCCAATCCCAGTAATGGAGCGCCTTTGGAGTAAAGTGACGCCCGCTCGCAGTGCGCTTGCAGGCGTCACACGGCTGCTCTGCCGATTGAGCTACCCACCTCTGGACACCCTTCATCCGGCATAGTGATGAACTAGCGGCTTGCCGCCGCAGAGCGCGGGGAAGCGTGTGCTAGCATGTGAAGCAGTCTAAGAATATCTAGGGGGTGGGTCATTCCCACCCCGCCTCGCTTCCAAAGGAGCCGTTCTCATCCAGAAGCGTGCCATCTGACTACCCCTGACAGCGGCGTCAGGGGGTCACCCTGGGGGCTAGGCGAGCCGTGTTAAGCCGTGTGTCACTGGCTTGTAGAGCCCCACGAGAATGAGAGAGAGTGCCAGCGTGACCAGGAAGAACGGCCCGACGACCTGCAAGACGTAGTGGGTATGGCTAGCATCAACCAGCCATAAGATGGGGTTCCACACGGACACGCTGATCATCCAGAGCGCGACCTGCAAACCGCCATAGGCCACCTGCACCCGCCTGCTGGCAAGACTCACGCACACGATGACGAGGCCTATCCACAATAGAGGACCAGGCGTGAGCAATCCAAGCGGGGTCAGACTCTGGATCGGGACCGGCACGATGGGACTGCCGAGAAAGGGGCCTCCAAACAAGAGGAAGGTCGCCACGTCCATGGGGTTCTCGAAAATCGTGGCGCCAGCATACTCGTGAGCGCCAGTCACCTCAATTTGGCACGTGAGCGCGAGTACGATCACATAGAGACCACAGAGCAGCAAGCACCCGCCCAAGACGCGTACCAGCGACAAATAGGTGACCGTCCGCTGCAGCATATGCACTTCTCCATATCGCGCTGACCACGGCGCATAGCTGTCTGACCGGAGTATACATCGTCGCGTCCTGCCGGCGGAGAACGACCCGTCGCTCCTGTGATGGGCCCGCGGCTTGGCAGCAGCGACGAACGACAACAGTGAGGTGCGTCGCAGTATAACGCCACTACTCCTCAAAGCAAAACACCTGCTTCGTACAACAACGATACCGAACTAGCGCTGAATTGTCAACTCCATTCCTCTCCCCGTCAGCCAATGGCCAAACACCTCGACCTCACGCTTCTCAAGCATGACGAACTGGGTTTCATCTCGAAGCTGCTGAAGGTGCCGGGTGGCGACCCCCTTCTGCCCGCACCCGACCCTTCGCGAGTTCCTTCAGGTACTGAGCCACCAGTTTGCTGCTGCCGATTTGATGCAGATGCTAAGCCCGCTCGCTGGGCGCAAATGGGGCACGTCCACTCTTCTCGGTGCGGACGTTGCCTTCTTCGGGGCGACTCATATGCCGTCGCGTCATATCATTGCAGAATGGATTTCTGCACCCATGTTGGCTCGGGGATTGACGAGGGGCAAACACCACGATGCGACACGGTATCATCTCTCGTGCAGTCACGTCACGTGAGGTAGGTAAATGAAGGTTTTGCAGCACGGCTCGCCTGCCTGAGAAGTGGCATCACAACTGGCATCAGCAGGCGGTGATACCGGGGATTCAGGCATACACGGTGGAGGAGTCCGCCCATGTCTATGGCCATGGATTCCGGGCTTGTAGGCGGGCGTAGCCTGTCCACAAGGGGTAGCTCAATGAGGCAGAGCAACAGTCTCCAAAACCGCACATTGCAGGTTCGATTCCTATCCCTGATGCCTTACAAGCCTAGAAAAATAGCGGCTTTGAGCCTCATCGGTCAAAGCCGCTAACTGTTAGTCGGAGAAGTTGACCCCAACCGCCAGCACGGATCCCAATTGACCGCACATGCCGTCGCTATCGCTAGGACATCGCGTAGACACGCGGCTCGGGGAGTGGCTTCCCATCCTGGAGCGTCCACATGATCAGGAAATCGATCAGGTCTTCGCCCTGTTTGACAGCTTCCTCATACGTGTCACCGTGCGTATGGTTGCCAGGAAATTCGGGAATCGACACGATATACGTCCGCCTCGCGCACCGCCGTTCCTGAGCTGCCGGTATCGTCGGCATCCAGCTGATAAATGTAGCTGAAGTCGTAGCAGTACAGCTCATACAAGCGGCGAAACCGTTCTTCATCCTGAGAAGTTGCCCGCCAGAGCTCGATTGACATCAACGCCGTCCTTCCCAGTAACCCCATTCCAGACCCAAACATAGGCATATCATTCACTCGGGAGCCTCGCACATTTCGTGGATATCGATCAAGGGTCAGGTCAAGGATTCGGAATGAGCACGAGCTTGCCCTGCACCTCAGCGTGCTCCACGAGCTGGTGGGCGCGTACCACCTCGTCTAGAGGCAGGCGCGCCGCGATCACCGGGCGGAGCCTGCCCGCGCCGAGCAGATTGAGAAGAGCCGTGAGATCCTCCCGGAACCATTCTGGGTGCTTCTTTGCTAATGGTCGGATGTCATAGAACGCAACGTGTTTCCGACTGGGCGACAGCGCCCCTACCGCCACTTGCATGTATTGCGAAAGCACGTCCAGCACAATGTTGCCACCGCGGTTGGCCGCGGCGTAGAAGCCATACCCAACCACGGTCCCACCTCTGCGCACGGCTCTCGTAGATTGGCGCAAGTGCGCAGCTCCCATCGGGTCGAACGCGGCATCCATGCCCTGGCCGCTGGTCAAGGCGGCGATACGCGCCACGAAGTCCTCGGATGTGTAGTCAATCGGAGTGGCGCCCAGACGGGCCACCAGATCGTGCTTGGGCCTGGATGCGGTGCCGTACATTTCCAGGCCGGCCAGGTGGCCCAGCTCTAGGAAGGCAGTGCCTATCCCACCGGCCGCTCCATGCACCAGGATCCGCTCGCCTCGCGTAACATGTGCGATGCGATGCAGCATCTGGTACGCGCCCACGTAGTTGAGCACCAGGCAGACCGCCTCAGCGGGATCAAGCCTATCCGGCATTGGCACTAGCTCTGACACGGGTAGGCAGAGGTATTGGCTGTAGCTCCCGTACACCGTGAGCGCAGCGACAGCTTGTCCAACCGTTAGTTTTAGGGCCTCCGCTCCTGCGTGCCTGGCGCTTTGCTGTGGGCCTAGTTGATCCACTACGCCGACCATTGCGTAGCCGGGTGTGAAGGGAGGCTGTGGCGCGCCGGGATAGCGTCCACGCCGCAGATTCACATCTGTGAAGGATACATCGGCCGCCAGAATCTTGACGCGCGCCTGGCCAGGACCAGGGACTGGAAGGTCGTCTTCCACGACGTGTAAGACCTCTGGCCCTCCGGTGTGCCCCACCACCACATGCCGATATTTCATTAGGAATTACCTCTCTTTGTTGCACTCTTCAGTGCCTCGATCCGATTGTCACTCTATCGCGCGTTACGCCGCCGCGACTGACCAGGCAGGGGAAGACTTGACCGGCGCCGCTGGCAAGAGCCAGGTGCGGTCATCGGCCTCGACGTTGACCGCGAAGCGGCTGTTTTCAGCTGTTTTCAATGGTAGTGAGGGCATAGTGCTTGACGCAGGCCATCACAGAATGCTCACTCCCGAACGAGACAATGCGCCATTGGCGCCTTCCTGAAACACCGTTCCCTCTTTAGGGTGAATACCCTGTCGGCCGAGTTGCACGCCTGTGCATGCTCGGCGATACGTCACGTGACGCTAGTAGACAGAAGATGGGCGCTCCCTTGCCCTGGACACTCGCCCGCATATCGTTGGTCGCCAGGGTTGCCTTACCCGGTCACGATGACTTTGCCTACCATCTCAGGATGGAGCCCACAGTGATAGGTGTAGGTCCCCGGCGTCAGAAGCGCATAGCTATAGATCCCGCGATGTGTCGGGAGGATAGCACTTTGCGCCATGTTGTTGTCAAAGACGATATTGTGCGGCGCCGTATCCTTGTTGACCCATGTGACGGTCGCCCCCTTCACGACGCGAATGTTGGGTGGCGAGAAGGTGAAGTCGGTCATCGTCACCCGGGTGACGCCAGTGACGACGGGCGCCTGTTGCGCCGCTTGCACGCGCGCCTCCGAATACAAGCGAGCCGCGCCCAAGTAGAGCGCAGTGAGCAGGGCAAGGGCGGAACCTGTGCCCACAACGATACGGATAAGGCGAGTCGTACCGGTGGCGCGCTTGGGTGCCGTATGACTGGGCAGTGACATAGGTAATGTTCCTCTCTATAGGTGCTCTGCGGGTGGTTTTCACGATGGGAGAAACGCTGCCTGCCCGATACGGACCAGAGAAGCCATAGGAATGCCTGGACGCAGCGCATGTGCGCTTGTCAGGAATGGTCAATATCGAGGCACGCGATCGCGTGTGATCGCATGTATGCGGAAGCGAATGGTCAGACGGCTTCGACGGACATGTCGAGCATAGCGAGTATGCTGTGCAGCTCCGCCTCAAAGAACGAGGCGGGATCGCCGACAAGCGGGCCGAGATGTCCAAAGAGTTCCAGCACAATCAAGCCATGGAGACGTCCCCACAGCGCGACAGCAAGGCGGAAGATCGCTGTCGGAGTGTCGAGTCCAAGCACATGCCGCCACTCGTCGAACACTGGCTGCATAGCCGCGGGGGTCTCTGCGTACTCCGGCGGAATGGTCAACTCCCGGCGATGCCAGGCACTGACCAGGATTCCCAGGAGCGTCCCGAAGCCGCGTCGCGCCGCCGGCTGGGTGACCTCAGCGGGCGCACGGTAGCCGGGGATGGGGTTGCCGAGAATCAGCTCGTAATCGGTGGGATGAGTGATGGCCCAGGCACGATACGCTAGGCCAACCGCGTAGAACTGGTCGGCGGAACTCCGCTCGCGATGAGCGTCTCTGGTTTGCTCGAGCGCCTCCCCCAGCGCGTTGTAATCCTCGATGATGAGCGCCGTAAGCAAGTCATCGCGGCTCGCGTAGTAGCGGTAGAGCGCGGGTGGCGTGAGTCCCATCTCAGCCGCTATCGCCCGGAGAGAAACACCTGCGGTTCCCTCTGCCGCCATAACAGTGCGCGCGGTCTGCTTGATCTCCTCATACGTTGCGAGGCGCTTCCGCTCGCGACGCGTTCGTGGCTGCTGTGCCGGACCTGACATCTCGCCACCCCCACACGTGTTACATGTCATCACAATTGTTACTATCATTAACAGTTACTAGTGTAAACACTTTTGGGGTGTCTGTCAAGGGCCATATATTGAGCCTGACCCTAACGTAGACCCACGGAGACAACATGCATGTACTACGAGGAGCCGCCGTTGTCGGAAATTTCGGGGTTTGAGTACTACTGACAGGCAGCGGCAAACTGGAGGAATTAAGCTCCAAAACCGCAAGTTACAGGTTCGACTCCTGTCCCACCTGCCCAGAATTTATGTGGACTCGGGGGTGTTCTCTGAGTCCCCGTTTGGCGAAATGACCACAATCAATACCACGATTGGCGCTATTCCTCATCAGCGTCCGCATCATCCGTCCATAGCAGCGTGTCCAGCACGTCGGCGGCTTCCCGCTGCAACGTCGGCATCAGATGCGAATAGGTGCCGAGCGTTATATTCGCGCGGTTATGGCCTAAGCGCTCGGCTACCACCTTCGGGTGCACACCTATTGCGAGCAGTAAGGACGCCTGCAACTGTCGCAGATCATGCGGCCGAATGTACGGCAAATCCACCTTGTGGAGCAGCCAGCAGTTGGTTCGGTCTCGGCGATGTTCCAGGATCTGGAACACCCATCGGCAGCGGTCTTTCCAAGCAGACCTCGCATCTGCCTTCGTGAGTCATGGTATCGAAGTCATGGTATCGAGACCGAAGATTGCTTGGATGACTTGGAAGCGCAGCAAGGGGCAGCATGGGCGAGCGTCGATTCCGCCACAACCCGTTTGGTACCTCACTCCATCTTGTCTTGCTAATAGTCGCTTGCCAATTAAGTGCGCCTGACAAAACCGCGGCGCAAGGAGGCGAGAAAGCAGGATGGTTGCGAGCACTGGGATATGGGATCGAGTCGAAGGAGCACCTGGGGTGCCACCAGTTTCGCCGAAGGCGGTGAACGCTTCAGAAGAGTTCCTCGGCCAGCGCGACGATGATGCCCGCAGGGCCTCGCATGTAGCAGAGTCTGTACATGTCCTCGTACTGGGCCACCTCGCCGATGAGTTCGGCGCCAGTGGCGCGCAGGCGAGCGACAGTGTCATCGACGCTGTCGACGGTAAACATGACGCTCCGGAGGCCCAGCGTGTTCGGCGGTGCGATCGCCGGTTCGATCTCGACCAGTTGTGGATTGCGAAACTTCGTCAGCTCAAGCCGCCCGTGTCCATCTGGGGTCTTCATCATAACGATGTCGACTTGGACACCTTCGAGCCCGTTGACGCGGTCTACCCACGGGCCCTCGACCGGCATCTCGCCTTCGAGCGTCATGCCGAGCGCGGTGAAAAAAGCGATAGCGGCTTCAAGGTCGCCGACGACGACGACGACGTGGTCCAATCTCTTGATCGTCATGTCCCTAGTATAACAGGGGCCGTGCGCGGCGGTCCAGGCCAACCATTCTCGCGGGTTGGACGTGGTTCGCCGAGGAAACGCAGGGAGATGAGGGCACAGCCGAACTGCAAGAAAGCCAGATGGATGTCAGCCCGGTGCTCGTAGCGGATCTGCAGGCGCCGGAAGCTGTTGAGCCTGGAGAGCGTCCGTTCGACCACCCACCGGTAGCGTTCCAGGCGGTTCTTGGGCTCAACGCCACAGCGAGCGATGCAGGGGATGGTGCGGCGCAAGCGCAGGGCCAGACGGAGGTGACGGTAGTCGTAACACTTGTCGGCATGGAGCTTGTGCGGTCGACGACGGGATCTGGTGTGCGTCTTCTCCGTGACTCCTCTTCTGCTTCCCTGGCTGCTTACGCGACGGTTCTGATAGGCGTACTAAGTGCTCCCACCCACGGTCCGTTATGTTCACCAGCGAACAGACAAGAGCGGGAGGCGCCGGTATACTTTCTGGGCGGGCCACGATAGCTCATCTGTATGCGCCTCTCTTGAGGGTCGTTGTGTGGGGAGTGCGCGCCCTCACGCTGATATGTGCCAAACAGATCCCGGCGAGGAAGCGACATGCTGCAAAGCGCAGTTACTCAGCATCCCGCCAACGAAAGCATGGACGCGCGTCGTGACGAGGGCGAGTTGCGCTGGAACAGCCAGCAGCGAGCCCATCTATTGCTAACATGCCATTCTCCGCTACGTATGGAGCAAGGAGTACGTCATGAGCACAATCACCACCAGGGACGGCACCCAGATCTACTATAAGGATTGGGGCGAAGGTCCGGCCGTCACATTCTCGCACGGGTGGCCACTCAATGCCGACGCATGGGACGGGCAGATGCTGTTCCTCGCACAGAACGGCTTCCGCGCGATCGCGCACGACCGGCGCGGACATGGCCGCTCCAGCCAGGCGTCCGAGGGAAACGATATGAACGGCTACGCTGACGATCTCGCCGCCGTGATCGAGGCGCTCGATCTCCACAACGCCACACTGGTGGGCCACTCCACTGGCGGCGGAGAGGTCGCGCGCTACATCGGACGTCACGGGACGACGCGGGTCGCCAAAGCGGTTCTCATCGCAGCAGTGCCGCCGATCATGGTGCAGTCCCCGGCCAATCCCGAGGGTCTACCGATAGAGGTGTTTGACAACATGCGGAGCGACATTTACAAGGACCGCTCGCAATTCTACAAGGATCTGGCGATACAGTTCTATGGCGCCAACCGTCCGGGCGCGAAGGTCTCGCAGGGAATCCTGGATCAGTTCTGGCTCTGGAGCATGCAGGCCGGCCTCAAGAACGCCTACGAGAGCATCAAGGCTTTCTCCGAGACTGATTTCACCGAGGACCTCAAGAAGTTCGATATCCCGACCCTGGTCATGCACGGCGAGGACGACCAGATCGTTCCTGTCAAGGATTCGGCGAGGAAATCAGCCAGGCTCATCAAAGGCGCGCAGGAAATCTACTATCCGGGCGCCCCACATGGGCTGACGTCGACGCTTCAAGATCAAGTCAACGCCGACCTGCTGGCCTTCCTCAAGTCCTAAACGTGCGAAACGCCGAAAAGCATGGCGCTCGGCGAGAGGAGTGGTGTCGATGGTCGCAGGTGAGGAACCCTCTTGAGACACCGCTCCATGCCCCAGCGCGACAATGCCGGGACGGCCTACTAGCGTCACTGCCCTCCTGCGGTTCAAGACCGAGATCGACGGGTTCGATCTCCGCCAAGCATAGAGCAAGGAGCACAGCATGAACACAGCACTATCACCACCGGCGGACGGCACCCAGATCTACTGCAAGGACTGGGGTGAAGAGTCTGGTCCGACCGTCACAACCTCACATTGCTGGCCGCTAACCGCCGACGCATGGGACGGGTAGATGCAGTTCCTCGCGCGCGTTGGCCGTATTGACGCGCTGTTGTCAGGTCGGCCAGCTTCCCAGGAAATGCACGTATGGGAACGTAGATGGGAAGAAAGGAGTGTGACATCTCTCCCAGATGCAACCGGGAACTGCTCGGAGTCGCACTCCACACCATGATGCCTAGGGCGAGAGCCGAAGCTCACACGCACGAGAACAGCAGGGCGCGGGTATGACAAGTGACCATTCATCCCCTATTTCAACGCAGAGGCTCTTTGGCCAAGTCCTGTAAGCCTGGAAATCCTGAAGAGAAGGAAGGATGGCGACAATGGCGACCTTACCAAACATTGTATTGGTCCATGGTGCGTGGGCCGACGGCTCCAGCTGGAGCGCTGTTATAGAGCGGTTGCAGGCCGATGGCTATACCGTGACCGCCCCACAGTTTCCCTTAAACTCGCTGGCGGATAACGTCGCTCGGCTGCGCGAAGTGCTCGCACGCCAGCACGGCCCGACCCTCGTTGTCGGCCACTCATACGGGGGCCAGATCATCACCGCGCTCGGCACCGACGCGCCGAATGTCGTCGGCCTGGTCTACATCGCAGGCTTCGGGCTCGACGAGGGTGAGTCGATTGGCGCGCTGCTGCAGCAGGGACCGCCAACTCCTGCCATTGCGCATCTTGACATCGACCCACAGGGCTTCGCGTGGATTCCCGAAGATGACTTCGTGGGCCACTTCGCCGCTGACGTTGATCCGGTGAA
>DASUWS010000097.1:0-15800 GCA_036378295.1 Ktedonobacterales bacterium
ACTACGTCTTTACCAGGACCCTGGGCATTCCGGCCTTCGGCATCCCCTACGCGAATGCCGACGAGGCGAACCACGCGCCCAATGAGAATATGGAGATTGCCCGTTTCTTTCAGGGCATCAAGACGGGCGCGGCAATGTTGACCTACCTGGGCGCAACCGCGCGAGAGAATCGCGCCAATCCAGAGTAGCAGGCCGATGGCGGGAGGGAGCACAGCAAGGCGCGGAGCGGCAGCGACCCAACGGCAGAGGCAGGGGGAGAGGGTAAACGCCAAGAATCAATCTGGATGTTGTATCACCGGGTAGACAGAGGCGATATACCAGGAAAGCGGCATGGATTGTGCGAGAAGGACGCGGCGGTGACACGGTGTGCTCGCGGAAAGAGGGGTTCCTTTGTCATCCCTGATACCCCAATCCCAGCGCCAACGCGTGCCGCGGCGGGTCATCGTCTCGCTGCATGACGTCGCGCCACCCTTCGAGGCCGCCATCCGTCGACAGACCGAGATGCTCGCGGCTATCGGCGTGCGGCGCGTGGTGTTCAAAGTCGTGCCGAACTGGCACGGAGCGTATCCCCTGCTGGAATCGCCGACACTCCTTGATTTCTTGCGCGCGCAGGTCGCCGCCGGGAGTCAGATCGTTCTTCACGGATTCGAGCACCAGCCGTTCCGGCAGCGCTCGTTCTACGGACCGTGGCTCATGCGGGTGCGTGGGCGCCTCTTCGCCGCCGACACGGCGGAGTTTTTGACCCTCTCGACCGATGAGGCCGAGCGCGCGTTGCGACAAGGTCTGGCTTGCTTCGAGCAGGCTGGTCTCCCCCGGCCCACGATGTTCTGCGCGCCGGGCTGGCTGCACAACGCGGCGGCTGAGACCGCGCTCAGGCGGACTGGGTTTCACTATCTCATCGGCATGTTCGCGCTGCGTGCCGTGCGCCCCGGCAAGCGCGAGCGCATCTGGACGCCAGGGGTAGGGTACATGGGCGGGTCATCCGGCCAGGAGATGGGGGTCCAGATCCTCAACGGCATCGTCCGGCAGAGCGCCCTGCGTGTAGCGTCTGTGGCAAAGGTCTATCTGCATCCCCAGCGAGAACCCACTGGCGCCATCGTTCGCCGCCGACTGGCGGATCTTGCGCGGATGGTGGAGCGAGAGGGCTGGCAGCCCGCAACGTATGCCGAGATCTGTGGCGATGACGAGATGTGACAAGCCGTGACGAGCCGTGACACAGCATGACGTGGGTAAGACGGAAAACGTAAATGCGCCGGGGATTTCCTGGCCCACGACGGGGGACGCCGCGCATGAAACAAACGAGTATGACATGAACGAGATGAGCGAGATGAGCGACCGTAATGTCCGCGTCACCATTGTCATTCCCGCCCACAGCGAAGCCAGCTATATCGAAGCAGCCCTGGCTTCAGTCATCGCACAAGAGTATCCGCTCCAGTTCATCGAATGTGTGGTGGTGGATAATGCCTCGACGGATGGGACCGCGCAAATTGCCGAGGAGTTCGCACGGCAGCATAGCACGCTGAACCTGATCGTGGTGGCTGAGCCGACGCTGGGCGTCTCACGGGCGAAGAATCGGGGCGCCCGCGAGGCAACCGGCACAATTCTCATCTTTCTCGACGCTGATTCTCGCATGTCTCCGCGTCTGGTGCGCGACGTCGTCGTGCAGTATCACGCGGACATCCCAGCCGGGTCCATTCGCATCGTCGCGGATTCCAATTCCCGCATCGAGCGCGGCTTCTTCGATCTGCTGGAGCTTGGCCCGGTGCTCCTGGGTACCCGGGCGCAGATGTTCTATTGTGACCGCGCGCTCTTCACCGCTCTGGGCGGATTCAACGAAGCGCTCCATCTGGCAGAGGATATGGATTTACTCAGCCGGGCGCGCCAGTATCTGCGCCTGGAGGGAAAAGGCGCGACGGTGGGTCATATCCACAGCAGTACGATTGCCACGTCGCCGCGTCGCCTGCGTACTCGCCCCTACCATCTCAGCATGCTGACGACCTTCGTCCGCTGGGCGCTGGCGTTCGCGGGCGTTGGCCGGAAGCGCACCTATAGCATGGGCGGACGTCGTATGGGCCGCCGCAACAGCAGGACGATGGCGCGGTGAGCGCTCTCCTCGCTGCCGTTACCCAGCCTCTTGCCTGAGTCGTCTCATGCGTCTCATGCGTCTCACCCGCCTCATGGCGTACCCTGCTTCGCGGCTGGTCGCGCGCTCGATGGAGCCATCTCGTAGAGTTGCTCGAATTGCCCCCGATACTGCTCGTAGATCTGTCTGCGGCGGATCTTTTGCGTCGGCGTGAGCAGGCCATTTTCCAGGGTGAAGTCATCGGTCAGAACGGCATAGGACTTCACGCGCTCAAAGATCTGCAGCCTGGCGTTTATCTCGGCCACCTCCGCATCGAGATACGCGCGCATTTCTGGCGAGAGCGCGACCGTATGCACGTCGGTCGCCTCGATCTCGTGCCCGGACGCCCATCCCCGTACCCCCGCCGAATCGAGCGTGAGCAGCGCCACGGCGTACGGCTTGCGATCGCCATAGACGCATGCCTGCGCGACGACCGGGATGGTATTCAGCATGATCTCCACATGCTGCGGCGCGATCTTGTCGCCGCCGGTCGTGACGAGGAGATCTTTCTTGCGGTCGATGATCGTCAGGAAGCCGTCCTGATCCAGCGAACCGATGTCGCCGGTATGCAGCCAGCCCTCCGCATCCAATGCTTCGGCGGTCGCCTCGGGATTGTTGAGATAGTGCGGGAAGATGCACGGTCCCCGCACGAGGATTTCGCCATCTGGCGCGATACGAATTTCGTGGCCGGGGAAGACCGTCCCGACTGTTCCGACGCGGAACCAGTCGATCTTGTTGACGGTGAGCACGGTCGTGGTTTCGGTCAGCCCCCACGCCTCCAGCAAGGGAATGCCGATGGCATGGAAGAACGTCACGACGGAGGGATCTATGGGCGCGCCGCCGCTAATCACCAACTGGACTCGACCACCGAAGACCGCGCGCAGACGACGGAAGACAAGCCGGTCGGCAACGGCCCATTGTGCGCGCAGACTGAGCGGAAGGGGACGCCCTTTCTCGCGCAGTGGGACGGTTCGCTCCCCCACTCGCAGCGCCCAGTGGAAGAGCGCGCGCTGAGGAGCGGGCAGCGTGGCTGCGCGATCGAGCATCCCCGCATGTACCTTCTCAAGCAGCCGCGGGACGGTGAGCATCATATCGGGACGGATCTCGCTCAGGTCGCGCATCAGCTGCAGCACTGAGGGAACGACCACCGTCTCGCCGCCGAACTCCAGCGTGAAGATGTGCTCCAGCCGCCCCATGCCGTGCGCCAACGGCAGCCACAGCACATCGATGATCCCAGGATGTACGGTCGTCAGCTTTGAATGGGCGGCATCCAGCACGGTCAGCAGCATGCGATGGGTCATGACCACACCCTTTGGCCGGCCGGTCGTTCCTGATGTGTAGACCAGCCCGGCGCAATCTTCCGGCTGGATCTCTGCCGCTCGCTCAGCCGCGAATGCATCTGCTTCCCTGTCCGAGCGCGTGCTCAGCTCCAGCAGCGCTGAGAACGACATGACCATAGGATCGGAGAGCGCGCCTGCGTCCTCATCGAAGATCACTATCTTCTCAAGGTGGGGAAGCTGGTCTCGAACGCTGCGCACCTTCTTATACTGTTGCGCCGTATCGACGAACACGTAGCGCGCTCCCGAATCGCCCAGAATGAACGAGATGGTCTCGGGCGTGAGGGTCGCATAGAGTGTGGCGGTGAACGCTCCCAGGCCCGTGATGGCCCAATCGGCTACCATCCATTCCCACCGCGTCGCGCTGAGGATGCCGATAGCCTCACCAGGACGAGCGCCAAGCGCATCGAGGCCGGAGATGATGCGATTCACCAGCCGCTGATTCTCGCGGTAGGTCGCGCGCCGCCATTCCTTCCCGGACCGCTGCCGCCAGCGGACCAGATCGCCAAAGCGGTCCGTACGCTCGCGGAAGAGCTGAGCAAGATTGGACACTATAGGTGTTTCATGGGTTTCCGAACGTGACTCCTTCGCCTGAGTCTCCGCCTGTACCTCACCCGCCCCTGGGGTAGATGGAGTCCCTGGTTGGGATGGGGCGCTACGAAGGGAAGGATTGGCCGCATGCGTGTCCACGATCAACCTCCCTGCGGCAGCGCGCCGCAGTATTAGGCCAGCCGCTTGTCTCCGATTGCCTCTCTGAGTCCGCTTCCTCGGACTGATGCGAGCATGCCCGCGTTGTATCGCGAGCCAGTCTATCACGCGCGCGTCACAATTGAGACACGCCAGCGCCGCCTTATATCACAACGAGACCACTTGACCGCACCGCTGCCGATAGGCGCGCGGAGCATATGGAGCGTATACCGAATAGTCGCGGAGAATTGTCGCAGATCGCGTACCAACCGACGCGCCGCGCCAGAACCGATTGCGGAAGTCTGCTTGAAGCAGGGTGATGTGATGGAGCCTGCTGCTTGTAGTATTGTCTTCTCTATACGGAATACGCCCATCGCTGCGGCTCGTGTCGCGTTGGACGGCGTGGGTGGCCGTCTGTGCTCGGCGGTTAGCGGTGAGCGGCCCCCTGGGGCTGGTGCTGATGTGGCTGATGTGGCTGATACGGAGGAGCGATCTCGATGCCCAAAGATCCGGTGATCCTGGCCTTGCTCGACGAGTTGTACGCGGCGGGACAGGCGAATGACGCCAACGAGGATGACCGCGCGAAGAAGATGCTCAATCTTGAGCCTGCTACTGCGCGTTTCATGAGCATGCTGATCCAGTTGGGGAAGCGGCGAAGCATCCTTGAGATCGGCACGTCGAATGGCTATAGCACGATCTGGCTGGCAGCCGCCGCGCAGGCGCATGGGGGAACCGTCGTCAGCGTTGACCGCGACCCGGCGAAGCATCTCCTGGCGGATGAGAACCTGCGCCGGGCGGGCCTGCGTCATATGGTGACGCTCAACCATGGTGACGCAACCCACATCGTCGCTGAATTGCCAGGCCCTTTTGATTGCGTCTTCTTCGATGCCGACCGCCGCAGCGCCCCCGCGCAGCTTTCCGCGTTGCTGCCGAAGCTCAGCCCTGATGCGCTGCTGCTGCACGATAACGCGCTCTCGCACCCAGACGAGATCGCGGCATACCTTGCGATGGTCGAGCGCCTGCCTGACTTCAACCACGTCATTGTGCCCGTTGGGAAGGGACTGAGCGTCGCCTATCGAGCCGGGTAGGGGCCGCAAGCCGCGAGTGGCTATCTGTTATCGGTTGGGCGTGCCACGATCTCCTGTACCGTCAGGAGGATGTCTCAGCCATTCTGGCAGATTCGCATTGGCATCGAACGACCCGGAACTGGCATCAGATGGGAGCGATGGTGGCACAGGTGGCTGCGCGGACCCGGGATAATACGATGATGCCGCGTCTGGGTGATATCCCGGCGCTATCGATGGCTGGCCCGAGGCGGGCGGCAATTGCTCCACTCCCTGCGTTGGTCCCATCTGGCTTGGTCCCTGTGGCGGTGCCGAACTGCCGCCGAGGGCGCGGCGCAGGGCGTCTGTGACCGGGTCCATTGGGGTCTGGGCTGGAGCGGGCCAGATAGGCCGCCTCCCGCTAGCGTACTGGTAAATGGCCTCGGCTACCCTGCGCCCCTCTTCCTGAGTGCGGTGCAAGACAAACTCGGCCTGGGCAAAACGGCTGAGGCGAGCAACGAGATTGTTGAGACTGTTGCCGATCTGCCACAGCGCCGGGTTACGGATGTCCTGGGCGCGGACCTTGAAATCGCCATTGGCCAGATGTACATGAACTGCCAGGAGTTGGCGCACTCCCTCTTCCAGCTCGCGGGTGCGTTCCGCTTCACGCTGCTGCAGCTCAACTATCTCTTCCGCACGATCTGCGCGCTGGATCGCGTTCGTGGCACTACGTACCAGGAGAAACGAGACACCAGCCACCGCCCAATGGAGCGCGACCGGCGGGAAGGCTAGAGTAAATAACCCTACCTCCGGTGACTTGAGAAGCCCCTCCAGGGTGGGCGCGGCAGGCTGCAATGAGAGACTGGCGAAAGTAATTCCAGAATTGACAAACGCAATCAAAAAGACCACCCAGGGCGGCAAGAGTGCCGCAGCAAACAACTCCGCGATGAGAAGCAGATAGTAAAGCTGCAGGTAATCGACGTCGAGCTTCCCGTCGCGCCCGCTCAACAGGACGCCAACCAGAGAAATGATCATGATCGTCGAGAGAAGGCCTCCTACGGCATAAACCTGACCAACCCGGTTAAGCACGATCGCTATCAGACAGACGACAATGACGCCTAAGAGGGAATACAGCGTGGGGAGGTCCTGAAATCCAAGCGGGAGCGACCCCACAACAATCAACAGAAAGATAAACAGGAGTACACTCGCCATGCGAGAGCGCCGGAAGCGTTCGCGTACCTCGACAGGCGCCGAGGCTGGAGGCTCTGGCGGCATCGTCAGGCGGTACCACCAGGCGAGCGGCCCCCTATACCCGGTTTGTGCCGAACCGCGATCTCTACCCATGCCTCGCTGATTGCCTGCTCCCAAATTGGCCTGCGGAAACGGATCGTTCGCGTTCAGTTGCATGGTACCTCCCCGAACCCTACGCCAGGCGTGCCATGGCTCACTCGTGCCCGCACGTCATACCCATTATGAGCGCTTATTCTCAGCTTCTTTAGAACGGTGTAGATTCAAAAAGATCTATAGGTGAGGCTTGACATGGTATCCAGGCGGGAGCCCGGTATGGCGCCTGATTTCAGACTCCCAATCACTCGTATCTGAAGCAATAAGAGAGTTACGCAATAGCTGGCAGCCATCGCTCCAGGGATGATTGTCCAGCCCTATGCGCCAGAACAATCTGCCCATGCTAGCTTTACTATAGCGGTATTGGCCACATTCGTCAATTTCTGATTGCATTCAGAGTGAATGTCATCTCGGGCACTCCAGAAGAGATACACTGTTTACTTCGCGCTAGAGATCGATGCAGCGCATCCTCCACTATGGTTCCCCCAATGACTACGATGATGACACCTGAGCAATGGGGATGACAGTACACAAGATGTCTGCTATAGTGATACCAGGCAGCCCATTCGACCAGATCGCCTCATCCAACGCACGCTTGCCTTTCCCGGGGTAGTAGACCCGGCAGTCTGGCATGTGCCAGGAAGGCGCGCGGGGTCCGAGGCAACGGAGCAGGACAAGCAGGACACCTACCCCAGGGTGTAGCCCCTGGCACGTCGCGCAGATTCGCTGTGAATCGACAGGGAAGGCGGGAGCGTATCACCATGTCACGTCAGGGTCGTCGTCCGCGCATGCGCATGTTTCTTGCTAGCCGACCACGTCTAGCTGACCGCATCTTCCATATCCTCGGTGCCAAACGACTTGAGCGGATCGCTCGGCGGGCGTCAATTCGCGCGGCGCGCCGGGCGTACCAAAACGTTCCATTCTATCGCGAGCGCTACAAGCGTGCCGGATTTGATGAGCGGAGCATGCGTCAACTGACCTGGAGGGACTTCGAGCGCCTTCCCATTGTGGGTAAGCAAGATATCGCAAGCGTACCTGATCAGGATATGCTTGATGCGACCCTGCCATTCCCGTCGGGTGATGCCGTCATCACGCGTTCATCGGGTACGACGAGTAAGCCCACGATCATGCCCGTGGGGTGGAACGAATACTATGTTACCTACGCACTGTTGAAACAACGCGCACTCGATGTCGGCATTGATCGCGCGAGGTCAGTCATCTTGATCGCCTATGGGGTAGAGGGTGCCCCAGCTGCAGGAAGTCTTGTATTGCGGTCCTACTTCAGCTTGAAACACGAAACCCGATGGCCGTTCGAGGTCTGCGCGGCGGGTGAGACGCCAGACACCATCATCTCATTCCTCCGCTATTACGCGGCGAACGGGTTCGAAACCCTCTATCTTCTGGCTTTTCCTGGAACGATGGAGCGTGTGCTCGACCGTCTCCATGAGTTGACAGCCGAAGATCCAGATGCTGGGGTCGATTGGCACAAGTTCCAGTGCAAGCGCATCCAACTCTCAGGCCAGGTGGTATCACGGGAACTGCGGGAACGGATTTACCGCGAAATGGACATTGCCCCGAATAACCTTGAGGCAATTGAGATCCTGCTTGGATCATCAGATACTGGGCAGGTCCTTGCGGGCACTTCGCCCTTCACCCTCTGGCTTGAACGCTACATGGACCAACATCCAGAGATTGCCGAGCGCCTGGGTATCCCGGTCGAGCACCGGGCAAAGCCCCTCATGGAGTTCGTCCCTTCCCTTTCCGTCTACATGGAAAACGATCCGGGTGCTGGCTTGCTGTTGACGACGTGGAAGCATTGGCCGCTCATTCGCTACCGGTCCAACGATCTGGCGTGGCGCCGGTCATCAAAAGAGGTCGTGCGAACGCTGAATCGTGTCGCGAAGGGCTGGAGGAAGGACTTCAAGCGCTACGGCTACAGACGACGGAATGTACCTCGGGCGGCCATGCTGGGTATGATCCTTGGCCGGGTGGACGATGCCTGTATCGTCAACGGCGCCAACATCTCCCCAGACATCTTGCGCGATGCCCTGGCGACGACGGGAATTCTGCCCAACATCCATCATTTCAAACATGGTACTGGGGCGAGCCCGAACGAGTACGATGTCTACCTGGAATTGCCTGATCAGCACCCGGTGAACGCTCGTGATCTGCTGGCTGCGCAATGGCAGCCAGGACTCCTTGAGGCACTCCTCACTCACCCCGCGGCGACCGACCTGCAGACAGCGCATCGCGGCACACCGATCGATCTCAAGCTCTTCGTGCGCTCGCGCGGCGAGGACGAGTTCGAAGGTGACGATCAGCGCGCCAAGCAGCGCTTCACGCTGACCCATGGGCCTCGTGTCGCGCATCAGGAGATGTTGGCCGATGCCGCCAGCGCCCAAGAGACGGCGGTCGCGGCATCACAGCCCTCCGCCGGCTGATCGGCAGGTGCTCGTTGCCGGGCAGCCGGTAGCTCGCAATGGACAGGTTACGGAAGCGCCGCAGCCTGCGCCACGGCATCCGCCGTGATAATCTGGGGCGCCACACGCACCGGCTCCTGAGCCACAAGCGCCACCAGTGCCCGCACCGTCAGGGCTGCGGTCAGGTGTGCTGTGAGGCCAAGTTGCGGTGCGCCGCGCTCCGCCACGCTTTTCCCTCCAGGCACCTTCGGAGACGTGTCCTGATCGAAATAGGCTCGGATGAGCGCTTGCAAGTCATCCGGCATGCCGCCAGGCACCTGAGCATAGATCCGCTCGAACAGGCGCAATGTGACCTCCCCCGGCGATGGGGCCGCTGCTGATGGCTGGCTGCCTGTGATGCCCAGGAACTCGTCGAGGCTTTGCGACTCGGGTGTGAATACAATCACGGTTCCCATCCAAGCTGGATTGAGCGGGAATAGGACCGGCTTCTGTGCCGCGCGCGCTACGCGATTCAAGTCCAGAAAAGCCGGTGTATCGAGGTCAATAGTATTGAGAATGATATCGGCATGAGGAACGAGCAGCGCGCAATCAGCGCTATCGAGGTAACGCGGTACCACCTCCACCTGGGCCCTGGGCTGAATCTCCTTGATAATAGCAGCGGTAGCCTCTGCCTTGTTCTGCCCGAGATGGGCACGTGAAAATGCTTGCCGGTTGAGGTTGCTTTCCTCTACGACATCGCCATCGGCCACGATGAACCGCTGCACCCCCGTGCGCGCAGCCAGCGCGGCCACGACGCTTCCAAGACCAGATCCGGCGGTGAGCAGGGTCGTCTGCGCGAGGCGGTCCTGCAACTCCTCAGAGATATACGCCCAGTTGCGCGCATAGAGAGGCTCCGCGTGTGGCGGCAGCGTGGCCTCGGGCGATTCTGGCAGCGGCGATGGCGGGTCCGACTGTGTCTCAACATACTCAGTGGATGCTCCCTGCGTCTGCTGCTGCGGCGGTTGTTTTCTGCGCCACGCCAACCATGCCATCGTCTACCTCCAGCGCTACTATGCCCCCAACCCGGAGCGAGAATGCAGACATTCTAGCAAATGGGAGAGAAACCTGTCGAGCGCCACAGGGCGGCATAGAACGGGAAGACCATGGCGTGGCCCACCCGAACGCCGCCTAGCGCGCCTCTCCCATCTCGCCTGGACGACAGGTAGGCGTGAGCGATTGCTTGCATGCACTCTACGAAAACCTTGATCTCCTGCTACCGCGATGCCACAACAACAATCCATGTCGGTTCGTGCTGCTGTTGATACGGGTGTTCCTGCGGCTTTTCCGTGGCGCCTTCCACTGGGAGCGGACATACTTGCCTCCGATACGAGGACGAGTGCGGGCGCGGACACAGTGTGGAAAGGATGCGGTCATATGTCTACCATCAGATCAGCGACAGCGGGAACCGTAGAATACATCTCCAACATGGAGCGCGAGCCACTGCGAGCGACTGAAAGTGGCATTCGGCATATTCAATACCGGCTGCCTCACAATACGACGCGCACGAATACCAGCACCGCGTTTGTCTTCTCTGGCGGTGGCGCGCGAGGTGCTCTCCATGTTGGCGCGTTACGGGCACTGCTGCAGGCCGGGATTCATCCCGATATGGTCGTGGGCACGTCCATTGGCGCGTGGAACGCCGCGTGGCTCGCCCGTATGCCGACGCTCGATGGCGTTGAGGCGCTTGCCGATGTCTGGTATGGCCTGCAGCCGCAGCAGGTGCTCCTGGGCCGGAAGCGCCCCATTGGTTCGCGTCTGGCGCGCATTCGTGCCCTGCATGCGCTGCTCATGCTGACCGCACTCCGCCGGATTGCCGGGGGCTCCTCGTCGCTCTATAGTGATGCGGGTCTGCGTCAGATACTGACCCAGCATCTGGCTGACACGACATTCGATGAGCTGGCTCTACCATGCAGTGTGATCGCCACCGATCTCAGCCACGGTGGCCGCGCGGTATTCCATCGAGGCCCGGTCGTTGACGCTCTCCTCGCGTCGTCCGCTATACCTGGCATCTTCCCTCCCGTACGTATCAACGGCTCGATGTACGCCGACGGTGGTATGGTAGACGGATGCAGTGTAGAGACGGCGGTTGAAATGGGTGCCCGCCGGATCTTCGTACTGGCGATTGGGTACGACGCCGATGCCGATGCGGGCGCTCTCTGGTCCAGAGCGGCAGAGCATACGGCAGAGCCAGCGCATGCACTGTCCCGGCGCTCGGTATCGGCAGTGATCCAACGCGCTTCTCAAGTGATGGGGAACTATCAGATTGAGCGAGCGATGGAGCGCGTGCCCGCTGGCGTCGAGGTCCATCTTATAAGTCTCTCGCCGGGTAGCAGCAGTGGTAGTGGCTCGCTGAGTTTCGGGAATGTCTCTCGGTGGATTGAGAGCGCCTACAACAGTACCCGCGCCTATCTGGATGCAGTTGCGTGCGCTCGCTCTCCTCGCAATACGCACTCGGAGGAATGTCTCGAACCAGCGGAATGTATGCTCTCGGCCTGAACACGCATGAGCGCCTGTGCGCGCACGGTATCGCGTTCACGAAGGCGGTCCAGCGTGTAGAGAAGCATTCGCTGACGCATGCTTCTTGCACAAGCCGCCACTTGAATACATAATACGTGCATTCTCGCATACCTCTCATTGAATCATCTTTAGCTCTACCTTCTAGGAACCGGCTCCTGCCGCGCAGGGTCGAAGGACACATACGTCGCGCGAAACCGCTGTCACGAAACCGCTGTAGAGTAGTGTCGAAGCTATCGGATAGCGAAAGGATTCATCGCGAGTCCAGGGCACGCGGATCTCCACGTGTCAGCGCGTTGCACTCATGCGCCGGTCACCTCAAGCTGTGAGACGCAGACGTGATCGTTGAGCCATGCGGCGGTGGTGCTGGTCGCATTTTCGCCTGGGCTTGCACCCAACCAGCGCTTTGCATGCGCACAGTCCCATGTACAGTCCATGTGATGTGCCAGACGTCCACCATCGCTTGATCAGCTCCTTGCCAGTCAAGCACGTGTGAGCCGGAACGCGCGGGGCCCCTCAGGGGTTGCTCTGCCACGGCAATCAGAAACCATACCTTCGTCTCGTATATAGGTCAAATACTGGTTTCGCTTAGGCTGTTGTCCTGTGGATGGCCGTCGGGGCCTGAAGACCTCGGCGCACTGGCGCATGCGCCGCCGCATGGATGTTGCGGGCGGCGGCCCTATAGGCCGTATCTTCCAACGACCAGGACGAAAGAGAATACACCCAACGGAAGCCCGCCACATGGCCTGTGGCTGAATCCCTGCGGCAAAGGTGATTCGCTCAGACGATCCAGCGCAATCATCTGGCTTGTGCGCCGCGAAACGGAGCCGTCTATGCAGGTGAGCAGTGACAGCCGTCTCGGAACGACGGTCGAGAATTATCGATTGCTCAGTGTACTCGGCACTGGAAGCATGAGCGTGGTCTATCTCGCGCAGCGCCTTGATGATCCACGCGTGCTGGTTGCCATCAAGATTCTGCATCCTCAAGCTGCCTCGGCACCGGACGAGCGCGCCGCGTTTCGCCAGCGCTTTCTGCGTGAGGCGAGAGCGGCGAGTAAGCTACGGAACGAGTACATCCTGCCTGTCCTGAGCAGCGGGGATGTGGACGGCATGCCCTATATGGTGCTCCCTGTAATCGTCGGCGGCACGCTTGGCATGCGCCTCGCCAGTCAGCCGGAGCCCATGCCGCTCGGTGAGGTCGCACGTTACCTGACGCAACTCGCCAGCGCCATTGACTACGCGCACCAGCAAGGCGTCATCCATCGCGATATCAAGCCGGCCAACATTCTGCTGGACGAGCACGGTCACGTCTATCTCACCGACTTTGGCATCGCGCGGTTATTTGACAGCGGCGAGAATGCGCTCACACGCGAGAGCCCCCAGACGCTCACGCGAACAGGTCAGGTGCTGGGAACGCCGTATTACATGGCGCCGGAGCAGATCAGGGGCCAGCCGGTCAGCGCCGCGGCTGACATCTACGCGCTGGGGGTCGTGCTCTATCAACTCGTTACCGGACAGGTGCCGTTCCACGGCGACACGCCGCTTGCCGTCGCGCTGCAACACCTGCAGGAAGAGCCGAGTCCACCTGGCCTGCTGCGCCATGAGTTGCCGGCCCCGCTTGAAGCGGTGATTCTCCAGGCGTTGGCCAAAGATCCAGAGGATCGGTATGCCACAGCAACTGAGCTTGCTGACGCCTTCCAGGCGGGCCTGGCCGAGCTAGACGATCCCATGGCGACACAGGCGCCTACCGAGACATGGCCCTTTTCGACGATACACGCGTTGCGCGCCTCTACCATCGCCGCGACACCCGCCGCGAATCCCATGTCTCCAACACGCGCGCTCTTTGAGAAACTTGCCACTGCGACCATCGACGGGTACCATATCGGGGCGATCATAGAATCAAACGAGCTGGGCACCGTCTTTACGGCCTATCGTGCTGGCTCCGCAGAACCGGATCAACTTCGCTTTCTCCCCATTCCACCCGACACGCCTCCGCAGCAAATCGCGGACTATTTGCACCGCTTCGAGCAACAGGCGGGCGAGCTCGCGCAACTGCGCCATCCCAATCTCGTGCCTGTGCTCGGGTATGGCTTCTATGAGAGGCTGCCGTATCTCATCACAACTGACCCTCCGGGCCGTTCGTTAAGCATCGAGCTGGCTCAACATGGAGCGGCGGAGCTATCCGCCATCGCGGATTTCCTCGACCAGGCGGTTGCGGCACTCGAATACGCACATCAGCGAGGTATCCTGCATCTGAGTCTTACACCAGACTGCCTGTTTCGTCAGGATGATGGCTCGATCCTCGTCGCGGATATTGGCATTCGCGGCATGCTGGAGCAAGACGAGGCCCCCAGCGGGCAGCACCCGCTCTATGTGAACAGCGATGGTGGTGCGCCTGAACAGCTGCTTGGCAACCCGGTAGGTCCCTATACCGATGTCTACGCCCTGGGTGCGGTCCTCTACCAGATGCTGACGGGACATGAGGTATTTACGGGTGCCACGCGTGATGACATCGCGCAGCAGCACCTGCATTCGACCATTCCCCCGCTCAGACGATGGCGCCCTAATCTGCCTACCGCGCTTGACCGTGTTGTCGCTCGGGCCATGGCAAAGGAGCCGAAACACCGCTTTCAGAGTCCGAGGGACCTTGCTGTTGCCTATCGAGCCGCTATTGCTCAGACGCAGAGTGAGGCCACCTTTGATGGGTCGCTCGCCGCGCGTGCCTCCCACTACCAGAGCCTGACCACCCCGGCATCTGCGGGTGCGGCGAGCCAGGGGCTGCCTATGCAGAGCGCGCAGAGCGTGCAGAGTGCGCGTTCCACACCTGTACCATCCGAGCCTGTGCCAGCCGAACGAAAGGTGGCAGACGCTGCAGAGGCCCCGGCTGGGTCGGCCGCTGCCACGGTGGTACGTCCACCCATCCAAACGCCACGAGCGATCTCTACCCGGCTCCGCACCCGTACAGGCATTGCCTTTATGCTTGGGGTCGTGCTCCTGGTTGCTCTCACCGTTGGTTCGTTTGCCTGGTACAATGGCCATAGCGCGAGCGGTCAGCCGGTTGCTGCCCCTACCGCTGCCGCCGACGTGAAGTTCCTCGACAACACCAAGAACGGACCCTACCAGTCTGACGCCCTTGCCATCAGCGTGACGAATCTTCCATCTCTACAGCAAGGTCACTGGTATCAGGCGTGGCTGATCAATGACAAGACCGAAAAGGTGCTTGCTCTCGGCAAGCTCATTCCGCAGAGTCGCCAGAGCAAAACATACACGCTCACCTACGCTGGCGACGGCAGCCCGGGCAATCCAGGCACGAACCTGCTAGGATTCGGCAACCGCGTCAGAATCACGGACGAGACACAGAACGGGCCATTTCCGGCTGGTCCGGTCATGCTTGAGGGCGCCTTTCCACCTGGTGCGTTCGTGCATATTCAGCATCTGCTCGTCGCGTTCCCTACCACGCCGCAGCATCAGGGCCTGGTGGTGGGCACCATGCAGCAGATGAATCTGCTGTATCAGCAGGCGAATGTCCTGCAACAGTGGATAACGCTCCACTATCCGATCTCGACAAAGTGTGCGGCTCAGAGTGTGCTAGACATCATTGAAGGCAAGTCCGGCCAAAACTACAAGCCGCTCGGAGCCGAGTGCAACATCGTTCAACAATGGCCTTCGGGCGACGGTTATGGGCTCCTGGGCAAGGATGGATACCTCGCGGGTGTGGCTGACCACGCCGCGCTCGCGGCCAGCGCGCCCGATGCGACCGAGCATATCCGCATGCATGCTCAACACGTGCAAATTGCCGTCGAGAACATGAAAGGATGGCTGCAAACCGTAGACCAGGATGCGGTCAAGGTGCTCGCGGGTACAGGGGATACGACGACGACGACCGAGATTGTGAGCCTGTCAAAGACCGCGCTGACAGGTCAGGACATCGACGGTGATGAGAGCGTTGATCCGGTGAAGGGCGAGGCAGGGGCCGACATCGCCTATACGCATGCTCAGCTGCTTGCGCTCCTGTCGTTCACGGCACATGCATGAGTCAACCTGGCGTTGGTAGTGTTCCGGAGAGTTGCCCGATAGTTCCGGATACGTGCTGGGATACTGGCGTTTGCGTGCGCCTGAGATTCGGACAGGGCGGGAGAGGGACGGGCACGAAACATGACAGCGGGTCAGATGCTCACCTTTGGCGCACTGCTACGGCGCCACCGGCGCGCCGCCGGCCTTACCCAGGAGGAGCTGGCTGAGCGGGCAGAGCTTAGCGTGGAAGCCGTCAGCGCGCTTGAACGGGGCGTCAGTCG
>DASUWS010000098.1:0-3154 GCA_036378295.1 Ktedonobacterales bacterium
CGAGCGCGTCGCGGCGTGTCGGCCAGTCTGGCGCGATGAGCAGCGCGACGACTGTAACGGCCAGGAGTGTCAGTCCGGTCGGATGCAGGGAGATGATCATCACGAGCAGGAGCAGATGGAGCGCGAGCCAGGGGCGTCGCCCGCGAACGACTCCTTCGTAAAGCGTGAACGCCCAGAGCAGCAGTAGCGGTGTCAGGTAATTCTGCTGCCAGATGAAGCGGCTATAGTTGATCGCCGCGCCACAGCAGGCGAAGATCAGCGCCGCGCAGCACGCCGCCCTCCGGCTGAAGTATCGCAAGGCGAAGATATAGCAGAGCGCGACGCCGAAGATATTCCAGAGCGCGAGCCCGATCAGCGCGGGCAGCGGGCTTTTGGTGAAGAGAAAGAAGGGCATCAGGATGTAGACGCTGAGTGGCGGGTTGAGTGTGTTGATGGAGGAGCGGATGCCTGTGATGGGTAATGCCCCGCGCAGCCAGGCGTCGCGGGCGAGTGTGAGGAGCTGGGCCTGGTCGTCGAGCCACTGCGAATGGTCCAGATGCCACAGCCGCAGCCCTGCCGCGATGAACAGGATGATCCAGAACTCCGGGTGGCGTGCCCAGGCAAACCGCGCGGACCGATGCGTTGGCGCCGCATCAGCCGCCTTGCCTCTGGCTTTCTCCATCGGCCCATGCTCCGTCCTGGATGTGGTTCCTTCTGCCATATGCTCCCGCTTGAGGTGCCCTATTGCGCTCTATTGTAATGCTTTTGATTGTAATGCTCTTGTAGTGCTTCCGCTGCTCTTGCTGCTTCTTGCTGGCTCTTGCTTGTGCTTGCCTGTTCTTGCCTGACCTTGCCAGGGCATCATGCTCGCAACCCCACTATTGTATACGTCCCACACCAGGGACTTCACGCGCGCGACCAAACATGCTATGCTGCGCCTCGGCGATAACAGGCGGACCACCAGGGCAGGGTAGCCGCTGGCGACGGAGGGGAAGCGAGATGCAGCCGCAGCAACCGCATGATGAAGAGATTTACCGTGGCACGCTGATACACGTGCTGCGACGGACGTTGCAGGCGCCCAGCGGTGGGCAAACGCGGTTCGAAGTGGTGGAGCACCCTGGTGCTGTGGCGGTTGTCGCGCTGCGCGAGGACCCTGCTCGCCCTGATAGTCCGGCGGTGGCGCTAGTGCGTCAGGAACGCCCGGCCATCAATCGCGCCACCTGGGAGCTGCCGGCAGGGCTGGTCACTCAAGCGGAGGCTAGCCAACCCGAGGAGACCGCCCGGCGGGAGCTGCGTGAAGAGACTGGATATAGCGCGGGTCAGGTACGCCTGTTGACGCGCACATACTCATCGCCGGGATTCACCAATGAGGCAATCTCCATTTATCTGGCGACCGGGGTGCAGCCCATCGAGGGGGCATCCGGCCCGAAAGACCCGACCGAGATTAGCGCTGTCGCATGGGTGCCACTCGAAGAAGCGCTGGCGCGTTGCGACAGTGGTGAGATCAACGATAGCAAGACCCAACTGGGATTGATCCTGGCGCGTGAGACGCTGGAGCGACCAACCGATATATCCGGAGGCAATGCGATGCCCTATTCCACTGGCAGTCCCTACCCGGCGCGATCAGCCGCCGCGAGCCAGCGCGATCCCCTGATCAATACCGATCAGACGTTGCGTCTCGAAAGCATAATGCTGGAAGAATTCAACTACGCTGCATCGACAGCCTACGAAGCGCTGGAAGATCGCGGGCGGATGTTCAGCTTTTATCTCAGCATCGCCACTGCGCTGGCGGGCGGTGTTGGCGCGCTCTACGAGTTTGGCAGCCGCACGGCGGAATCCGCGATAGTCGCAACGGCGCTCTTCGTGTTGGCGGGTTTCACGGGGCTGATCTTCTTATTCAAGATCATTCGTATTCGCCAGGCATTCGACGATAGCCTGCTGACCATGAACGTTATCAAAGAGTATTACATCGCGCAGTTCAAGGCGACCGTTCCCGATGTCGAGACGATCTTTCGTTGGCGTATGAAGACGATGCCTTCTGGCCGCCGCTTTGGCAGCCTGACTTTTCTGGTCTGCTTTGCCATTACCTTCATCGACAGTGTTGCGCTGGGACTTGCCGCCGCGCTCATCACCGAACTCGTGACGCAGGACGGGGGCACAGCCCTCCAGCGCCTGCCCACGAATCCGGTCGTCTACATTGTTGGCGCGGTGGTGTTTGCTGGTGTCTGGCTGGCACAGGTTGCCGCCTATCAGGTCATTTTGCAGAAGACCGGCGCGAAATACGCGGCAAAGCAGGCAGCCGAGAAAGCAGACAAGCTGGGTGTGCCGTCGCAGGGCTAGCGGGGATTCGCTGGCACATGCCTGACCGCTTTAAGGAGAGTATACTATGCCAATGGATGCGCTCAATCCTCCGGGGCAGCGCGCCGCGCCGTTCCGCGAGGGTGAGACGGGCGGCAGTGGGCTCGACGGTAGCCTGAAGATAGAGAACATGCTGCTGGAGGAGTTCAATTACGCCTCAACCACCGCCTACCAGGCGATGGAAGATCGCGCCCGCATGTTCAATATGTATCTTCTCGTCGTCGGCATCCTCGGCTCGGCATTTGGCGCGATCTACCCGCTCGGAGGCGCGGTGACCTCCTTCATTCAGCCGATTGCCGCGGTCGTGCTCTTTGCGGCGGGTATCGCCGGTATCGCGTTCTTCGTGCTGCTGATCCGGCTCCGCCAGGCGTTTCGTCAGAGCCTGATTACGATGTCGGTCATCAAGGAGTTCTACATTCGCGAGTTTCAGCAGCAGATGCCGACGGTCCAGCACGCCTTCCGCTGGCGGCTCAAAGGGATACCCGCAGGCGAGCGGGCTGGCAGCGCGACCTTCATCGTCTGTCACATGGTCGGCTTCATCGGGGCCCTCTGTTTCGCTGGCTGCGTCTTCATGACCAACGAGCTGCTGCATGACAGGTTGCCACGGACGCAGTTCATAACTTCGGGGCAGTCTGGCATTACACAGTCGATTCTTCTGGCGCTGGTGGCATTCCTTATTACGATGGTTGGTATGGTCGCGTACTATCGCCGGGCGTTGAATGCCAAAGATGAACGGAAGATTCTCGACGCCGCCGAACGTGAAGTGGACAAGATGTAATCTTCGCCGGAGATATCGGCTTCCCCTCTCCCTGTACGG
>DASUWS010000099.1:0-2879 GCA_036378295.1 Ktedonobacterales bacterium
GTAGCCCGCGGTTGTGGCACGCAGCCAGGCCGATACCTGGCGCGCGATGGTGACCAACAGCGGCAGCGTAAGATAGAGAAAGATGCCGGTGCTCGTGGCACAGTAGAGTATAGCGGCGGGCGAAAGAGGCTCAAAGACGACGAATGGATGCCAGAGAACGCTGAATTCGGGCGTGTAATGACAGAGAAACTCCAGCGCATAGTTGTGCGCGGTACAGATGGAGAGTGTGTGCTGCTCGAAGACCATTCCATCGATGGCGACCCAGAACGAGAGGACGAGCGCGGCGAGCGTCAGCAGGTTCGCGCCCAACCCGGCATTGCGCGCATGCAGCCGGACGGCCAGCACTAACGCGGCGGGGATCGAGGCGAAGAGGAAAAAGCGTGGCCCCCAGAACCAGCCGCCGTACCACGCCCACCAGTGCGCATAGACCAGTATCATGCCGCCCACAAAGGCCACCCAGAGCAGATAGAGCGCGTAGAGCTTCGGGCCGCTGTCCTTTCCCTGGGCCAGCAGGTAGCGCCGCGCGGGCAGGAAAAGGCCCGGCGTGAAGAAGATCAGGCCTTTGCCGAACGAGAGCAGAAGAGAGAGCACGCCAAAGAAGATGGGGTAGTTGAAGCCGGGTCCGCCGGAGTAGGGCATGACCGTAGTGTTGCCGGAATCGTTCGCGTATCCGGTGGTGAACGGGTTTCCGCGCCGTATCCATGCTTCCGCCAGAATGAGCGCGATGGCCGCGAGAACGGCTCCCAGATAGCGCAATCGCCGCTGGCGCAGCGCGTATACCACTGCCATGCCGACGAATCCGAGCAGGCTGGCCGGGATGTTGGCCGTACCGATTGCGGCCAGTGCCCAGCCTCCCAGCGCCGCGAGCTTCCTGCCAAAGACCGCCAGCACCGAGCCAATCGCTACACACATGGCGGTGAACATCTCGGCATAGAACGAGATTGTGTGTGCGGGGAACATCGAGGCCGCGACCAGCAGCAGCAGGAACGTGCGCAGCACCTGGCGGTCCATGACATGGCGTAGCAGCAGATAGAGCACGAGCAGGCCAATGGCAAAGACGAACCAGTTGTAGATCGCCACCATTCCCTGCTCGTCGCCGATAGCTTTGCCCAGCAGCCAGAGCGGCGATGCGAAGAACGGGCCAATCAATGAGTATCTGGCGCTTGAAAGGCCATGGCCTTCGAGCAGTTGAGCGAGTGCGGCGTAACGCGCCGCGGCGTCTCCGTTCAGGCTGTGTGGAAAGAGCGCCAGCATCTCGGCGAGGGCAATCACCAACAGCAACGCGTCGAGCCAGGGGCTACGGTAGCGCCGCGTGGCGGGCGCATAGCTCGGGATGGCATTTGGGGGCCGTTCGGGTGGCACATCTCGCGCCACGGCACCACGTTTCTTGCTGGCCACAACAGGCTTCTCCGCTGGTGTCATGGTGAGCATAGTCACCATGCTCTTAATAGTGCTTCCGAATCTCACGGAGCAGCATGCATGGTCAGGGCGTTCGGTAGCTGATACTTCGCATCACTGGGAGTCATCGGGACAAGCGGATCGCCGCCCGGAGCCGCCGCGAGCACCCGCAGTGGGCCTACGGTGCCTTGCCATAGCGACAACGTGCCGTGTAGCACCGCGAGCGTCAGCGGCGTGCCTGGTAGTGGCGGCGCGACAGCGGTGAGGCTTGTTCCAGTCGCACTCCAGGCGGTCGTCACCCAGGTGAAGATGGCTTCCCCGGCGTGTAAGGTCGTTGGCTGGCAGCTCGCCCGCGCCATGGGCCCGCGCGCCGCATTCATGGTCGGCGCCAGCGCCTGTATCTCGAACTGTGGCGTCTCTGTCGCGCTCTCCGCGGCATGCTGGACCACCCACCGCAGCCGTATCACCCCGGCCGCAGTCCGCGTGCCAGCCACGAGTCGCAGCGCATTGCCATGCCCATCCTGCCAGGTGACAGCAGACAGCGCGCGCTCATCCGAGAGCAGCGGCAGCGGCGCCTGTCTGTTCAGGCGATAGATGACCAGTGGCTCGTCTCCCGGCATGGCGTAGTCCCGCACCCGGTTCGCGTTGGGAAGCGCTGCGAGCAGTCGCGCCTGTGGACTGGCCGCGCGTGTCGAGACCACCAGCGCCGGGTCAGCCGACGGGGCAGGGAGCACCAGACAATCGCCCACGACGCCCGTACGATCGCTGTGCTCCCGGATGAGCGTCGAGTTCATCGCCGAGGCGATATAGCGCGAGGGCATGCTAACCACCACGGCGCCCGCGTGCTGGCTTCGCTGCATCGCGCTGAGCGCGCTGTCGGCTGCGAGGAGTTGATTGAGCGGGTAGCCAAAGTTGACCGTGTTCACCTGATTGCCGCCAAGGGCCGCGATGAAGAGCACCGCCTGGGTTCCCTGTCCCAGCGCTACGAGCAGTACAACCGCTACAGCGCTCCAGGTCACGGCTCGTTGCGCCTGGCGCGGATGGATACGAAACCGAGACTGGAGCAGAGGCAGCAACAGGGACAACAGGCGCGGAGTCTCCCGAATCATCGCATCCACCGCGACGCCAACCGAGAGGAAGAGCGCGGGATAGAGGATGAAGAGATAGTGTGGCTGCACGGTCTTGCCATGGCGCAGCATCGTCAGCGGGGGCACGGTCAGCCAGACCCATAACAGCAGGTAAGCGCGCCAGCGGGCATCGCTCTGAAGCGCCCGCCGCAACGACGCCAGCCACGCTGGAATGCGCCGCCATCCCGCAAGGCTTACCGGGATGCGCACCCGCCGGAGCGGAGCCAGCGCCAGCAGCGTCAGCGTGAGGTAGCTGACGATATAGACCAGCATCGTCCCGGTCTGGATAAGCCTGTTGAGACGGCCCATACGCGCATAGAGCGCGGTATCGAGGATGGCGGGATAGGGGGTGTT
>DASUWS010000100.1:0-4559 GCA_036378295.1 Ktedonobacterales bacterium
CCCTTCTGGATACCTGAAAACGCATGAGCATCCTTGTCTCTCGGCTCAGCGGTAACTCGGTCCAAAGCCGTATGGCGTCCGTCCTGAAAAGGGCTTTACATTTTGCCCCATTGCACCGTATATTTCTTTGGCTGGGGAAAAAGCACCCCACATGTGCGATTACGTCGAGCCGCCTCCCGGACCGTCCATATCGGGCGCTTCGCAGCATGTCAGGGATGAACGCTGTTTCAGGCAGGGAGCTCGACCGCAGAGAAAGGGACTCTATGAGTACCGATGACAGTATGCACGCGACACAGCCCGCGCGCGGCACACTGGTTGGCACCTATCTTAGCTGGTATATCGGCTGCTTCCAGAGTGGAGACAGCTAGCGCCACTTGCGCGTAGACTGCGCAATGCTGCGCATTTGGAGGAGATTCGCTACGTGTTCGGACCCCACCTGATCATCGACGGTTCCCGTTGTAACACCCGCAAGCTCGCGGACCGCATCCTCGTTGAGCAAGTGCTGAATGACTACCCCACCGCAATCGGCATGACCAAAATTGGCGGACCTTACATGTTCGAGTACCAGGCGCCCGACCCCGCATATTCCGGCGTCTCTGGCCTGGTCGTCATCGCCGAGAGCCACATCGCCATCCACACCTTCCCCGAGCTGGATTACTTCACGATGGATGTCTTCTCCTGCAAGAACTTCGACTACGAGAAGGCCATCGAGTATATCCGCGCGGCATTCGAGGTGCAGGAGATGGACCGCATGCTGGTGCAGCGTGGTCTCTCATTCAAAGGGCCGCATCACGGCAAGAACGGCGCGACCGATGAGTTGATCGCCGCTGCCGAGGCTCGCCTGAAGGCGGGCATCATCAGCAAAGAGCCTGCTCTGCCCGATGACGTGCCCGGCGAGTCGCTGGGCGATGAGCGCGCCGCCGTCCTGGCACGCCGAGCCAGCCAGCACGCAGAGAGTGCCGGTGGCCTGGATGCCGCCGGCGGCAGGATGCTCTGGCCGCAATACGGCGTCACGCCTGACTATGGGACGTATGGCGATGCCGCGAACGATGCCTGTGAGCCGTGCGCTCGTGGCGGGGCAACTGTCGTTGCGCTGACGGGCGACCAGATCGCTCCGACTGGCGCCAATGGCACGCCGTTGCCCGCGAGCGAACCCGTACTGGTGAACCCGACGGCCTCGATGAGTGGTCTGCTGGATAAGATGGCGGCCACAGGCGGACAGGGCCGTGCGCTCGGACTGGCGCTGGCCGAGTGGGAGCGATTGGTGCGCGCTGAGGGCACGGCGATTGCTCTGACGCTCTCGACGCCCGTGATTGCCGAGGGCATGCGCGAGTTGTTGGTCTATACCGTTGAGCATGGCTACGTGGATTGCATCATTACCAGCGCTGAGAACCTGCTGGCTGATCTCTATGAAGCGCTCGGCCATACACACTTCTCCGGCGATGATGGCTCGATGGTGATGACCGATGAGGGCCGCGAGAACGCGCTAGCGTTCTTCCGCGACTTCCTGGCAGAGCAGCAGGGGAGCGTTTCGACGGCGACCCTATGGCAGCGACTGGGTGCGAGCCTGCGCACAAACGCACCACGCAAGGGCCTGCTTCAAGCGGCAGCGCAGATGAACACACCCATCTACACGCCTGATCTGAGCATCAGTGGATTCGGCGCGGCGTTGCTGGCGGCGCAATCGCAATCCAGCGGGTCAGCCAGTGTGGTAGATTCCGCCGCCGATGTGCTGGCGCTGGCGCGAACGCTCGCGGCGCATAGCATGTTCGGGGTGATCCAGTGTGGCGCGGGAACAGCTGATGCGCTGCTGGCGCAGGCGCAGGCCACTACGACTCTGCTGAACATTCCGGCTCCGGCGCTGGCGGGCGTCGTCGCGCTGGGCGCGCAGCCACAGGCCGCGGGCAAGCATGTCGTTACTGTACGCGCTGACGCCTCACTGGCGCTGCCGCTGCTGGTGAGCGGGCTGGCCCAGCGCTATCCGCGGGTGCGGGCACAGGCGACCAGATCAACCGAATCAACCGATGTAGAGAAGACTCCCGCGCTGGCGTAACCTCTTCATCACGCAAATGCCCCCTCTCTCGGCTGAAGAGCAGGGGGCATTGCCTATTCGATTGGCTGCTCACCGGCAATGGATATAGTTGAGGATGAGCTGATCCGTGAGCTGCTCAACCGGCGCGTGGTCGTCGGTGAAGACAATCCCGTCGCGCTGTGGCGTGGCCACCTGCACCACCTGAAGCGCCTCGTCCGCGACCGGTCTCAGGAGCGTGCCAAACGGAATATTGAGCAGATTCTTTCGGAAGGTAGTAAGCGTGGTCGGCTGCATCGTCGCTATCACTTCCGTGTTGAGCGTGCCCGGCACATCGAACGTATACACGCTGGGGAAGACCTGGCTGAGCGTATTCACGAACGCCTGCACCAGTTGATAATCCGTGCAGGTGTGCCCGGTCGTAAACGTCACCACGCCTGTTGGCGAGAGATGCGCCCTGATCTCTTCGAGAAACTCCCGCGTCGTAAGGTGAAACGGCATATACGGCTGCTGGAAGGCGTCAACCATCACGACATCATAGGTCTGCGTCGTCGTGCGCATGAATGTGCGGCCATCGCCCAGATATACGTGCAGATTTGACTCGTTCATCCCAAAGTATTTGCGCCCTACGTCAACGATGGCTGGATCGATCTCCACCCCATCGATGGGAATAGGCCCGTAGGCGGCGGTGTATTGCCGGGCGAGCGTCCCGCCTGCCAGCCCAATAATGGCTATCCGGTGGAGTTGATTGGGGGTGAAGCCCGGATTGAAGTACGGCGCCGTCAGTAGATATTCCGCATACCAGGTTGGCCCAAAAAGCACCTGATGCGGGTTGTACTTCGAATGGATCGCTCCCGCGCCCTCATTCAGTATCAGATCGTTCGTGCCGTCCGCTTCACGCACGACCTGGATGTAGTTGTAGAGCGATTCCTGCTCATAGATCAGCCCTGAGCGTGTCTTCAGCGGTCCCTGCGCGAGCATCGGCACGAGCAACACCGCCGCCATTGCCCCACTCAGCGCCCAGCGCCGCAACCGCAGCCCCCAGGCCGAAACGAACAGCAACACCAGGCACGAGGCATACAGCGTATTGCGCACGCCCCACGCTGGAATCAACACCAGCACCGGCAGAAACGCGCCAATGATGCTGCCGAGCGTCGAGAGCGCGTAGAGGCTGCCGGCGCTCCGGCCCGCGCTCCCAACCCGCTCCATGGTCAGGCGAATGGCGAACGGCGAAACCATTCCCAGCAGGATCGTTGGCACCGAGAAGAGCAGGTTGACCGCGATCAGCGAGCTGATGAAGACGCTCGCGTTGACGTTGGTCATCCCGCTCACCGACCAATCCAGCACCGGGCGGCTGGCGAGCGGAATCAGACCCGTTGCCACTGCCGCCGCTGCCGTGATGCCGCGAATCACGTTCTCGCGCGGGTAGCGGTCCGCGACGCGCCCGCCGATGTAATAGCCCAGCGAAAGATAGATCAGGGTGAACCCGATCTGCGTCGCCCAGATGATCTGTGATGTGCCAAAGTATGGAGCCATCAGTCGCGGCCCACACATTTCAATCGCCAGCGAGACTACTCCCGCGATGAACACCAGCGCAAGCAGTGGCAACCGGGCTACCCGCCCGGATGCCCTCCCCGCGTCGCGTTTCGCCAAGCCTTCGCCGGCGATGGCACCTGGCCCTGCGTTGCCGCCTGGCTGCTCCTGAGCATCTGCTGTCATTGGTCGTATCCTCCCCCGCGTCGCGAGACCGCGGCGTATCATAGCTTGCCCGCAAGTGCCAATCGAGACAATCGAGACAATCGGCGCTTCCGACGCGCGGATTCTATCTTACCTGGGATACAACACGGGAGGTATCGTCCATTTCACGCATCTGGCACACTATACGCACACACTCACCTGTACGCTCACACGCACATATTCTCACCTATCCAACAGGAATGCCCCCTGCTCTCCACGCGGAGATGAGGGGGCACATTCCGTATAAGATAACCAAGAAGAACCCAGGGCTGGGGCTGCTTCAGTCGATCCGTTCCAGCACGATGACTGGGATTTGGCGCGTCGTTTTGTGCGGATATTCCGCAAAGACAGGCATCTGCGCGGCATGCTGGGCGTACAATCGCTCGCGTTCCGCGCCCTCGACGAGAGTGGCGCGCGCCTGGAAGCGCTCGGTGCCAAGCTCCACGGTCACGATAGGGTTGGCGAGCAGGTTATGATACCAGGCGGGATTGGAAGGCGCGCCGCCCTTAGACGCGGCAATGACGAGGCGGTCGCCATCGCGCGAATAGGCGACAGGCGCCGTGTGCGGGCGGCTGCTTTTGGCTCCGGTGGTGGTCAGCAGCAGCAGCGGCAAAGGGAAATCAACCTTGCCGCCGTTGGCGCGATACTGCTCGATGATCGTCTGGTTGTAATTACCTGGACCACTCATTGATACGTGTTACTCCTGTATCTTGCGCATAGTAGAAGAGTAAGTTACTTTACAAATTATAGCATCTGTGAAAGGGAATCGACCTATACCTTCGGGCAGGCGGCA
>DASUWS010000101.1:0-51749 GCA_036378295.1 Ktedonobacterales bacterium
CCGATATGCGGCATCGTGGATACGTGGATAGGCGGATTCAGAGATGGAAGGGTATGGCATATGCCTACCGAGACCGATATTGCGCGCTACAAGGCAAACCTTCAGGATGAGCGCGACAGTACCACGCTCTACCAGGCGCTAGCCGCAACGGAAAAGGATGCGCACCTCGCGGAGATTTATCAACGCCTGGCCGGTGTAGAAGAGCGGCACGCTGCTCGCTGGGAAGACCTGCTCCGCCAGAGTGGGCAGGCGGTGCCGAAGTATCAGCCGGGCTGGCGTATTCGCGCGCTGAAATTTCTCGCTTGCCGTTTTGGTGCCGCGACTATCTTACCGATGGTCACTTCGATGGAGGCAAACGCGACACACGCATACGACCAACAGCCGGAGGCGCGGGCGGCTGGCATGCCTGCTGAGGAACGCTCCCATGCTCGGATCTTTGGCTATTTGCGGGCGGCTACACGCGGCGGCATTCCAGGGCCAGCCCTGGCGCAACTGGAGGGACGCCACCGCAATACCGGCGGCGGCAACGCGTTGCGAGCCGCGGTCCTCGGAGCAAGTGACGGGCTAACCTCTAATATGAGCCTGGTGATGGGCGTTGCGGGAGCATCCCTGAGCGGGCACACGATCTTTCTCACCGGCATCTCTGGGTTGCTTGCGGGAGCGCTCTCGATGGCGATTGGCGAATGGCTCTCGGTGCAAAGCGCACGCGAGCTGTATTCCCATCAAATCGATGTCGAACGGGCGGAGCTACGAGAGGTGCCAGAGGAAGAGCGCGAGGAGTTGACCCTGATTTATCAGGCGAAGGGACTGCAGGAGCAAGAGGCGAAAGCCCTGGCGGATCGGTTGCTGAGCGATGAGACCACCGCGCTCGACACACTGGCTCGCGAGGAGCTTGGCATCGACCCGAAGGAGTTGGGTGGGTCAGCCTGGCAGGCCGCGATTACCTCCTTCCTGCTCTTCGCGGTTGGTGCGATCATCCCGGCGGCTCCCTTTGCTTTCGGCGGGGGGATGGCCATCGTCGCGATCAGCCTTGGGCTTAGCGTGGTCGGCTTGTTCCTCATTGGCACGGGCATTACGCTCACGACGGGCGTGCCGCTGCTCAAAGCAGGCAGCAGGCAGGTAATCTTCGGAGTCGCGGCGGCGGCGATTACATTCGGCGTCGGGCGTCTCTTCGGGAGCGCTTTGGGTGGCTAGACCGGGAGGATGTCCTTCTCCCACCCGGCAGCCGCCCTGTACGTCCGCGCTCCGCAGCATCAACGCTCCGGCAAATAGCCATAGTATTCGCCGGGGCATTCACGCTCCAGTATGCTCTGGCAGGCTGCGATGGCCCGCGCCAGGGAGGTCTCACAGCCGAGAGCAAGTGCCAGGCATGCTCCCTGCACTCAAGCAGGCGTCGGATTTCTGGTCGTATCGCGCACATCCGAGCGTAACAATGCTTTGATGCGCTGCGTGCCCTCCTGCAGGCTAATATGATGGGCCGCGTATTCGGTCAGTACCTCCCCGATGGCTGCCGTTAACTCTGGCTCCTGCATCACTCGCGTCTCGGGCGCCTGTGCGGGTGCTGGCATTGCGGGTTGCTCTGGGGTTGGGGGCAGCGCGGGGCGAGAGGCAGCTCCCTTCAGGCGCTCGATGACTGCTGTGAGTGAGCGTTCCTGGAGCGCCATCCACCCGTAGCTCACGACGAGAATGACCCCAACCAGCAGCGCCGCAAGTCCTGCGCGGACCGTCTGCTGCCAGTCAGCAAGCGGAGCACCCAGAAGGTAGGTGCCGAGCGTATAGAGCGTGATGGTGAGGCCGACCGCGCCGGTCACAATTCCTCCGGCGAGCAGCGCAAGGATGAATCCCCGGCGTGGGGCGTCATACTCTGCCTCGGTTGAGGCCAGTCGCAGATGCACCGCAAGGGGAATATAGGCTATGCCCGCCGCCGCGAGTGCGATACCGCCTGCCCATTGGGCAGAGTAAGACTCGCTGGCAGCGCCCCACCATTGGAATGCGGTATAGGCCAGACGCCCAATGCCCCACCAGAACACTCCGGCAAAGATCACCGCGACCACCGCTTCGGTCACAAGGCTTGTCATGCGCGCACCCAGCGGCAGGCTGGCTTGCTCCGCTCGTAGCCACAGCCCAAACACCAGGACGAGAAGCAAACCGCTGGTGAGCGGCGAGATGAAGTCGTAGGGTGCGTTCCACGGATGGGCAATATCACTCCACCCCACGGAAAGACCAAACAGTCCACGAAGCAGAAACTCGATGCCACGTACCACACCAACCAACAACGCCACCATGCCCAGGCACAGGCTGGCGATGTGCGTGACGGTCCGAATCGTCGAATGCAGGTCGTTGCGCGCCATCACGGCGTAGAGCGCGGTGACGGCGATAGGAACCAGTGTCGCCAGCCAGAGGAATCCAGCATTCGGGAGGTTGCATGGCCCCTGAATGGCCACGTTTGAAGTCTGGCTGCACGCATTCGGATCGACGGGATTGTACAGTCCGGTTTGCATCAGCACGAGATCTACCGTTGTGCGCATCGCCGTATCCCAGTACGTCAGGACCGTCACGACGAGCAGAATCAGGGGCACGCCGAACATGTGAAGGCGCTGAAAGGTCGCTGGCGCCTTGGGGCCTGCCTGAAAGCGTCGCCGCTCCAACTCCAGCACAATGACCGCTGCCAACGTCCCTAGTGCCACCGCGAAGGAGCCAGTGACATCGGCAGTAGCAGGCGGCTCAGAATAGGCGAGCGCCGAGAACGAGCTTGCCCCGGCCACGACGACGATCAGCGCGCCGAGGGCTTCAGCGCCATTCAGGAAGAACGCGCGAACTCCGCCGCACCCTGCTGCGGGATACTCAGCGATGTCGCGGCGAATGAGATATACGTGGAGCGCGCCGAGCACCCCGGCGACGACCCATGCAGTGACGGCAAAGACAAGGCTCTGCACCAGTTCTTGCTGGCTCGGCTCCGGGCGTTGCAGGCCCCTCAGTGGCGTAAAGGCGAACAGAGTGTTCAGCAACAGCGACAGGCCAACCGTCGCCAGGATGAGGAGCGCGATACTGACGGTGTAGAGATAGATGCGGTAGAGTTGGCGCATCATCGGTTTGACCTCCTGAGTTCCAGCGCGCTGACCGCGCTGTCAGATGCCACGCTACCCGTATGGCATCAACGCGCTACCACCTCATGCTCGTGCTCCTGCCGGGCTTGCACAGATGTGGCGTTCTGTGGCGTTCCCTCTGGCATGCGGTAGCGCAGCAAAGCGCCTACGCTACCGAGGGCATCGAGCGCGGCGTCAGCGTCAATGATCTCAACCTGCGCTCCGGTTCTGGCCGCCAGCGCGACAAGCTCGCTCCGGGCCTCCTCAGTGAGCGGTGCTTCTTTGGCAATTACCAGGGTATCGGCCTGCCCGGCTTCCACTGCGGCCCGCGTCGGCACATACCCAGCAACACCCAGACCACCCGCCTGGATCGCCTCCACCAGCCGTACCACGGCGGCATGCTCATAGGCATTCTGCGCTCGCAACAAGAGCGGCTCTATGTCTTCCCAGATGGCGTGGCGCGGGCTATCGAGGTTCAACGGGATCCGCGCCGCTTTCATGAGGTGGGCGATTTTCGGCTCGATTGCCTGGCGGAGAATGGGTACAGCTACCGCATCCCCACCAATGATGACTTCAGTGGCGCCGGTACGCTGCGCCAGTCTTTCGATCTCATCGGCCACCTCGCCGGCAAACTCGGCGCGCACCTCACCCGCGTGCCGCTGATAGTGCGCCTGGTTCATCGCGTTCGTGCGGCGCACCCGATGAAAGAGCTTCGGATCGGCTGAAAGCTTGCGCACTTCGCGCATCCCCCCACGGTGGGTCACGAACAGCCGGGCGGCGTGCGTATGGACGACGGCGACAACGGCGACCTCGTGGTCGTCGAGCAGGTCCGCCAGTTGGAAGAGATCGGGCATCGCCAGCGCCGAGACGTGATTCTCGAAGGGGACGTCAGCCAAGAACGTTTCGAAGAGATGATGGGCCGATCCAGCGAAAATGGCAACGCCCTGTGTTGCGGGCGAGACGGCGGCATCAAGAAATGCTTCGATGCGATTGGCATCGGCGAGAACCGTGTCATACGCCATGCCGCGCGGCCAGAATGTCTGGGCGATCTGGTGTAGCCGCTCCCTGAGTATCACCCGGCTTGCTCGCGCTGCTGGCTGGTGGCCCGAGAGCAGTGGTCGGGTATCAAGATAAACGCTGAGTATAGGAACGCACTGGCGCAGGATGCCCTTCTCATCCTGCACGGGTATCCCAGATTCTCCCACAGGGACATCCAGCAGATCTACATCTGCCAGGCGGTCGAACAGGTCTCGTACGTTCGCATCTGTATCCATACCCACAACCCACTCTCTATGAGAACTGCTGGTTCGCGACGACATGCAGGACGACAGGTGACGCGGGCTCAGCGCTTCACAGGCACCTTGCGCTGTGCCACCTCTACTATCAACTGGTCAACAGCCGAGAGATACGTTTCGCCAAACGGCGGGAACTGTTCGAGTGTGTCGCGCAATTCCTGCAGAGGAACCTGCGCGCGAATTGCCAACACCGCAAGCTGGATCCAGTCGCTTGCCTCGGTAGCAATTGCCCACGCGCCCACGAGGGTCTGGCGTCTTGTGTCCGCGAAGAGTGTAAGCTTTCCCTGTTCAGGCCGATGTGCCGATGTGGGCACTTTTTTCCGCTCCCGCAGCTCAACGGCTACCGAGACGATATGGTGTGGCCGATGATTGTTCGTTTGTGACTTCGTCCAGCCGGTCGCGGCGATTTGTGGAATGGTATAGTACACGCGCGGCACGGAATCGTAGTGGGCCGGATGCGGCTGGCCGAGGATGTCATCGGCGGCGATGCGTGCCTGATATTGTGCCGCGTGAGAGAGATGCCCAAGGCCGCCGGTCACGGCTCCGACCGCCCAGACCCCCTCGGCGGCGCGACATGTCTCGTCAACGATGATGCCCGATGCGTTGTACCGGACCCCGGCTTTTTCAAGCTGTAGTCCGCAGATCCGGGGGTCTCGCCTCGTTGCCACGACGAGCGCCTGCGCATGCAGCTCCGTCCCATCGTCAAGCGTCACAACACAGGCATGATCCTCGTCGCTCCCGATGCGCGTGGCAATGTGGCCCACGACGACACGGATGCCCTGCTGGCGCAGACGTTGGGCAAGCAGCTTGCCGATTGCGGGATCTTCGTCTACCAGCAGGCGGCTCTCACGAGTGATCAGAGTCACTTCGGCGCCATACAGCCGGAACATCTGTCCGATCTCAACAGCGTGCCCTTCGCCACCAAGGACTACTACACTCTGCGGGACCGCCTCAGCAGTGGCAGCTTCTCGATTGGTCCAGTATCCAGACTCCGCCAGCCCTGGAATTTCTGGTATAGATGACTCTGAGCCAGTTGCGACGACGATATGCGGTGCCTGAAGCTGCCGCCCGTCCACTGTGATCTGGTCGCGCGCGATAAACTGAGCATCGCCGCGAATGAAGACGCCCCCCTCCTTTTCGATGGACTCGATCTGAGCCGTCTCATCCAGCGATGAGAGGAGAATCTCAGAGGGTGTGAGAGACCGCGGCGAGGCCACGGCTGGCGAATCGATTCCCGCGAGTACTCGCGCCCGCCAGCGCGCGTTTGCCGGGCCTAGTAACGAGTCGGTCGGTATCGAAGCCCAGAAGGCACACTCGCCGCCAATGTACTCACGCTCGACGAGCGCCACACGCATCCCTGCCATACGGAGGCGGTGAGCGCATGTCTCACCACTGATTCCAGCCCCGATGACGATGGTATCGAATTGCTCGATCATTGTTCGTCTCCTCTCCAACATGGAGAGTGCCCATGCCTGTTCGCCGAGATGATCCAGAGGGCGTTCCATGCGCACGGGATCAGGCTGCTTCCGTACAGCACGGACCTCGTGTGAGTCTGGGTGCACCAATGGCATTGGCACCTACTCTCACAATCACCTCTGCATCTCGCAGTTGCATCACAAGCGCGGTGCCATACCACACGGATCAGTCACATCGCGGGAGCGGCACTGGGGTGGGCGCGCTGAAGAGGCTGGATAACATTTGCTGAGGCTCCGCTCGTGCGACAGGATTCCTTTATGAAGGTGAGGCGTGAACTGTGTGCGCTGATCTGAAGGCGGAACCGATGAACGACGTCGCTTGTGATCGAATTGTGATGACATCATCGCACAAAGTAATCATGTTGTGACAATCCGATGGGATGCTCACTAACGGTCTCCCAGCCCGCACCACGAACAGGCGCGATTCGCGGTGGCTTATGCGCTCAGGGAACCATGTCGGAGCTGGCGCGGAGATTGCACATCATTCCACTGGGAAGCGCTCAAGTTAGCCAGCAGTCTTTCCGGCAAACAGAGAGAGTTTGGAGTGTAGTACAACCAGCCAGAATTTTTCGCGCAGAAAGTGTGATACTGATGTCTTCGATCTCGCCAACACCGAGCACTCTAGGCAAAGGAGGTTCCCTCCGCATCCTCGTTCCGCTTGATGGGTCTGAGCTTGCGGCCCAGGCTCTGCCCGCCGCCGAGACTTTGTGCCAGCAGCTTTCCGCTGAGCTCGATCTCGTTACCGTGCTTCAACCTGTCATGCAGCCCTATGTTGGCGGCGAGCCATATATCCCGGGAGAAGTGTATACGCGGTACAACGCGGAGCGCACACAGGAGGCGGAGAAATATCTGGCTGCGGCGGCCAAAGCGGCGCGCGATCGTGGCATAGCGACCAATACCTATCTGGAACGGGGCAATCCGGCGTCGTGTGTCCTCGGAACGGCGCGGGAACTCGGCACGAGTATCATTGTCATGACAACGCACGGGCGCACTGGACTGGCCCGATTTGCGCTGGGCAGCGTGGCTGATCGCGTGGTGCGTGGTGGTGTGGCTCCGGTGATGCTCATTCGGTCATTCCCCGCGCTGACACATGGTACCGACCTCTCGCGTGCGCTCATACCACTCGATGGGTCGATACTCGCAGCGGCTCCGGTGTTCGCGCTCGTGCCGCTGCTTGCGGGGCGGGTCCTGCGCACGGTAACACTGCTACGTGTCGCGGACCCTGGCGACGGCGCGGCGGGGCGCCAGTTGTGTGAGAATTACCTCAGCGCGGTACGGCAGCGGCTCACTGACCTCATTGAGGGACAAGACTGCGCCATCAGCATTCTGGTACGCAGCGACAGGAATCCAGCGGCCAGCATCGTCGAAGCCGCTGGGGATGGCGAGTGTGATCTGGTGTTCATGTCAACGCACGGCGAGGCCGGTATCGGGCGCTGGACACTTGGCGGGGTGACGGATCGAGTTCTGCGCGATGGGAAGACGCCATTGCTCCTTGTTCATCCAGAGCATAAATAACCACAGGGCGGTCACAAATACACGCGCGGCGCTTGCACCTGGGTCAGGTGGGCGCCGCATCTGTTTACCGGGACATGCTACCTGGTCCGGTCACTCTTTCACAACGACCTCGATGTGCTTCGCTCGGGACTCCTCAGCTTTGGGAACTTCGAGCGTGAGCACGCCATGTTTGTACGTCGCCTTGATCGCATCAGGGCTGATGGGAGTCGGTAGATCAATGACACGCGTTACCTCGCCGACGTAGCGCTCGCGCCGTAGATAGCCTCGCGTCGTCTTCTCCCTGGGTTTTGCCTCTGTTTCTCGCTTCTCATCATACGCAGCCGTCGCGCGAATCGTGATCGCGTTCCCGGTTGCGCTCACTTTGAGATCCTCAGGCTTAATTCCTGGCATTGATGCTTCGATGACATAATTCTTCTCGTCCTCGAAAACATCGATGGGGAATCCGTGCCCAATCGCGAAGAGTTCCTTTCCCCAGATAGGCGAGAAGTTCTCTTCGAGGAGCCGCTCCAGCGCATTGCGCATCGTCGCGGGCGGAGTGGCATCGAATGGGTAGTTGCGCAACAGTGACATGTGAGCTGTCCTTCTTTTCACAGACACCGTCAGCAGCACCGTGTGGCTGCTCACGCGCGTCATCATGTCATGGACGACTCACATCGCCTTCACAATCACCGACTTCTTCGTCAATATTCGCTCACAGCTTGCGGCTTCGACATGCTGCCTACTGGCTACAGGCTACTGGCGCCCGGCGTATCGAAGCCGGCCATAGTGCGGCTCCCACATCACCCCACGCACCCGTGCCTCCAAATCTTCTGGCGAGAGCGGGTTTGCCACCCCCTCACTCACCGCTGCCGCGCCAACCGCCAGGGCGACTTGCCGAGATACCGAGCGCACCTCTTCGAGCGATGGGTAGAGCGACAGGGAATGATCATGCCTGGCTGGTGAGCATGCGCTGAGCGCGCGAGCCGCCGCGAGGAACATACCATCGGTTATCAGCCGGGCGCCTGAGGCGATCACGCCAAGTCCGACCCCTGGAAAGATGAACATATTGTTGCACTGCCCAATCTGGATCATGCGTCCGGCGTAGGTGACATCCGGGAATGGGCTTCCCGTGGCGACGATTGCTCGCCCCTCGGTCCATGCGATCAGATGAGCGGGCAGCGCTTCGCTCTTCGACGTCGGGTTGGAAAGCGGGAAGATGATCGGGCGCTCGGTATGCCGTGCCATCTCACGCACGATGGATTCAGTAAATGCTCCCGGCTGGGCGGCTGTGCCGAGGAGAATCGTTGGGTGCACTTCTCTGACGACTTCATCGAGCGTGATGTGTCCTGGCGTCGTCGTATGCCATCCCTGGATGCGCTCATATGGTTGGGCATATGGTTGTTTGGAGGGGTCGAGATCGGTTCTGCCGTTGTGAACCAGCCCGCGACTATCTACCAGCCAGAGTGTGGAGCGCGCATCGTGTGGCGTGGCACCCTCGTCTACCATCGCGGCGACCAGTTGATCGCAAATACCGGTAGCGGCGGAGCCAGCGCCGAGTACGACAATGCGTTGCGCGCGGAGCGTCGAGCCGACCAAATCGAGGGCGGTGAGCAGGCCAGCTAGCGTCACCGCGCCCGTCCCCTGGATGTCGTCGTTGAACGAGCGAATCTCGGCGCGGTAGCGGTCGAGCAGTCGCCTGGCATTGCCCTTGCCGAAGTCTTCCCACTGGAGCAGCGCATTGGGGAACGTGCGATGAACGCCTTGAGCGAACGTATCGATGAAGGAGTCGTAGTCCGCGCCGCGCACGCGCGTATGTTGCCATCCCAGGTAGAGTGGGTCTCCCAGCAGGCTGGGGTTGTTCGTGCCCGTATCCAGGATCACCGGCAGCGTGGTCGCGGGGTGGATTCCAGCGCAGACCGTATACAGGGCCAGCTTGCCGACGGGAATGCCCATACCGCCGAGGCCGAGGTCGCCCAGGCCGAGAATCCGCTCGCCGTCGGTGACGACGATGACCCGCACATCGCGATGACTGGCATTGCGCAGAATGGTCGCGATGTCGTCACGCTGTGGATAGGAGATATAGAGGCCGCGTGCCCTTCGGTAGATATGACTGTAGTTCTCGCATGCCTCACCCACCTCGGGCGTATAGACAATGGGACTCATCTCGCGAATATGCTCCAGGAGAAGACGATAGAAGAGCGTTTCATTGCGGTCTTGCAGAGACGCGAGGAAGATGTAGCGTTCGAGGTCGGTTGCCTTACGCTGATAATTCTCGTAGGTGCGCGCGAGCTGCTGCTCCATCGTCGCGACATGTGGCGGGAGCAGGCCGAGAAGGCCGAACTCGCGCCGCTCGGCATCCGTGAATGCGCTTCCCTTGTTGAGAAGCGGGTTTTCCAGGAGCATCTCGCCAGTCAGGGGTGTCTGGATAACTGGTTCGTCGTCCCGCTCCAGGGCAGACTCTTGCTGCGCCATGGTCATCATATCTCCTGTCATTGAAGCCTCCAACGCTCATATGCCAAATGCACCCGCAGCCCAGATGCCACCCACACGCTGCTAGTTGTATGTACTTCCCTTGCTGTACCACGGCGGTGTCACGAACAGGTATCGCGCAGGGGGTTGGGATGTCACAGGCGGCTCACGAACCTCTGCAACGACGCTCCATGGCTGGCCAGGTTTGGCGAGCCATCGGCGGGCCGCCGTGATCGCGCTCCTGTGACGGCATTGTGAGAAGCGGTCGGATTCACAGTGATGAGGATGTGAGATGTCCGGTTCATGCTGTGAGGCATGAGCACGCGTGAATGCCCGGTAGCTCGATAAGCACACTCGAACGGCTGGGCTATTATAGCAAGGAGACCGACTATGCCACGCACCTGGGTGACGATTGACGGAAATGAGGCCGCCGCCAGCGTGGCGCACAGGCTGAGCGAGATCATCGCGATTTACCCGATCACTCCCTCTACGACCATGGGTGAGCTGGCAGACGCGTGGTCAGCGTCCAGGCGGCCTAACCTCTGGGGCACTGTGCCGCTGGTGATTGAAATGCAGTCCGAAGGCGGGGCGGCGGGCGCGATTCATGGAGCGTTGCAAACCGGCGCGCTCGCGACGACATTCACGGCGTCGCAGGGATTGCTGTTGATGATCCCCAATATGTACAAGATCGCCGGAGAGCTGACGCCTGCCGTCTTTCATGTGGCGGCACGCGCCCTGGCGGCGCAGGGGCTTTCCATCTTTGGTGATCACTCCGATGTCATGGCGGCGCGCGCGACCGGACTGGCGATGCTTGCGTCGAGCAGCGTCCAGGAGGCGCAGGATTTGGCGGCCGTAGCGCATGCGGCCACACTGGCGGCTCGTCTCCCGTTCATCCACTTCTTCGATGGCTTCCGCACCTCGCATGAGATCAACAAGATTGAGCAGCTCACTGATGACGACCTGCGGGCGCTGATTGATGAAGATCTCGTGCGGGCGCATCGGGCACGGGCGCTGTCTCCTGATCATCCGTTTATCCGTGGCACGGCGCAGAATCCCGATGTCTACTTCCAGGCGCGTGAGACGGTCAACCCCTACTATCTGGCCTGCCCGCCGATTGTGCAGAGCGCAATGGATACGCTGGCGGCGCTGACAGGGCGGCAGTACCACCTCTTCGAGTACACTGGCGCGCCGGACGCCGAGCGCGTGATCGTTGTCATGGGCTCTGGCGCCGAGACTGCGCGGGCCACCGCTGACTATCTGGCGGTGCGTGGGGAGAAGGTGGGGGTTGTCACGGTGCATCTGTATCGCCCGTTCTCGGTCGAGCAGTTTGCGCGCGCATTGCCCGCCACCGTGCGATCAATCGCCGTGCTCGATCGCACCAAGGAGCCTGGCAGCGCTGGTGAGCCGCTGTACCTCGACGTGGTAGCGGCTCTCTCCGAAGCACGCGCAGAGGGCATCGCCAGATTTGTGGGCAACCCTCGCGTCATTGGCGGACGGTACGGACTCTCATCGAAGGAGTTTACGCCCGCGATGGTTCGGAGCGTCTTCGAGGAGCTGCGCAGGGAAGCGCCAAAGCATCACTTCACGATCGGCATCAATGATGATGTGACACACACCAGTCTGCCCTATGATCCAGCGTTCTCCACCGAAGATGACGAGACGGTGCGCTGCATCTTCTGGGGTCTCGGCTCAGATGGAACCGTCGGCGCGAATAAGAATTCGATCAAGATCATCGGCGAAGACACCCCCAATTATGCCCAGGGCTACTTTGTCTATGACTCGAAGAAGTCGGGTTCAGTGACCACCTCGCACCTGCGTTTCGGCTCGCATCCCATCCAGGCGCCATATCTCATCGATCAGGCGAATTTCGTCGCCTGCCATCAATTCACCTTCCTGGAGCGGCTGGATGTTCTCAAGCAGGCGAAGCCGGGAGCAATCTTCCTGCTCAACAGCGCGTACGGTCCAGATGATATTTGGGCGCATCTGCCCATCGAAGTGCGGCGAGAGATAGTCGAGAAGCAGTTGCGGTTCTACGTAATCGACGCTGATCGTGTCGCGCGCGAGACGGGGATGGGCGGGCGCGTCAACACGATCATGCAAACCTGTTTCTTTGCCATTAGTGGGGTGCTGCCGCGCGATGAGGCGGTGAGCGCTATCAAGCGGAGCATCGAGAAGACGTACGGCAAGCGTGGCGAGGTTGTAGTGCAACGCAACTTCCAGGCAGTTGATCAGACGCTGGCTCACCTGTATGAGGTGAATGTTATCGCCGCGCAGGCAGCCGCACGCGAAGTGGTCTTCTCCGCGCATGGAGCGAATGGATTCAATGGTGCGCGCGGCATACCGCTGCCCATGCAGACACGACGCCCGCCGGTTTCCGCCTCCGCTCCGCCCTTCGTCCGCGATGTGCTGGGACCGATGATCGTCGGTGAGGGTGATAGCCTGCCGGTGAGTGCGCTGCCAGCGGATGGGACGTATCCCTCTGGCACGGCGCGCTGGGAGAAGCGCAACATTGCCGATGAGATCCCTGTCTGGGAGCCGGACCTGTGTATTCAGTGTGGCAAGTGCGCCTTTGTCTGTCCGCATGCGGTGATTCGCGAAAAGGTGTATGACACCTCTGCCCTGACGGGCGCGCCAGATACGTTTGTGGCGGTGGATGCGCGCTTCAAAGAGTTTCCTGGCATGAAGTACACGCTGCAAGTCTCCCCGGAAGACTGCACGGCGTGTGGGTTGTGCGTTGAGGTGTGCCCGGTAAAGGACAAGAGCCAGACCGGGCGCAAAGCGATCAATATGGCGCCGCAGCCACCCATTCGCGAGCGTGAAAATGCCAACTGGGATTTCTTCCTCACCCTGCCGGAGATAGACCGCACGAAATTGAATCCAGGGGCGCTCAAAGATACGCAGCTTCTGCAGCCGCTCTTCGAGTTCTCTGGGGCATGCTCTGGATGTGGCGAGACGCCGTACCTTAAGCTCATGACCCAGTTGTTCGGCGACCGGGCGCTGGTCGCCAACGCGACTGGATGCTCCTCCATCTATGGTGGGAATCTGCCCACGACGCCGTGGAGCTGCAACCTGGAAGGCCGCGGCCCGGCGTGGTCCAATTCGCTCTTCGAGGATAATGCGGAGTTTGGGCTTGGCATGCGCGTTACCCTCGACAAACAGGAGGAGTACGCGCGTGAGTTGGTCTCAGCGCTGGCAGATCATGTCGGCGCTGAGCTGGCCAGGGATATTCTGAGCGCCGGACAATCCGGTGATGTAGCAATCAAAGCGCAGCGTGAGCGGGTGGCTCGCCTCAAAGTGGAATTGCTGCGGTTGGAGACTGAGGCTGACTCATCTGTCGCGGGGAAAGCGCGGCAACTGATGAGTGTGGTGGACGTGCTCGTAAAACGCAGTGTCTGGATCGTTGGCGGCGATGGCTGGGCGTATGATATTGGCTTCGGCGGACTCGATCACGTGCTGGCCTCCGGGCGCAATGTCAATATTCTCGTGCTTGATACGGAGGTCTATTCGAATACCGGCGGCCAGGCGTCGAAATCCACTCCTCGGGCGGCGGTCGCGAAGTTCGCCGCGCGAGGCAAGGCGGCAGCCAAGAAAGACCTGGGGATGATCGCGATGGCCTACGGCAGCGTCTACGTCGCGCGGGTGGCGATGGGGGCAAACGACCAGCAGACATTGCGGGCGTTCCTCGACGCTGAGGCATACGACGGCCCTTCCCTCATCATTGCGTACAGCCACTGTATCGCGCATGGCATCGAGATGCGCAAAGGACTCGATCAGCAGCGCCTTGCCGTACAGAGCGGTTACTGGCCGCTCTACCGCTACAATCCGGCGCTCGTTGAGGAGGGCAAGAATCCGCTGATAATCGACTCCAAGGCGCCATCCATCCCGCTTGAGCAGTACGCCTATAACGAGACACGATATCGCATGCTGGCGCAGAGCGATCCAGAGCGGGCAGAGGCGTTGATGCACAGCGCCCAGCATGATGTTCGGGAAACCTGGCAGCGCTATCACGATATGGCTGCCGTGTTGGAAGAAGAGGCTGACATAGCGAAGTAGTCGATCACGAGGCTGTCCGGACGGAGGCAGCGGCGCTCAGGCGCGGGAGAACGACCATGCCAGATTTGACGACGACATATCTGGGTCTCTCACTCAAGAATCCGCTCGTAGCTTCAGCGTCTCCACTATCGCGGAATGTCGAGACCGTGCGACGTCTCGAAGAGGCTGGTATCGCTGCGGTCGTGACGTACTCACTCTTCGAGGAAGAGATCACGCACGAGAGCCTGGACCTCGATCATTACCTGGAGCTTGGCGCTCATAGCTATGCCGAGAGTATCAGCTACTTCCCCGACCTCGACACGTACAGTGTGGGGCCCGAGCGCTATCTGGACCATCTCGCGCGGCTCAAAGCGGCGGTGAGTATTCCAGTCATCGGCAGCCTGAACGGTGTCTCTTCGGGCGGCTGGATCGAATATGCCCAGCGCATCGAAGACACCGGGGTAGACGCGCTTGAACTCAATATTTACTATCTCGCCGCCAACCCGGATCTGAGCGCGATTGAACTGGAGTCCAGTTACCTCAATCTCGTGCGTGATCTGCGAGCGGAGATCAGCATCCCCATTGCTCTGAAACTGAGTCCCTATTTTACGTCACTGCCCAACATCGCCCAACGCATGGCGGCGGTAGGCGCCGATGGGCTGGTGCTCTTCAACCGGTTCTACCAGCCCGACTTCGATCTCGATGCATTCCGCGTCACGCCGAATCTGCAATTCAGCACGTCGAATGAATTGCGGTTGCGGCTGCGATGGATCGCGATGCTCTACGGGCGCATTCGAGCTGACTTTGCGCTGACTGGGGGCGTACATACCGGGCAGGATGTCGTCAAGGCCGTCGCGGCAGGTGCGAATGTCGCGATGACCGCCTCCGAATTGCTGGAACAGGGACCGCAGCGAGCGGGTGGCATCCTGACGGAGCTAGGTGAGTGGATGGAAGAGCACGAATACAGTTCCATAACGCAATTGCGAGGCTGTATGAGTCAGCGTGCTGTAGCCGAACCGGCAGCATTCGAGCGGGCGAACTATATGAAGGTGCTTGGCTCATACACGCGCCAGACTCCTGATGAAGACATTTCACACCGGGCCGCCAGGCATTAGCGCGCATCCCGCGCTTCTCACCCGTTGCTGACAGGGATAGTACACTACGCTACAGCGCATGCAGGCAAGTACCGATGTGATGGGCGTCGGGCGCATCACACCACCTGCTACCATGCATGCGTCTTGGCCACGTCGCGGACAAACCTGTGCTGGCGTGATGAGACCGGCTTGCGCGCACAGGCTGGCGCGGGCCTGCGATACAGACGATACAATAGCAATGAACATCTTCCAACTGAGGCGGCAAACGCTAGGCTCGATCCTCGTAATGTCGTACGAGAGCGCCACATGAAAGGACTGGGCATGGATCCCCGAATCTTGCGTTGGGCACGAACCCTGGTAGATTACTGCCTGGAAGTCAAGCAGGGAGAGACGGTGCAGGTCACCGCTACGCCCGCTGCCGAGCCGCTCATCGCAACGGTCTACCGTGAGGTCTTGCGAGCTGGAGGGCATCCCATACCTGCGATCCGGCTCCCGCGACTCAATGAGACACTTTTGCGCGAAGGAAACGATGAGCAACTGCAATGGATCAACCCTGCCGATCACTTGCTGACGGAGCAGGTGGATTGTTTTCTCTTTATTTCCAGCGAGACGAACACGCGCCAGCTCGCTGGCATTGATCCGTCACGGCAGGCTATCTTACATCGTGCCCAGCGCGAGTTGTTTCATCTCCGGCAGAATCGTCCGAAGGAGCATGCGGCCCGCTGGTGCCTGACACTCTACCCTACCGATGCATACGCGCAGGATGCCGATATGTCGCTCTCTGACTTCGAGGAGTTTGTGTACGAAGCATGCTTCCTCAATAGCGATGACCCCGCCGCGCGCTGGAAAGAGCTTGGTGAGCGCCAGCAGTTCTACGTTGATTGGCTGCGCGACAAGCAGCAGGTACACATCATTGGGCCGGATACCGATCTGCGTCTCTCGATTGCCGGGCGCACCTTCCGCAACAGCGATGGCAAGCGCAACTTCCCCAGCGGCGAATTCTTTACTGGGCCGGTTGAGGATTCCGCACAGGGGCATATTCGCTATACCGTGCCAAGCAACATCAACGGGAGGGCCGTGCAGGATATCCGCCTGCGGTTCGAGGAAGGGCGTGTCGTCGAGGCGACGGCGGCCCAGGGGCAAGTATTCCTCGATCAGATGCTCGCTCTGGATGAAGGCGCGCGCTATCTGGGTGAGTTTGCCTTTGGCAACAACTTTGGCATTCAACGCCCGACGCGCAACATCCTCTTCGATGAGAAGATCGGCGGCACGGTTCACCTTGCCCTTGGGAACAGCTACCCTGAGACGGGCGGCAAAAATGTTTCCGCACTACACTGGGATATGATCTGCGACCTGCGGCCCACAGCCGGCGGCGGCGAGGTCTACGTGGACGACATCCTCGTCCTCAAGGACGGGAAGCTCGTGCTCCAGCCGGAGTAGTTGCCTGTTTCCACTATGTCCCGGACCGAAAAGCGGCCTGCTTCATGTATGCGGAGTCGCCAGATTGCGTGAAGGAGTCGACCATGAACGCTTTATGGGGAAGGAACTCCAGCGTGCATCTGGTCGCACTCCCGCACTATTCTCAATAGAAGCCACTGGGCTAAGAGCGCTACATGGGCCATGAACGGCTGAGAAAACTGGCCTCGATTGCCGTCTGATTGCAGCGGCGCACGTCCTCTTCTGTGAAGATGCCCTGTTCCAACAGGAACTCGTATTCTTTGACGATGGTCGTGATGAGCATGTCGGGGCCGTCGGTGTTGATCGTGAAGGGAACCCCGTTTGCTCGCAGGGTATCGAGGATATGGCGCACCTCGGCGACATTGCGCACGGCGCGTGTTCGCAGGTTGGATGTCGGGCAGACTTCAAGCACGATGCCCGCATCCGCCACATGGCGCATCAGCCTCTCATCGTAGACACAGAGAATACCGTGTCCGATGCGGTTCGGACGCAGATATTCCACGACCTCCCACATATCTTCGACACGGCCCTCTTCGCCGGTATGTATCGTGACCCCCAGGCCAGCGTCGCGTGCCTGCTCCACGAGTGCCGCGTGCGCGCGATAGGAGAAGTCTGGATTGGGAGGACCGGCGATATCGATGCCAATGATGCCTCGTCCGCGATAGCGCAACGCCTTCTCGACGATGATGGAATTCAATTCCAGTGGAAATGTGCGATCCATCATCAGGATGAGCCCCGAGCGCATCTGCGGATACTCCAGCAGCGCGCGGTCCTGCCCACGAATGGCCGCGGTGATGATGTGGTCCAGGTCTTGCTCGCCCTCGCGGTTCCGTTTCATGGGGTTGAAGCGTAGCTCCAATGTCGTGATATTGCATTTGCGATACGCGCCGCCGATGACTTCATAGACTGACCGCTCAATCGCCAGAGGGCTGGACTGAATCAGCTCGGTCCAGCGGAAGATTTGGTCGTACTCGGCGAGATTATTGACTTTGTCTGGATAGCTGACGGTGATCAACTCGACAAACTGCCAGTAGTCTTTGGTGGGCAGGCGGATGCCCTGCTGGTGGGCGATGCTCCACATGATGGCCGGGTCAACCGCGCCGCCGAGATGCACATGCAGTTCTGCCAACTCTGGGCGCTGGTTGAGTATGCCTGGCGGGGTCACGTACTCCTCCTCAATAATCGGTAAGCCACTTGATGCGGAATATTTCGCAGATTGTAGCACATCGGGAGGAGATTCTACGCATCAACCAGCATATGCCGCTGCTGCCGGGAGGCGAGCCTGCGCGCTATCGTATCATGAGACACATCAAGCCGTTGGATCATGCGGAGAGGACGATGCATGCTGGATGGTGACATGACTGCCGTGCGCGATGAGGCGGTTGCCGTACTCGCCAACTGGGGGCTTGCTCCGGCAGATGTTCAGGTTGTGGACGCAGTGCCGGGAATGGCCGGGACGATTCTACGTCCCGTGGTCGAGGTGCGCGGACAGCGGTATATGATACGGCGCCAGCCGCCCGACCTGACCGAAGCCGATCTGCGATTTCGCCATGCATTCATGGACCATCTGAGCGGCGCGGGATTGCCGGTTCCGCGGGTGCTGCCGCGCCCGGACGGCTCCACCTATGCCATCACCGAAGACGGCGTCTACGAGGCCCAGAGCTGGCTGGACGGCCAGCAATTCGTGACGGAGGATGCGGAGAGCGACGCGGAATTGGCGGCTGCCGCTGGCATGCTCGGCAGGCTGCATCAGGCATCGGCGGATTTTCTCTGGCAGCCGCACCGCTGGCCAGACGAGCGCTCTGCCGATGGGCTGGCACGGGCCTACAACGCGCTGATCCAGCAGGCGGCTGGGCATCACGCGATCTCGGACGCGGTGGCCACCGGTCTAACGCGCGTCGCGGAGACCAGTGAAGCACGCCGGGAGGCTGCTATTGCTGCCCTGACCATCGAGCCAGCGCCGCCGCAGTTGCACATCCATGGCGATTATCAAGCGCACAATCTGCGGTTTACTCCGCCAGAGGTGAGCGCGATCTACGATCTCGACGCGGCCCGCTGGGAAAGTCGCATACTGGAACTGGCCTATAGCTTGCTCTATTTCACGGGTGTGCGCTGGGTTGGCGCGGATAGTCCAACGCCGCCGCTGGTCGATGACGGCCTGGATATTCTGCGCGTACACCGCTATCTGGGCGCTTACGGATTGGAAGCACCGCCAGCGGAAGGCGAGGCGCCATTGCTGGCTGATGCGCTAGCGCTGGTATTTCCGATTGTCTTTGTCAACGGCATTGCCGAGGATCTCATCTTCCCCGACGATTTCGATGACCTCTATGACGAGGAAGATGCCCTGGCCCGCCTGCATTGGGCAGACACGTTCTGGCTCTGGCTGGACCGCTACCGCGACGTACTGGCCCAGGCCTGGGAGAGCGCATCCTGAGGCGGGCGCGAGCGCAGGCCGTCACAGAGATTACGCCAGCAGCGCGATGACGTCGTTCTGGCGTGGCTCACCTGTGACCTCGATGCCATTGGGAAGCAGTAGCACATCCACTTCAGTGCGCAGCCCCAGGTTTTCGTCAGGCAGGTAGATGCCTGGCTCCATACTGGTGCAGGTATAGGGGAGCAGTGGGCGCGTATCGTGCGTCTCCAGGTTGTCCAGATGCGCTCCGTTGCCATGGACGCGGGTGCTGATGTTATGGCCGGTTCGATGGATGAACGCATCGCCGTACCCCGCAGCCGCGATCACCCCGCGCACCGCGTCATCAACCTCGTATCCCTCAACACGCTGCCCCGCCTCGAACCGCTGCCTGAGCAGGTCAATGCCTGTGTCGCGAGCATCCCGAATTATGTGGAAGAGGGCCTGTATGCGCTCGGGAACCTGTTGCCCCAGATACACCATCCAGGTGTAATCGGCAAAGATGGTATCGTTGCCAGCGAGCGGCGCGCTGAAGTCCAACAGGAGCAGATCGCCCTGGTTCAGGATAGCATGCCGCTCGGCGGTTGGGCTGTAGTGTGGGTTAGCGGCGTTGCCATTGACGGCGACGAGCGGCTTCTCCTCCGGGGGAACTTCCAGCCCCGTATCGCGCATCATATCGGCGAATTCCTGCTGCACGTGATACTCTGTCACGATGGCGTCACTCAGCATCTGTTCGCGCAGCCAGGGAAGGAGGCGGTGAAACGCATCCATCAGGGCAATGCCAGCGGCCCGGTGCGATTCGATCTGTGCAGGCGTCAACACGGCCTCGAAGCGTTGCGCGAAGTCGGCTGACGAGACAACCTCCGGCCCCAGCCCACGCACAAGCTCGACGGTACCCGCATCGACCAGGGAGACGTAGGGAATGGCATTGTCAGGCACGTATTCCATCGCCACTCGCCTGGCTCCGGCAAGCATCTGGCTCAGCTTCTGCCGATATTCCCGCCAGGAGCGGTAGACGAGCGTATCGCCCGGCAGGCTATTCAGCACGTGCGATTCGACGGAGCTTACCAGCTTGGTCGGCGTGCCAGTCGCGGGAACGTAGTACATCCAGCGGCGAGAGAAGAATGCGTGCGGCGAAAGCTCAAGCACGCGTACGGCAACTGCGTTGGAATGCCGAAAATCAAAGAAAAGCCAACCATCAAGCTGTTCGGCGCGTAGTGTTGCTTGTAGATCATCTATACGGTTCATTGGGCTTGCCTTTGCAACTGTCACCTGATACGTATTTCCTTGGAAACAGTGGGTCAGGTACCTGCCTGGTATTACACCCCTGTATTATGCCCTGTTCTCGGGTAGGGAGACAAGCTCTGGCGTTCGCTGGATATGGTCTAGAGTGTGCAATCGGGCCATGCAGTGAACATGCGTAAAGGATAACCACGTCTATTCGTCAGAGATGGACAAAGGGCGATAAAGCCGCCGCTCACCGATCCTCCATGAGCGAGCAGGTCGCTTGTGAGCTGATTTGACGGCACCGCCTAGTTTGACGGAATATGAAAGGGAGGGCCCGCCATGCGGCCCATCACCTTTGTCTGGATGACTCAGCAGACATCACATGCCCGGTAGTCCCTGGCGACTTTGCTTGCCAGAGTTGAGAGCGAGTGTTCAGAAAGGAGTGCGGCCTGAGCTAGGGGGTTGGTGAATTACCCGCGTATTCACTGGCTGAGGGCCGCGAACATGCGTGAAACTGGAAGACCGTCCTATTCTGTCCGTGGCGGATATTAGCAACGCTGCTCAGCACGTCATCACGAATGTTGAGAAGGTCATCGTTGGCAAGCACGAAGCCGTGCAATTGACACTCATGGCGGTGATGTGCCGCGGGCATGTGCTGATCGAGGACGTGCCGGGAGTTGGTAAGACCGTTCTGACGAAAGCGATAGCTCGCTCCATTGGCTGCTCGTTCAAGCGCATTCAGTTTACGCCCGACCTCCTTCCCAGCGACGTGACGGGTGTCTCCATGTTCAACCAGCGCACTGGCGAGTTCGAATTCCGCGCGGGACCCATCATGAGCCAGTTCGTGCTGGCTGATGAGATCAACCGCGCGACGCCGAAGACACAGTCGGCGTTGCTCGAAGCGATGGAAGAGGGCCAGATTACTGTCGATGGCGAGACCCATTACCTGCCCCAGCCGTTTCTGGTCATGGCCACGCAAAACCCCATCGAGTATGAAGGAACCTTCCCCCTTCCTGAAGCACAGCTCGACCGGTTCATGCTCAACATCAGTCTGGGATATCCCGCGCCCGCGGATGAGGTCACGATCCTCGATCGCCAGCAGCGGACCCATCCGATTGATGCGCTGGGCCAGATCCTGGCCGCTGATGAGTTGATGTCGATGCAGAGTCAGCTTCGTGAGATACGTGTCGATCAGGAGCTTCGCGAGTATATCGTCTCACTGGTGACGGCTACCCGTCAGCATCAGCAGGTCTACCTGGGCGCCAGCCCACGCGGCTCGCTGGCGCTTTTCCGTGGCGCGCAGGCCCACGCCGCACTCCAGGGACGCGACTATGTGGTGCCCGACGACGTCAAGGCGCTCGTGAAGCCTGCTCTGAGCCATCGTTTGATTATTGCTCCGGCAGCGCGCGTTCGTGGGGTGACTCCTGGCGCTGTTCTGGACGAGGTATTGGGGCTGGTGCCAGTGCCGGGTGGGCCGGGGTCGCTCAACGGTCGCCGGTAATCTTTGGCGCGAGTAAGGAAGGCACGGGCATATGCGCCCCTGGCAGCTGATTCTGCTGATCGCGGTGACATTCGTTCTTGCCATCGTTATCGGATGGCAACCATTCTGGGTTTTGACATACGCTCTCCTGGGCGCGCTGATTCTCTCGCTCGTCTGGCTCTCTTTGAGCGTGCGGGGGATTACTTTCTCGCGCTCGGCGCTTGGCGGGCGCGCGCAGGTTGGCGAGCGCGTAGAGGAAAGCCTCTCGCTCGAAAACCACTCAATGATTCCTAAGCTGTGGATTCAGGTCTCCGATGGATCGTCACTGCCGGGCCACCATGCCGGGTATGTTTCGAGTGTCGGGCCGCATCAGCGCATTGCCTGGCGCGCGAAGACGGTGTGTCGTCGTCGCGGGCGCTTTACGCTTGGCCCTGTCGTCGCGACCACTGGCGACCCGCTAGGACTGTTCCGGCGCGAGATGGTGCTGGCCCAGGAACACCAGTTGCTTGTGCTGCCGCCAACGCTGCCCCTGTCGCATTTTGAGCTGGTGCCAGGACTTATGCCAGGGCGTGGTCGTGGATCGCAGCGCTCGCAGCAAACAACGACAAACGTTGTCACGGTGCGCAACTATGTGCCCGGCGACGCGCTGACGCGTATCCACTGGCCGAGCACCGCCAGACTGGGCCAGTTCATGGTGAAGGAATTCGACCTCGACCCAACTATCGACGTGGTCGTCATGCTCGATCTCGACCGTGATGCTCAGGCCGGTGAGGGAGATAGCTCGACCGAAGAATATGGCGTGACGATAGCGGCCAGCATTGCGGCGTACCTGCTGCGTCAGCAGGAGCTATCCGTTGGCTTGCAGGTCAGCGGTACCGCGGAATCCGGGCTGGCGCTGGATCGCGGCGAGCGCCAACTCGATAGAGCGCTGGAGCTGCTCGCGGTGGCGCACGCCACGAAGCGTGTTTCGCTCTCTGAGGCGCTGGCTATACAGGAGACGCGCCTGGCCCGCAATACCGTCCTGATCGTTATCACACCCTCGACCGAGTTGGACTGGCCACAGGCGCTACACCACTTGCAGCGGCGCGGGGTGCGGCCGTTAGTCATTCTGATGGACCCAAGTTCGTTCGACGAGCGTCTTGGCGGTAATGCCCGGACGCACGATATGCTGATCGCGGCAGGTGTACCGGTGATCCCTGTAAAGCGCGGTGACCCGCTCGTGCATGTGCTGGAACAGGGGCCGCGCTGAAATCCGCTTGCCTGACTATTCTCCGCGAAACGGAGCGATTGCCATGGAGACTTCCACTCAAATAGTCCCGCAGCAGCCGAATGTGCGCCGCCCGCTGGCGCCGAAGGCCCCCTGGCTGCGTTTGCTGCCGGATGACGGTTGGTTTACGGTCATTCTGCTTGCACTCTGTGTCTTCATCACAGTGTTTAGCATCGAGAGTGTCACACCGCCGTGGGCGCCGGGCATGCACATCCTCACCGCGACGACTGCCTTTGGCCTGCTGCTGGGCTATCTCTCTGTACAGCAGGGACGCTTGCCAGGTGCGCTGGTTCATTCTGTGGCGGTTATTCTTGGCATCGTCCTCGCGTTCCTACAAACAGCCGATGCTGTGCTCGATGGGGATCGCCTGCTGCTCCTGCAACACACGAGCAACTGGTTCCAGCGCGCCGTCGTCAGTGGTGGTCAGAGCAGCGATAACACGGTATTTCTGCTGTTCCTGGCGATACTAACGTTCTTGCTCGCCTATATCACTGTCTGGCTGGTGCTTCGGACGCGACGGCCCTGGTTGGCGGTCCTTGCGAACGGCGTAGTCTTGCTCATCAATCTCAATTGGGCGACGCCCGACAAGCTCATCTTCCTGCTGCTCTTCCTGCTCGTGTCGCTGCTGCTGCTCGTGCGTTTTACGCTGGCCGAGAATATTCGTCATTGGAAGGCGCGTGGTCTGCGCTTTTCGTCAGACTTGAGCTGGGATTTCATGCAGGCGGGAGCGATCTTTGCCGTCGTGGTGTTGCTGCTCGCCTACCTGCTGCCGGTGGGCCAGGCGAATGCGCAGTTGCAAGAGTGGGCGGCCTCACCGCAGAACCCGCTGAACACGCTGCAAGCCAAGTTTACGCAAATCTTCGCGGGTGTCGTTGGCTCAGGACCAGGTGCAGGCGGCATCAATTTCTTCGATTCGTCGCTCCGACTTAGGGGAACGAACAACCTGCCGAATACCCAGATTTTGCACTATACCCTGCCGAATCCGGGGGATGATGGCTCCCAATATCTCATCACACAAACCTATGACTCCTATGACGGGATCGCCAACTGGACCTCGACGGTTGGCCAGCAGGTCGGCGCGCAAAAGAATAAGACATTGCCCTCATCCTCACCTGTGACCAAGGTAGATACCTACCAGATTACCTTCGATAACGTCCCACTTGGCGGCGAGATCCAGTTGTTCGCTCCCGGCTCAGAAGCGGCCCGGTTTAGCGTCAACTCAACGTACACGACGCGCGGCTCCACGGACGTTCCGACGCTCTGGCAGGCGGACAAACCGTTGCAGGCGGGCGATCAGTATGTCGCTGCGGGCTATGTCTCGACCGCGACCGTGCAGCAGCTTTCTCAGGTGCCCTATCCCAGCCAGAGCACAGACCCTGAACTGTATCCGGTAGGGGTCATGCAACTCTACCTGCCAGAAAATACTCGCATTGATCCGTTCGTCAAACAGAAAGCTCTGGAGGCTACAAAAGGCACCACGACGATGTATGACGCGGCGGTGCACTTGGAGAATTACCTGCGGGCGGGCTTCAAGTACGATACGAACAATCCTGATCCGCCAGCGAACGAGGATGCCGTTGCATGGTTCCTGCAGCAAAAGAAGGGATTCTGCACCTTCTTCGCCTCGGCGATGGCGATGATGGGCCGCTCGCTCGGCATGCCTACCCGAGTCGCTCTGGGCTTCACCTACGGCACATACGATCAGAACCATGGGTACTATGTCGTGCGTGGGACGCAGGCGCATATGTGGACGCAAATTTACTTTGGTAGCAAGTACGGGTGGATCAACTTCGAGCCAACCGAATCGTTTGGCTCGTTCTTCCGGCCGCAGGATGCTCTCCCCGGCACAACACCAGGCGCGACAGGCACGGGAGTCGCCGCGACGCCACCAAGGACGGGGCACAATGATCCCGGGCTTCCGATCGGTGGTAATGGTGGCCCAAACTCCCCGCAGAATTCAGCCGTTGTGCGCATCGGCCTTGGACTGAGTGCGTTGATTCTGTTCATCTTGCTGCTCGCGGTTGTATTCCTCGTCTGGTGGCGGATGAGTTTCCGTGGTCTGGCTCCAGCAGCGGGAGCGCTGGCCCGCGTTACGCGATTGGGCCGGTGGGCAGGTGCGCCGCCATTACCCGCGCAGACGCCTCATGAGTACGCCGAGCGACTGGCCTCAGTTGTTCCCGCGCAACAGGCGACCATCGAGCATCTCGCTAATCTTTACAGCCGGGAACGGTGGAGCGGCGAGATAGATCTGGATGATCTTGACGAAGCACCGCGTCTCTATGAGCGGATTCGCGCCTCGATTACTCCCGTCATCATGCGGCGGCTGCGTTCCGCGCCGGGAGCATTCCTACATGGCGTGGGTCGCGTGCGGCAACTGCTGCGGTAGCTCGGGCGAACGCTCAGACAATTCTCAGGCTCTCCATATAGACATCTGCCTGCCAGGGGAGTATCCTCTAGCGGGCAGAGTTGTCTTGGAGAGGATGTAGCGCCGATGCAGCCAGAATCAGTACGATGTCCACGGTGTGGTTGGCAGAACAAAGTGGGCGATCGTATGTGTGGTGGGTGCGGAACCCCGCTCTTTTACCCCGGTTCCGCGTTGAGCACACCGCCTGATTCGACTCCTACCGTTGCTGCAGCGAACGCGCCCGCGCCGCCACCACCGCTCACGCCAGAGACGCGTACCGCCTCCTGGGTGGCTCCCGCCGCTCCGCAGCCGATTGCTCCGGCTACGGCGACGGTCGCTGCGCCGCCGTTCCATGCCTCACCGCCGTATGCGGCGCGGGCGATGTCTGCGCCAAAGGCCCGTAGAAGAGGTTGTCTCGGGCGCACGTTCACCGCGCTCGCGATAGGGGCATTCCTGCTGGCGGTCATGGCGGCCTGTGGATGGACGGCGATCGTGCGGCCAGCGGTGCATTCAGCCTTCGATCAGCGCTTGCGGGCTGGTCTGGCAGCCGAAGTGGACAAGGTCCCGGTGATTCCCGTTGGCACTCCTTCTCTCAGGCGGACATTGCTTGAAAGGGATTTCAACAACCAGCCAGCGGTTACGCGTGATCAAGGTGATATGAAAGACGTGCGGATTCATTTCTCTCCGGGCGAGATTACCATGACCTATCGGCTCTGGGGCAGCCCCGGAAGAATCTCAACCCAGGTGGTTGCGGCCAATGGGCGGCTGTTTGCGCGGAATACGGAAGTCCAGGGCTGGCTCGCGCAATTCGAAAACGGCGCTGAAATGCAGGACGCCCTCAACGCCTCGTTTGCGCGCCTGCCCGCGGAGGATTACGTGGATAGCGTCATGGTGGGAGATGGTACACTGACGGTGACCATCCGCCATGCGTGATGGCGACAGAGCGCTACCCATGACCGGATATGCAGCACGCGTATGGAATACAATAGAAGTGCCAGAATATCCACCATTGTGAGGACACATCTATGGGCCGTGCGCCGCAGACATCATCACCTACTTCATCACATTCCCTACCTTCATCACAGCCCGAAGCGCAGGCTGGGTCAGATCAGCAGCAAGCGGAGATAGAGGCAGCGCCAAAGCTGGTGCTCCTGGATGGGCACGCGCTTTTCCACCGGTCGTTTCACGCGTTTCCCGATGAGATGAGCACTACGGCAGGCGAGCCGACGAATGCCATCTATGGTTTCACACGCATGCTGCTCGATGTGCTGCGCATCGTCAAGCCAGACTATCTTGCCCTCACCTTTGACCGTCCTACGCCAACCTTCCGCCACAAGGAATATGCGCCGTACAAGGCGCATCGGCCATCCCTTCCAGATGGGATGCGCGCGCAGTTTGGGCGAGTGCGCGAAATTGTCGCTGCCTTCAATATCCCTGTCTACGAACTTGATGGCTATGAGGCCGATGATCTGCTCGGAACACTGTCATGGCAGGCTGAGCAGGCGCATGTGCGCACAGTCATTGCCACGGGCGACCTGGATACGCTGCAACTCGTGGACGACTGGGTCCGCGTCACCTTTGCCCGGTCGCCGCGCAAAGGCGAATTCGAGTATTTTGATCGCGCGGCGGTGGAGACGCGTTTTGGCGTTGAACCGGTGCAGGTCGTGGATTACAAGGGCCTGGTGGGCGATACCTCTGATAACATACCCGGAGTGCCGGGCATTGGACCAAAGACGGCGGCGAAACTCATCCAGGAATATGGCACACTCGAAAATATCCTCGACCATATTGACGACTTATCAGGCCGCACGAAGGCGCTGCTGGCCGAGCATCGCGACCAGGCGCTCCACAGCAAACACCTGGCGACCATCGTACGGGATGCGCCAGTCACGCTGGACCTGGAAGGCGCCCGCGCTCTCAACTATGACCCCGATGAAGCGCGTCGCGTGCTCTACGAGTTTGAGTTCTACAGTCTGGCCGATAAGTTGCCGCGGCGGCTTGGTGATGAAAGTACGCCAACGGTCGTGGCGCGCGAAACGCGACCCGCAGCGACACGGCCCACATCGCGACCCACGCAGCCAGAGCTTACGGCCCCAACCGACGCCGCCGCTCAGCTCAGCCTCTTTGGCGAGGACGCGCTGCAGGCGCTGGCGGAAGAAGGGGACATCATTGCGCCGCCCGTAGCAACGACCGTCTTGCCTCGGCCTCAGACTGTGGCGAAGAGCACCAACACCATGGTCATCGATACGCCGGAAGCGCTCGATGTGCTTGCGCGCGCGCTATCTGGAGCCGATATATTCGCCTTTGACCTTGAGACCGATTCCGCGAATGAGCTTCAGGCTGAGATCGTCGGATTGTCATTCGCGCTTGGCCCAGGTGAGGCATACTACATTCCCGTGGGCCACACAACCGATACCGAAGGGAATATGCCTGCCCGCCAGCTTCCAACGGGTGATGTGCTCGATCGGTTGCGGGCTGTGTTCGGTGATGAGGCTGTCGGAAAGGTTGGGCACAACGCCAAGTTTGACATGCTGGTCTTGGCGCGCCACGGCGTCTGGGTACGAGGGCTGCGCTTTGACACGATGGTTGCTGCCTACCTGCTCAATCCCGGTCGGCGTGGTCTCGGGCTGAAGGAACAGGCTTTCGAGAACCTGGGCATCATCATGACTCCGATCGACGAGTTGATTGGCAAGGGTCGGGCACAGATCTCAATGGCGCAGGTGCCTGTTCGTCTGGCGGCTGATTATGCTGGGGCCGATGCCGATATCACGCTCCGGCTGATGCATACGCTGGCGCCTGTGCTAGAGACGCGCGGACTGCGCAAGCTCTTCGACGAGATCGAGGTGCCGCTTGTTCCTGTGCTGACCCGTATGGAACTTACCGGGATTCTGGTAGACAAGGATTTTCTGCGGCGGATGGGCAGCGAGCTTGAAGAGCAATGCGGCGCGCTGGTGCAGGAGATCTACGACGCGGTTGGCCACCAGTTCAATGTGAATTCTACGCGTCAGCTTGGTGATGTGCTCTTTGGCGAGCTACGGCTGCCTCATGGACGAAAGACGAAAACCGGGTATTCGGTTGATGCTGAGGTGCTGGAGGGTCTGCGTGGGCAGCATGATGCCGTGGATGATCTGCTCGAATATCGCCAACTGAGCAAACTCAAGTCCACCTATGTGGATGGCCTGCTCGAGCTGATCAATCCGCGCGATGGGCGGATTCACACCTCGTTCAATCAGACCATTGCGGCAACCGGTCGGCTGAGTTCCTCCAACCCGAACCTGCAGAATATTCCCATCCGCACGGAGGTTGGGCGACGTATTCGCCGGGCTTTCCTGGCTGACCCAGGCGCGTATCTGCTCACGGCGGATTACTCACAGATCGAATTGCGCATTCTGGCGCATGTGACCCGGGAGCCCGCTTTGGTAGCGGCTTTCGAGGCAGGAGAGGACATTCACGCGGCGACGGCAAGCCGGCTCTTCAATGTGCCGCTGGTCGAAGTGCTCCCGGACCAGCGGCGGCTGGCCAAGACGGTCAACTTTGCCGTGCTGTATGGCCAGTCTGCATTTGGTCTGGCGCGCACCACTGGTATGAGCAACGCGGAAGCCGTCGAGTTCATCCGCAACTATGAGCAGACATTCCCTCTGGTGCGCGAGTACGTGCAGAATACGCTGCACCAGGCGCGCACACAGGGGTATGTGCAGACGTTGATGGGCCGCCGGCGCTACTTCCCCGATATGAGCGGCTTGCCAGTTGTCCAGCGTCAGGCAGCGGAACGTGAGGCGATCAATATGCCCATTCAGGGCACAAATGCCGACATGATCAAGATGGCTATGATCGCCCTTCAGCGCCAGATCGAGGAGCTGAACCTCGGCGCCCGGCAGATCCTGCAGGTGCATGATGAACTGGTGCTGGAAGTGCCAGACGGCGAGGTTGATCTGGTCGCGGAGCTCGTGGACGGCGCAATGCGAAGCGCGCTGGCTTTGAGCGTACCAATCAAGGTTGAGATCAAGCTTGGCCGTAACTGGTACGACGTCAAGCCGCGCGATTAGCTCCGCGGAGCGCTGCTGCTCGTGGCATCGGCGCTCGAAACCACCTCCGCTGCCTCTGCCTCGCGCGAGTGGCGCACATGGCGGCGGATATAGAGTCCCACAGCGATGACGAGCAGCACGAGGATGACGACGTCCAGTCCGTGGAACACGGTTGTCATCTCAGTGAGCATCTTCTCGAAGCTATCGCCGAACGCCAGGCCCAACGCAGCCAGCACGAACGTCCATGGCAGCGAGCCGAGCAGTGTGAAGAGCAGAAACTGCGGGAAGTTCATCCGCGAGATGCCAGCGGGCAGCGAGATGTACGTCCGAACCACAGGAAGTAGCCGGGAGAAGAAGGCGACCGGAGCGCCGTGGCGCTGGAACCAGCGGTCGGCACGATCAGAATCGGCCTTGGAGATGAGGATGTACTTGCCGTAGCGCAGGAGTAGGGGGCGTCCGCCCGCGGCGCCGATACCATAGGCAACCGCCGAGCCAATAGCGCAGCCAATAGCCCCTGCGACGCCCACGCCAATCAACGAGAACTGGTCAGGGTGCTTGAAGACCATATATCCAGCCAGCGGCATGACCAATTCGCTCGGCAGCGGAATGCAACAGCTTTCGAGGGCCATCGCCAGGATAATGCCAGCATAACCGAAGGTGACATACCAATGTTCTATGAGACTGAGTAGTGTCTGCTCGATACTCAAGCGGGTCCCCCTGACCTGCACGCTGCGCGGACAAAGCGGGGCAGATCGGGTAGTACCACGCTGCCTGGCGCAGGCTTGATATGACAGATGCCAATCATCTGTGAGAGTCGGGGGCAGCGTAGCACAGCCACCCTGCACGGCGCAAGCTCGTGAGAAGACCCGCAGGTGGGTTTGGGCACAATGGATGAGCGAACGGACACCAGGTATGTTACGAGAACTGACGGTAGACCGCTGTCACCTTCCCTTGTACCTGCCATTCTGTATCCCATTCGTGTCGCGGGACATAGATGGGGTCCATCTGGGAATTGGCAGGCTGCAGCCGAATGCGGTCGCGCTCGCGATAGATACGTTTGAGGGTCGCCGCGCCGTTCGCGCCATCGGTCATATGCGTGGCGACGATGATATCACCATCGCTGATAGTTGCATCCGGCAACACCAACACGCAGTCGCCATCGTTGATGTGATCGTCGATCATCGAGTTGCCCTTCACCTTCAACACGTACTCATGCGTGTGGCGGGCACTTAGATCCAGTGGCGATTCCTGCTGATCGGCATAGATTTCTATCGGCTGGCCGGCAGCGATAGCCCCATACACGCGCAGGCCCGCAGGCTCCTGATGCGCGAGCCGGATGCCACGACTCTTCTTGCGCTCGCGCTCGATATAGCCTTTCTTTTCCAAAACAGTGAGGTGATAGTCAACGTGTCCGGTGGAAGAAATTTCTACCTTCGCGCCGATTTCGCGATTGGTCGGCGGTCGCCCATGGGTACGCGTATACTCTTCAATGAAGGCCAGAATCCGCGTTTGGATGTCGCTCATTTCCCGTTTCACGGCGGATGCTCCTTGTGCCCAATGCATTCTGACATGCAATGTCATAGAACCCACGTTCTACAGTGTAGCAGAGAGTATCTTTTTCTGTCAACGCCTGTGGTGAAATTGCTGAGCTTGAGGCGCTGCCAGCGGTAGGAACTATGCGCGATTCGCGCGTGCCTGCTGGCGGGATGAGTTCGTCATGACTAGTGGGGCAGGGGGTGGATGGAGCTGCGAGGCACAGAGATTGCCGTAGGCAGTGGGCAAAGAGTAGCAATCCGATCTATGCTGAGAGTAGTAGTATTTGCGCGCCAGATACGCGCGGTTGTAAAATGAGGGGGGTCGTGTACTGGGATTACCTCACCAGGCAGGACTGGTTTCAGGAGGGAGCATAACCCATGGTGGAAGTGTCGGTCGAGAGTGTTCGCATCAATCTCGCGACGAGCCAGCGGGTGGTGATCCTCAAGGACGCGCAAACGGATCGCTATCTCTTCATCTGGATTGCCAATCCAGAGGCATACTCGATTGCGATGGAACTCCAGGGCACCTCGTCGCCTCGTCCGCTCACGCATGACCTGTTGAAAACGGTCATCACGGAGCTTGGCGGGAAGCTGTCAAGTGTCATTATCAGTGATCTGATCGAGGATATTTTCTACGCCCGCCTGGTACTCGACGCCGACGGACGCCATGTCGAGATCGATTCGCGCCCGAGCGATGCCATCGCCCTTGCTGTACGCTTGAACGTGCCAATTTATGTTGCTGATAACGTAATGGATCAAGCATCGGTTACGGTGCAGGAGGGCGCTGATATCGAGGAGTCCCATTCATCCTCGCGCGATCAGACTACCGCGAGCGATAACCTCGACGTATACCGCGATTTCATCAACACCCTCGACGCGCTCGACGAGTTTGGTAAACCCGAGTGACCAGACGCTCTGCCATGCGTGCCCTATAGCCTGTGATGAGGAAAAGAAGGTGCGATGAGCATTCCTCCCGCACCTTCTGCTCGTCTATAGTGCTTTGCCTGCCAGATACCGGCATTGCCGCCTACGGTCTATATGGGCTACCGCCACCAGGTATCAGGCTACCCTGGCATGGTCCGTTCGAATATACCCAGGGATTATTCGGGTTGTCGGTGAAGGTAATGCAGGGGAGCTGCAGAGGGCCCGCGTTGCCGATATCCGCAGGCGGTATCACGCCATCGAGAATCCAATCGGTCGAGGTGATGCCGTTCGATGTGTACGTAATTTGATGCACCCCATTAGGAACCGGGAAGGGCGTCTTGGGAAGCCCATACTCCTGCTCCGCATAGAGCATGGCTTTGCGCCAGATGGGCGCGGCGCCCGTGATGCCGTCAATGTGATACATGGCCGTGTGGTCGTTATTGCCGCCCCAGAACCCGCCTGTGAAGTCCATTGTGTAGCCTAGCGTCCAGTCGTCTTCGAAATCATTACCTGTACCGGTTTTGGCGGCGGCTGGCCATGCATTTGGTGATGGCCAGGTAGCCTGTCCCGTGGGATCCGCGGGTGGGCGCTGGCGCAGCCATGCCTGGCAATCGCCCCCTTTCAGTGTTGTATCGAGGAACAATGGACTGCACGCCCCAAAGTCTTTGGCGCGGGTGAAGTTGTCGCTGAGAACGTTCGTCACCAGGAAGGCTACTTGAGGACTCATCACCTGAATCGGGCGCGGTTGGGTGTATTGGAACAACGTGTCCCCTGAGCTATCGGTGATCTTGTCGATCGCGTACAGTGGGATATACTGGCCGTAATTGGCGAAGACGGTGTACGCCTGCACCAGCTCATATGGATGCACGTCAAGGGTACCGAGCGCCGATGATAAGCCCCACCTGGCACTCGAGGGCCAATACGTGACGCCCATCCGCATGGCCAGATTGCGCACATCATCCACGCCCGCGAACTGCATCACCTTGACCGCTGGAATGTTGAGCGAGTTCTGCAGCGCGGTGCGCAGCGTGATGTTGCCCCAGAACTGATTGTAGTTGAAGTCCAGCGGATTCCAGGGCTGATTCCTGCCGCTATCCCAGAAAACCGTCGGCATGTCCGCGATGGTCATACCGGGGAACCAGCCTTTCGCGAAGGCCGCGGCATAGACGATGGGCTTGAACGACGAGCCAGGACCACGCCCCGGGCCCGACGTCAAGACATTGAACTGCCCGTCAATTGTCGTGCTGTAGTAGTCCACGCTCCCCAGCATCATCATGATCGCGCCAGTGCGGTGCTGAACGAGCATGCCCGCGAGATTGGTCAGGTGGTCGTTGCGGATATAGCCGCCGTAGTCATCCCGATTATTGCCATACAGGTGATCTTTCATGGCCTGCTGCACGTAGTTTTGCAGGTCAATATCCAGCGTGGTGTAGACGTTGAGGCCAGAGCGCGTCAGGTGGATCTGGCCAGTCTGCACCATCTCTTCCAGTTGCTGCCTGACGAAGTCCACAAAATGCGGCGCGAGATTCTTGGTATTTGGCTGTGGATGGAAGAAGTTGGGCGAGGCGGATTCCGCCAGCGCAGCTTTCATCTCGCCCGGCGTGATATATCCCTCAGTGACCATCGCCTGGAGAACCTGCGTCTGGCGGTCGCGCGCATGCTGGGGATGCAGGAGTGGATTATTGGTATTGGGGTTCTGCGGAATCCCCGCCAGCATGGATGCCTGTGCCAGGTCAAGATGCTGAGCCGCGGTCTCGCCTGTAACCGGGTCATCCTGATAGCCAAAGTAGGCAGCGGCGGCGGCGTCGATCCCGTATGCCTCCTGACCGTACGGAATGGAGTTGAGATACATCTCGAGGATCTGGCTCTTGGTATACGCGCCGGTTGCGGTCATTCCAATTGCCAGGATTGCCTCACGCAACTTGCGGTCAAACGTCTCGTTACTGTTGAGCACATTCTGCTTGATGAGCTGCTGGGTGATGGTGCTGCCGCCCTGATTGATGCTTCTGGTCTGGATGTCGGCCACTCCTGCGCGCACAATCGAGGTGAAGTCTACCCCCTGGTTGATCCAGAATGACCGGTCTTCAATAGCAATCGTCGCGTTGACGAGCTGAAGCGGCACATGCGCGAGCGAGATGCTATGCTGGGCGCCGTTGTCGGAGAACTGGTAAAGGAGCACTCCCTTGCGGTCGTAGATGCGGACACTGTCGCGCGAAGCAATGGTGCGGTTGAGTGAATCAACGGCGGCTTGCTGCGACTGATAATAAGAAGAGGCGACCCCAAATGATCCCGTCAGGAGGGTCGCGATGACTGCGGCTGTGATAATCGCTGAGGCCCACGCAAGGCGGGTAAGCGCCGTGCTGTGCGCGGCATGCCGCGCCCGCGCCGAATGGCGCATGTAGAAGATGTAGCGCCTCCGCCGTCTCGCCATTAGGAAGCGATGAGGGTTTGGCGGCATGGCGACGTAGTGCCGGGCATCCGGGTGATCAGCACCAGACCAATCGGCAACGTTGCCCTGTAAGGTATTTCTGTCCGTGCTGCGATCCTGGGTATGTATGATCCCTGGCTGCTCATCGAATGCACTGACCTGCGTCGGAATGTCTTCGAGGCTGGCCCGGCTCTCGAATTCATTGGGGATATCGAGAGTACTGGCATACTCATCTGGGCTGATGCTCGATGCTGACTGGTATGTCTGATGGTGTGATGCCTGCAACGGCTCGATGATGCGCGTCGGCTCATCGCTCGGCACGGACGGTTCCGATGGACCCATCAATTCAGATGAAGAGTCCGCGAGATCATCTGAGCGCCCGTCGGGAGTCTCGCCTGAGCCATCGCCGGATGCGGGGGGACGTCCTGTGCTATCCACGATTCCAATCCTCCATGCGATGCAGGAAACTGGGTATTACGGTGATTCTGGGAGAGCGAAGATGTGGGTTGGGCTGTGTGCTCCCAGGTTCACTCACAAGCTCGCGCTCCGCATGCGAGCAGCATCAGCCGGTACTGCGTGCCAGACGCTTCAGTACATTAGACGCATCGGCGGCGCTTCTGGTATCTTGTCTACCTTTTCGGCTCCCCTGCTAAGACAACAAGTATACCTGCCAAACGCTTAGGCGACTACCTTAACCGCAGGAGTACCATTGCACGGCTAGCGCTGCAAGAAAAAGGCCATTACGCCGTGTCGCGTAGCGGGCGTTGGGGGCATCAACATTGCGCCGAGGGGGCCAAAGCGGTAAAATCAGGACCAGTGTACCGCCCGGCGGTGACTGCATTTGGCATTGCATGCAGTGCGTCTCGTGCTTGCTATCATTGCATCCCTACGTTCAATTAGCCCTGGGGAGGTTTCCGTTGAAGGTCGTCGTTACCGGAGGAGCGGGTCTGATAGGATCCCATTTATGTGCTCGCCTGCTCCTGGAAAATCATGAAGTCTGGTGTGTGGATAACCTGATTACTGGCTCAGCGCGCAATATGGAATCCTTGAAAAGCCATGACGGGTTTCATTTCGTACACCATGATGTGACACTGCCATTGGAGCTGGGTACGCCGGTCGATGCGATCTTCCATCTCGCCAGCCCGGCGAGTCCTATCGGATATTGGACGTATCCGTTCGAGACGATCCGCGTCAATACCGAAGGTACGTGGCGGATGCTCGATCTGGCGCGGGCAAGCGGCGCTCGTTTCTTGGTAGCCTCTACCTCGGAGGCGTATGGCGATCCACTGGTTCACCCCCAGCGCGAAGACTACTGGGGCAACGTCAATCCCATTGGCGTGCGTGCCTGCTACGATGAGAGCAAGCGCCTGGGTGAGACGATCACGATGGAGTTTCATCGCCAGTATGGTCTTGATGTCCGAATCGCGCGCATCTTCAACACCTACGGCCCCCATAATCAGTTGAACGATGGTCGCATGATTCCTAATTTCATCATGTGGGCGCTGGCCAACGAGCCGCTCATCGTCCATGGCACCGGGCAACAGACACGCAGCATTTGCTATGTGGACGATCTGGTTGATGGCCTGGTGCGCGCCATGTTTACCGACGGCACGACCGCTGAGGTTTTCAACCTGGGGAATCCTGAGGAACACACGGTTCTCGAATGGGCGGAAATGATCAAGCAGTTGTGTGGTTCCACCTCAACCATCATCTTCAAGGAGAAGCGGGAAGATGATCCAGAACGTCGTCAGCCTGATATATCCAAGGCGAAGCGAATGCTTGGCTGGGAGCCGAAGATTGGTCCCAAGGCGGGCCTTACTCAAACCATCGAATGGTTCCGGCGCGAGCGGGAGCGCGGTGGCTTGCCCGTCTCGACCAGTGTGAACGGCTAGTGGTGCAGGGAGCGATTTCGAGGCGAGCGCCTCTCGCAACCCTCGCCGGGTTGCTGGCGGTGGCGCTGGCCGCGTTGGTACTGCTGCTGCCAGACATGCTCGCGCTGTGGCTGGTGGCTGGTGGCAGTCTCGTGGCGCTGGTCGCGCTGGAGCCATTCAGTGCCTTTCTGCTCCTGCCCTGTGCGGTCGCCTTTGGGTCGCTCGTGTCGCTCTCGGTCGCGGGCGTGAATATCGGCCCCACCGATCTGCTCGTCGGGGCGGTCACGCTGGTCTGGCTGATACGCCATCGTCGTCGCCTGGGCCGTGTTCTGTCGCTGCTTCAGCCGAGCCGCCTGCGATCGCTCTGGGCTGGTGAGCGTGCTCCATTCCTTGTCCTTCTGGCGCTGGCCGCATACCTTCTGGCTGTCTGCCTTTCGATGGTAGTAGCTCTGGATAAAGTCGCTACACTCAAAGAGATCGTCAAGTGGAGCGAGGTGCTGGTCATCGTGGCGCTCAGCGCTGTCTACTTGCGGACCGAGCTGCGAGTGCGGGCGGTCATTTGGACAACGATTGGGGCGGCTACACTTGAGGCGTTGTACGGCTTCGTTCAGTGGGTGGCCGCTACAGGCCAGGCTGGCCCCGGCGGCAGTAGCCTGCGGGTGTTTGGCACGTTCGACCAGCCCAACCCGTACGGGGGCTTCCTGAATTTCGGCCTCATGCTCGCGCTTGCGCTGGTGTTGTTCGGCCATGATGCCAGGGAGCGATGGGCGGCGGGTGGCGCGAGTGCCCTGTTGCTCGGCGCGCAACTCCTGGCGAATTCGCGTGGAGCGCTGCTCGGGTTTGGCGTAGGTCTGCTGGTCATGGTCGTGGTGGGGTGGCGGCGCGAACGGCTGGCAGCGGTCGTCGCGGCCATCGCGATTCCGCTGCTGGCGATTATGTGGGCTGTTGGGCTGATCCCCTCACGCCTACGGGAGGCGATTCTCGATCAGTTGCGGATTGGCAACGCGCTGAGCGGAGCGGTGACGAGTGCCAACTACTCGACGGTAGAGCGCCTTGCCCACTGGATTGCGGGTCTGCGGATGTTTGCCGCGCGCCCAGTTCTGGGCGTTGGTGCGGGCAACTATAATGCCGCGTATCCGCGCTATGCGCTGCCTGACTGGCCTGAAGCGCTCGGTCATGCGCACAACTATTACCTCAACACTGCCGCTGAGACCGGCATACTGGGGAGTGGCGCATTTGTGGCGCTGACCGTTGCTACCGTGTATCTCGGCTGGTATACGGTGCGGCGGGTGCGCGCGTTTGCTGGGCCACGCAGCTCGTTGCCCGCGCTGGCATTGGGTTTGCTTGCGTCGGTGGTAGCGCTTGCGGCGCACAACCTGACCGACGATTTGTTTGTGCACGCAATGGAGCTACAATTTGCCCTCATGCTTGGCTGCCAGTTTGCGCTCCTGCGTCTGGCGGGCCATCGGGAGCCAGGTGTATAGCTCTCGCTGATCTGGGGGATGTGTTATTCTGAAGCGGAGCGAGCTACCGTCCACCATACGGACGGTATAGCCGCTCGTGGGCGTCTGGAAATCGGGGATATTCGACGATGCGAGTTGCGTTCAATGCGCTCTATTTGCTGGAGCCATATACGGGCACCGGGCGCTACGTCACGAACCTCCTGAGCGCGCTCGGGCGCGTCGACGGCATCAACGAGTATCTGGTGCTCAGCCCGACCGAGGTGAAGAACGTCCCGGAGACGCCCTCGACCTTCCAGTGGGAGGCGCTGCCGCCGAGCCGATTTCGCCATGCGGGCGAGAGCGTTGCCAGACTGGCCTGGGAACAGCACACCTTTCCGCATGCTGCCAAGCAGCGCGGCGCTCGGCTGATGCATGTGCCCTACTTTGCGCCGCCACGGCGCACACTGGGCATTCCTATCATTGCGACGATTCACGACATTATCAACCTTCGGCTGCCTGCCTACCGCGCGACTCCTACCGCTCAGGCGTACGCGCGGCTCGTCTCGAACGCCGCCAAACACGCGGATATGATCATCGCGGTCTCTGAGTTCTCCAAGCGCGACATCATGGAGACGCTCGGTATGCCTGAAGATCGGGTGCGCGTGATCTATGAGGCAGTCGCGCCGCAGTACCGCCGTGTGCAGGATGCGCGGCGGCTGATAGAGGTACGCGAGAAATATGGCCTGAGCGACATGTTTGTGTTGAACGTCGGCGGACTTGATGCCCGGAAGAACATCCAGGCGCTCGTGGGCGCGTTCGCCGCCGTATTCCATGAGATGCAGAATCCTGACCTCCAGCTCTTCATTGCGGGCGACCCTGATCGTCTTGGCTCCAGCCCCCTTTTCCCCGACTGGCGCTACCTCGCGACGGCGTTCGAGGTCGAGGAGAACGTTGTGTGCATGCCCATCGATGAGGAAGACTTACCGGCGATGTACAGCGCTGCGTCATGTTTCGCCTTCACATCGGTCTACGAAGGATTCGGCCTGACACCGCTCGAAGCCATGGCGTGTGGTGCTCCGGTCGTCTGCTCTAACCGCACATCGTTGCCAGAAGTCGTCGGGAGTGCTGGGGTGCAGGTTGATCCACTCGATACTGACCGGCTGGGGGGGGCGATTCTGCGTGTGCTCACCTCGCGTGAGCATCGGGACGACCTGCGGGCGCGTGGGCTGGCACATGTGCGCGAATTTAGCTGGCAGCAGGCGGCGGCTGAGACCAGTGCACTGTATGCGGAAGTCACCGGAACGACAAGGGACTAGGCATGCGCGTTGCCATCATCTCTAAGACGTTCGTAGCAGAGACCGCGCAACGCCAGCTTGAGTGGATTGCCCGCCAGCCTGACATCGAGCTGACGCTCATTACGCCATCTACCTGGCGCTCTGATGATGGGCGTCTACTCTCGTTTCTCCCGCGATTTACCGAAGGCTATCAGGTGCGCACGGCGCGCGTGCTCTTCAATGGACACTATCACCTATATCTCTATCGCGGTCTACGAGGCATGCTGCGCTCGCTGCGGCCCGACCTGGTGCACATTGACGAGGAGCCGTATAATCCCGCTGCCATGCAGGCTCAATTTCTGGCGACGCGGCTTCGCGCTGCAACGGTCTTCGTCGCGTGGCAGAATCTCTACCGCGGCTATCCCATCCCCTATGCGTGGATGGAGCGATACACTTATCGCCACGCTGCCGCGATCATCGCAGGCAATTCCGATGCCGCCGCTGTGTTGCGTCGGAAGGGGTATGCCGGGCGGCTGGCCACATTTTCAGTCCACGGAGTGGACCCTGACCTATACCAGCCGTTGCCCCGCGTATCGCAGCGCGATAGCTTCACCATCGGCTATCTGGGCCGGCTTGTGCTCTACAAGGGGAGCGGTCTGCTCATCGAGGCGCTAACGGGATTGCCTGAGCGCTGCGTCCTCCGGCTGATTGGGAGCGGGCCGGATGAGGGAGCGTTGCGCCGGATGGCGGATGAGATGGGCGTCGCCGGGCGGGTCACGTTTGTACCAGCAGTCGCGACGAGCGATGTCCCTCACGTGCTGGCGGATCTGGATGTGCTGGCGGCGCCATCGCTGACTCGGGCACATTGGAAAGAGCAGTTTGGCCGCGTTTTGATCGAGGCAATGGCGTGTGGCGTGCCGGTAGTGGGTTCTCACTCGGGTGAGATACCCCACGTGATCGGCTCAGCGGGTGTTATCGTCCCTGAAGGCGATGTGGCGGCTCTGGGTGCGGCGCTGCTGCGGCTGGCTGAACATCCGGAGCTACGCGAGTACTATGCGCGGGCGGGCAGAGCGCGCGTTCTTGAACACTTCACGCAGGAACAAGTTGCCCGCAAAATCGTTGACGTCTATCACGAGGCGCTCACCAGCCAGGAAGCCAGGCTATGATCATCTCCCCACATGACCGCATCGACTTGCAGATTCATACCATCTATAGCGATGGGCAGTGGCTGCCGCCGGATCTTTTCGCCTATTTGCAGCGCGAGCGATTCCGGGTCGTCTCGATTACGGACCACGACGAGATGGAGCATCTCGCGGAGCTACAGGCGCTTGGCGCGACATATGGCATCTATGTCCTGCCGGGTGTCGAGATGACAACAAACTGGCGTGGCCATACGGCGCACCTGCTCTGCTACGCTCGTGAGTTTCGCGGCGACACGCTGGCGGCTCTGGCACGTGGGACCGTGGCGACCCAATTGGCGAATACGCACGCCGTGTACGAGGAGCTGGGGCGCCGGGGCTATCGCTTCGCCCCGGCAGGCGATCTGCCCGTGCGTCCTATCGACAATGCGCGCCTCTTGCAGACGCACGGCTACGCTACCAGCCTGGACGACGCGCTGCAGATGATTGCCGACGCAGGCTATCGCTCGATCAGCGTTCCGTTGGCCGAGGCTGTGGCTGCCGCCCACACGAGCGGTGCGCTCGCCGTGCTGGCGCATCCGGGGCGCGGTGGCGGCGAGATCTATCAGTACGATGTGCCGCTGCTGGCCGAGATGCTGGCTGAGGTGCCGCTCGACGGCATTGAGGTGCGCTATCCCACCTACTCAGTGGAGCAGGCGGCGACATACGATGCGTTTGCCCGCGAACACGGTCTGCTGGCGAGCGCTGGCTCCGACTCGCATGGCCCGCACCAGCGCCTTCCAGTTGCGTATCCCGCTTCTCTCTGCGCCGCATTGTTGGGGCGGTGTGGCATCCCGGTACACCAGGTACAATAGAACGCCCCCTCCAGCGGTACCGCTGAAGGGGGACGGATGACGCGAAGGTGCTGCCTGGCGCTATTCGTACCGCAAGACTTCGAGTGGCCGGACGCGTGTCGCACCCCAGGCGACGAAGGCCGCCACGACCATACAGACGGCTGCGGTCGCGAGCACGATGCCCAACACGAGCGGAGTCGCGACACTAAAGTCTGAGTTGAAGACGAACTTGCTCAGAATGAAGATGGCCGCCGTCACCAGCAGCATGGCGAGTAATGCGCCAGCGAACCCAACCGCGCCGTTCTCGATCAACACCTCGCTCAGGACGCTCCGGCTGGTAAAGCCGACTGACTTCAGAATGCCCAACTCTCGTCGTCTCTCCAACATTGCCAGCGCGACCGCGTTGGCGATGATGATGATGCCAGCAATCATCGCCAGAGAGGCGATTGCCGTCAGCATGATAATCAGGTTGTTGAGCAGTGTGTTGATAAAGAGCACCAGGTCAACCAGGCTAAACGTCTGCACATTGGGCACCGCTCTCTGGATCTGGCGTAGCTTCTCATCTGAGAGCGTTGGATCGATCTTCAGTTGGAAGACATAAAGTGGCTTGCCGCCAGAGATGATGTTGACCTGGCTGTCGTCGGCCCATACTGCCGCGCCTGTGAGGCTGTCGGCATCGGAGAAGAAGCCGACTACCGTGAATGTCACTGTAGTCTTTCCATCCTGGCCAGCGATGACAATAGTGTCGTTGAGCTTGAGGTTGAGCGGGGCCAATGAGGCGGCATGCGGCAGCAAGATGTTCGAAGTTCCAGCATCCGCCGCATTCAAATTGCGCCCTTTGACGCCGTTATCCTGCTCACCTGGCACAATGGTTGCTTGTGGAGCTCCGCCGTGGGTCAGATCGAACCCCTCAAGGCTGCTCAGTAAGGCATAGGCGCCTTGGCGTCCCAGATTATTGGGGCCACCCCTGCCTGCGTTCTTGACAATCTCTGCCATGGGTACGCCGCGTACCGCGATAGGCAGCGCCCCCTGGGCAACGCTGTTTTCCTGCTTCGCCTGAATGCCGGTCATGCCGTCCAGCGTCTTCTCAACCTGCGCGCGGTTGTCGACTCCCGCAATGACGAATGAGTTGTACTTGAGATTGTTCGAGAGGGCCGCGTTGATCTGGTCCTTGATGTTCTGGCCCAGTACCAGGATAATCCCGATGGCGAAGACGCCAACGAACAGCGCGATGAGCGTTGTCACCGTGCGTGCGCGCTGGCGGCCAACGTTTCGCAGCGCCATCCTTACATTGGATTTCCAGGTGCGCGGTAAGAGCATGACGACAAAGCCGCATACCGCGAGGAACAAGAACAGCGCGCCAAAGCCCGGCGCAAACCAGGTGATGCCGCCCGCCACCAGCAGACTGGCGAGCACGAGAAGCACATACCACCATGGGAATCCATCCGGCACGGGGAGGTTGCTAATGACCAGCACGACGAGCGTGAAGAACAGGCTCAGCAGCAGCAGCAGGATGCCTGTCACCACGATAGCGAGGGACGTGAGCCACAGGTTCCCCAGAATCGCCAGGCAGAACAGGAAGAACAGTGCGACGAGTAGCGCGGACAGCCCGATCGTCAGGAGGATACTTCCCGCACGCGCTCCCTCTCCCAGCCCCCGGAGGACTGCGAGCGGCCGAATCTGGCTTGCCTGAACAATGGGCATGATGCCGAAGATGAGCGCGGTGAAGAAGCCGATGGCGACGCCGGATGCCACGGTCACCGGGTCTATGGTGGCTGGCAGGTTGATGAAAAATGCGCGCTCGACCAGCCCCTTGACCAGGAAGCTGACGCCGACGCCGATACCCGCGCCCAGCACACCGCCTACGATCCCTAGAAGCGCAGCTTCCAACCCGAACATGGTGTACAGGTTGCCACGCCGGTAGCCCGCAGTCTTGAGCATGGCGATCTCGAGCTGGCGGCGCCGGAGCAGTACCTGCATCGTGTTGACGATTCCAATGCCGCCAATGAGCAGCGCCAGCAAACCGACGATGCGCAAGAAGTTGCGGATGCTCTGCACCTGGCTTTCATTCTGCGCCAGCGCATCTTTCGTGGTGGTCACGGTCGCCTGAGGAAGATCAGACTGGATGTCTTTCTTGGCCGCCTCGGCGTTGGCATCCGTATGCCCCGGAACGGTGACATAGACCACACTGTAGCCGACAGGCAGGCCCGAGCTGCTGGGAGCGGCGGCATAGGTGTCTAATGAGACGAGAATCTGTGGCCGCTGAAACGCTCCCGCGTTGTTGAGAACGCCGCCGATGGTGACGTTAAGCGTGCGCCCATCGGTGGTGCCAATGGAGAGGCTGTCACCCTTCTGATAGCCCGTCTGGTCGAGCCATTTCTGGTTTACGACAGCGTAATTCCCCGTCAGAAGCGATGGAAAGCTCCCATCGCTGGGATCCTTGAAAGGAGGGGTGCCGGAGAGCGGGAACTTCTGCGGGTCAACTGCGCGGAGAATGAAGATATCGTTCGAGCCGTCTTTGTCGTTGCCTTTGACCTGCCCCGAAACCACCGCGGTGTAGTCGGTGATCGTGCCACTGGACTTGAGCGTATCGAACGCTTTGAGTTGTTGGGTGTTGATGGGCACGACATCGCTGCGGACTGAAATGTCGCCGCCATTTCCTTCTCGGACGTTGGTGGTCAATCCGTTGTCAACCATGTTGCCGACGAGTTGGAGCGAGACAATCGCCATCACGCCGACTGCCACGCAGAAGATAGCCAGCAGCGTCCGCTGCCCGCCGCGCCTCAGTGAGCGAGTGGCATATCTCCAGTAAAAACCGGCTTTCATGCCGAGAGACTCCTCTATCAATCGGGCAGGGCGAAGCCGCCACCGCCAGTTCCATCGCGGAGAACGAAGCACAACCCCATCAGGCGATTGGCTCTTCCGCCGCAACCAGCCCATCGATGATACGGATCTGGCGGTCGGCGGCAGCGGCAACATTCAGGTCATGAGTAGCGATGATAAAAGTGGTCCCCGTCGCGTGGCGCAGGTCACCAATCATTCGCAGAACGTTCTCACTGTTCTTCTGGTCCAGATTGCCGGTAGGCTCGTCCATGATGACAATGGCGGGCCGGGTTGCTAGTGCGCGCGCTACGGCTACGCGTTGCTGCTCGCCGCCGGAGAGTTGCGAGGGCCGGTTGCGGAGGCGGTGACCTAAGCCGACAAGCTGCAGAAGCTCCTGGGCACGGGCAGCGGGTTTGACGCGGTGCTTGCCAACGTATAGCGGAATCTCGACGTTTTCCTGAGCGGTAAGCGTGGGAATCAGGTTGAATGCCTGGTACACCATGCCAATCTTCTGGTTGCGCACTGAGGCAAGCTGTGATTCACTCATGCGTGTGATGTCGATGCCATCGAGCAGAACGCGGCCACTGGTCGGGTTGTCCAGGCCGGCGATGATGCCGAGGAGCGTAGACTTGCCGGAGCCGGAGGGTCCGACAATGGCGACGAATTCGCCGTGATTGACGCGGAGATCGATCCCTTTGAGAATATCAATGCGCTCGCGTCCCAGCGGCAGAGACTTACGCACATCAATCGCTTCGAGTGCGGCGACGCTGGTTGGATACTGTTCTGTCGGCTGGTTGTCGGTTCCTGGCTTGCTGGTCATTTCCACAACAATTCCCCTCTTCACCGGGTTGTGTTCTGTGTCCTGTGCGCCTGTGCGTCGCTGCAAAGGCAATGAAGATGCTACGCGTCTCTGCGCAGCCCGCAGTAGAACTACGTGGGCGAGTATCCGCCAGTTTCATAATGTTGTAGCTGCTCCGGGCCGCTGGTTCTTCTCGAACCGTGGGCAACTGTCAGATAATACAGGTGCCCGACCAGATGGCACTAGTGAGAAAAGTCATCCAGTCGTCCTCACAGTAACCCAGCACAATAACGCTCAACGCGGGATGGTCGTCGTTGCGGGCGCGTCGCGCGACCCAGCAGGAGGTAGCAATGTCACGTGAAATGCCGTATGACGCCTATGCAGCGATTGCCACCTGGTATGACGTCGAACATGATCGGATCTCCGAGGATATCGAGTGCTACCAGGAATTGATCGTACAGGCGGATCTGCGGGCGCCTGCCATCCTTGAAATCGGCTCTGGCACGGGGCGCGTCCTAGCGCGACTGGCCGCTGCCGGCTACAGTGTGACGGGAATAGAGCCTTCCGAGGCTATGCGCCAGCGGTGTGCCCGGCGGCTGGCGACGCTTCCAGAGCGGGTCTCGCGACGCATTCGCGTCCTTACGGGCGAGGCCGAGCGCTTACCCCTCGCTGATGACGAGCGCTTTGACCTTGGTCTATTTAGCCTCAACACGTTCGCGCACCTGCTGACCGCGCAAGCTCGCCACCGCGCACTGACGGAGATGTGCGCTCACTTGCGCCCCGGCGCGCTGCTGTTGCTTGACATTGACCTGCTCGGTGTGCGGCGCCTGACCGAGACGGCGGGCCAACTCTGGTGTCAGGGTACCTGGCCATTGCCCGAAAACGCCGCCGTGCTGCTCTCGCATCTGGTCACTGCCGCTCCGCAGGCGACACCGGGTACGCTCCGCCTGACGCACTTTTACGATCTGCACCAGCAGGGAGGCGAGGTGCGGCGGGCAATTAGCACGATGTCGCTCGCGTTGCTGAGCAGAGGCGAAATCGACGTAGCACTGCAATATGCGGGATTCGCGGTCGAGGAGGTGTATGGCGGGTACGATCTTGCTCCGTGGGATGATACCTCAGCACGGGCAATCTTCGTGGCGCGCAGGCCCACTGAGCAGTAGCCGGGAGCATCCGGACAGCGGTCAGGGCAGGGATCAGGACAGGGACAGCGGCACTTCGTAGTGAAGGGTCACATTGCCGTCATCGGTGGTGGCGTGGACAGCGGCACCATGCAAGCCAGCGGTAGCCTGTGCGATGGCCAGCCCCAGCCCAAGGTAGGCGGCGCGGTCGGCGCCAAGTGGATGCGGCTGGCTGAAGCGGTCGAACAGGTGGCGCAGGTCTGAAGCATTCAGCCGCACACCCACCAGCGCTATCTCGATACAGAACCGCGTCTCACGCGTTGCTGTGGAGACTACCAGTTCTCCGTTGGGCGGTATCAGTGCCAGAGCGCCGCGCAACAGCCCAGCAATTCCCAGGCGCAAGCGTTCGCCATCGGCCTGGATGGTCCCTGGATGCTCGCCCTGCGTCTGCACGATGGCGATATTCTTCTGCTGTAGCTGCTCGCGTATGCCATCGATAGCACGTGCGAGGATCGTTGCCGGATCAACCGACGTCAGACGGAGATGAATCTCGCCATTGTCCATGCGGGCAAGAAAGAGCACATCCTCGACCAACGTCGCAAGCTGCCCAATTGCGAGATGGGCATAGCCGAGCATTTCGCGCTGGCGTTCGCTGAGATCGCCAGCTACACCGTCGAGAACCATCTCGACAAATCCGTTGGCGCTATTGAGCGGTGTGCGCAGCTCATGGGCAGCGTTCGCGAGAAACGTGCGCTCCTTCAACGATTTCCTTGAGCCGCGGGGTGGGCCGGATGTGTTCATCGCGTCAGCCCACAAACTTGTAGCCAATGCCGCGCGCCGAGTGAATAAGCTGAGGATGCGCCGGGTCGCGCTCCAGCTTGCGTCGCAGTCGGCGCACGTAGACATCGACGATATTGCTCTCGCCGATATACGCGTCGCCCCAGACACTTGCCATCACTTCCTCGCGTTCGACCGTCTCACCGGGCCGCTGCGCAAGCTGCACGAGCACCTTCATCTCGGTTGGGGTTAGCGAGACCGGACGCCGCCCTGGCAGATTGACGCGCAGTGCCACAGCGTCGATCTCAATGCCGTTGGCCTGAATGGTGGCACTATCGCCCTTCGTGCGACGATAGCGGCGGAGGACTGCCTCGACGCGCGCGGTCAGCTCGGCGGGCTGGAATGGCTTGCAAATATAGTCGTCCGCGCCGATTCGCAGCCCCTGAAGGCGGTCTTCAAGCTCACCTTTCGCTGTGACGAAGATGACCGGCATCTCGTAGCCGTCGCTGCGCAGCCGCCTGCAGAAATCAAAACCACTCTGGTGCGGCATGTTCACATCGAGGAGAATGAGGTCCGGCGTGCGCTCTTTCAGCAGAGCGAGCGCACCGCGTGCTGAGTCGGCCATCTCAACCGTATAGCCCTGCTCTGTGAGTAGAAATTGGACCATACGGCTTCCCAGAGGATCGTCGTCAACCACCAGGATGCGCAAGTGGATTCCTCCTGCCAACCGGTGAAGTATCTCGGTCGTTTCGCTGAATTGCCGCGCATGTCCTGCGCGTGTCGTCGAACCCCGTCCTCCACCAGCCGCCTCACGTCCAGTGAATATGGTACGCCTCCGCTGGCCGGCTGTCAACAATGTTGCCTGATCGCCTATCCTGCCTGTCTTCCGCGAGCAGATCGGCGATGGCGCTCCAGATGCACGAACAATATGGAGATGTCGGCTGGGGTGACTCCGGGGATGCGTGACGCCTGGCCAATGGTCAGGGGACGGACTCGCAGGAGCTGCTGGCGGGCTTCGGCGCGAAGACCTGCGATCGTTGCGTAGTCAATCATCTCAGGCAGCGGTTGATCTTCGAGCCGCTGCGCACGTAAAATGCTCGCCTGCTCTTTGCGGATGTAGCCAGCGTACTTGGCTCGCAGTTCCACCTCGATGACCGTATCGTCGTCCAGCTCGGGGAGCTCGTGATCGTGTCTGGCGAGCAGCGCGCGCACCTGCCAGTAACGTACCTCTGGCCGACGCAGTAACTCGGATCCGCTGGTTGGCTGCGCCAGCGGCTGGAGGCCCAGACTATCCAGGTGCGCGTTTGCCGTCCGCGAGGGCTTGAGACTGATCGCTTCCAGTCTGGTGGATGTCTCCTCGGCCAGGTGGCGGCGAGCGGTCACCTGAGCATAACGTTCGTCGCTGAGCAGACCAAGCTGCCAGGCACGCTCAGAGAGCCGCAAGTCGGCGTTGTCATGCCGAAGCACGAGGCGATGTTCGGCGCGTGACGTGTGTAGCCGATATGGCTCGGATGGTGGCTGTGTCACGAGATCGTCGATCAGCACGCCGATATAGGCTTCGTTTCGCCGCAGAATGAACGGAGGCTCGCCTCTAGCGGCGAGTGCGGCGTTGACGCCCGCAACAATGCCCTGTGCCGCTGCCTCCTCGTAACCGGATGTGCCGTTGATCTGGCCCGCCAGAAAGAGGTTGCGCACTGGCTTGGTTTCGAGAGTGAGGCGCAGTTGATCGGAGGGCACGTAATCATACTCGACCGCATAGCCCGTGCGCATCAACTCTGCCCGCTCCAGACCCGGAATGCTGCGCAGCATCGCGATCTGCACGTCTTCCGGCAGGCTGGTATTCATCCCCTGCACGTAGACCTCTCCGGTGCGCCAGCCTTCCGGCTCCAGAAATACCTGATGCCGCTCTTTGTCGGCAAAGCGCACCACTTTGTCTTCGATAGAGGGACAGTAGCGTGGTCCGATGCCTTCGATGATGCCGTTATACAGCGGGGATCGATCAAGATTGGCGCGGATGACCTCGTGCGTGCGCGTATTGGTATGCACGAGGTAGCAGGGCAATTGTGGCCGCCATTCGGTCCGTGCGTCGTCTGGAATGGGATAGATCGGATGTGGCGGGCCGGGCGGCAGCGTCACATCGTTGCGCGCGGTGATGTCGCTCGAAAAGTGGAGCGGTGTGGCGCTGCCCGGCTGCACGATAGTCTGCGAGAAATCAATGGTGCGCGCATCGATCCGCGGTGGCGTGCCGGTCTTGAAGCGGCCAATCGTCAGCCCGAGCGCGCGTAACGCGTCTGAGATGCCGAGCGATGGCGCCTCACCACTGCGCCCGCCTGCCTGCGTCTTGTCGCCTACGACCAGGCGCCCGTTGATGAACGTGCCGGTGGTAAGGATGACGGTATGGGCGGCAATCGTCCAGCCGCGCGCGGTTACCACGCCACAGATGCGGGCGCGGCCATCATCGTCGCGCTCCGACAGCAGCCGTATGACCGTATCCTGCTTCAGATCGAGATGTGGCTGCGCCTCCAGCGCGTACTTCATCGCCAGCCGGTATGCCTGTTTGTCGCATTGCGCCCGTAGCGCCTGGACCGCGGGCCCTTTGCTCGTGTTGAGCAGCCGAATCTGAATGAACGTGCGGTCGGTGTTGCGGCCCATCTCGCCGCCCAGGGCGTCGATCTCGCGCACGAGATGGCCTTTGGCTGGTCCGCCAATAGACGGATTGCAGGGCATCAGCGCGACGCTGTCGAGGTTCATCGTCAGCAGGAGGGTGCGTCGTCCCATACGCGCCGCCGCCAGCGCAGCCTCACAGCCCGCGTGCCCCGCGCCGACGACCAGCACTTCGTATTCCGCCTGATATTCTGCCTGTGTGACTTGTGGCTGCGGCTCATTCATAGAAGGTTTCCAGGATTCGCTGTTATGGTGCGCCAACTGTTTCAGGTAACGGTAATCACCATATTCATGGACGGATAGATCGAGCACGTCACCGGGTAAACGCCTGGGGTAAGGAAGTCCACCGTCAGCGACTGTCCGGCGTCAACGCTGAAGCCACCATCCTGGCGTAGTTCTGGCGGCCCCGGCAGTGCCGGATTACACTTGCCGTCTTTGCCGAGGCAGAGGATATGTGGTCCTGAATCCAGCCGTACGACGAACACCACCGACGTGCCATGCCTGATCGTAAGCGCGTGCTGTACGAAATCCGTTGTGGTCAGGTCGATGGAATTCGCGCCCCCGCCGGGCGTTGGTCGTGGCGTGAAGTCGCGAGCCGGTGTTGGCTCCGGCGTCCGCGCCAGGGAACAGGCCCCCAGGCCCATCAGCAGCAGCAGCAAGGTCAGCAATGGAAAGTGAACTACGACGCGGTGCGTTTTCATGTGCGATGTATTCCCACATGGGTACAGATCAGGCGAACCACCAGTCGGCAACCAGCGACACGTACTATATCATATTGCATCATTTCACCGTGGGCAGGAGCAGCCTACACCAACGAAAAGCCCGCTCCTACATGGCGGAAGCGGGCCATCTCGTGCGTATGTGCGCTGGGAATCGATCGCGCGAGCGCTATTGTACAGTAACGGTCAGGTTCATATCCGGGTGAACCGTGCAGGCGATGTGGTAGGTTCCCGGCTTGTCAAATGTGACCGTCTTGGTATCCCCAGGATTGATGGTGAAGCCTGGGTCGGCCAGTTCCTTTGGCGCGTTGGGATCGGCGATGCACTTGCCGTTTTCACCAGCGCAGATGACGTGCAGGCCGCCGCTGTCGCTTGGGTCAACGAACTTGAATGGTGTTCCGGATTTGACCGTGACCGAGTGCTGTACGAAGTTCGTTGCATCCATAGTCACTTGGTCAACTGGCCCAGATGGAGTTGTTGAGCCAGTGCCACCAGGCGTCTTGCCACACCCGGCCACCGCCATCGTGCCGAGCAGCAGAAGCGGAAGCACAAGAACTGCAAGCTTCTTCATAAACGACGTTGTTCCTTTGCTACTGTACCGCTATTTTACTCAGCCCTGCCATAGTGGGCTGATGATATCAGCAGGAATGCAGTGGGCTCCTTCCGGGCGCTGACGCCTCTCCAGGAGAACATACCGCATACCAGGGTACACTATAGCAAAAGGCATCTATCACGGACAATCAGGAAAATTCCTGATAATGCTTGAAGCGCTCACTTACGATGCTCTCGCCAGGGTTATCAGTGTGGACCGACCTCAGCTACGGGCAAAGGCGTTTCAGCAAGCTGGTATCCCACGCCAGGGGCCGTGAGAATGTAACGTGGATGGGCGGGGTCCGGTTCGATTTTCCGGCGCAGCCGCCGGATATAAACCCAGAGAAACTCGGTCTCCTGCCCATAGGCGGCACCCCAGACGCGCTCTAAAAGTTGCGTGTGTGAGATCACCATGCCCGGATGCTGCGCCAGCACGCGGAGCAGGCGATATTCCGTCCGGCTCAGGGCAATGGGACGTCCGCTCTCGCGCACTTGCTGATGGGTCAGATCAATCTCCAGATTTCCTACGATTACCTGTGGTGACCTGGCAGGCGCGTTGGAAATTGCTCGCGACCCACGCAGCGCGGCGCGAATCCGGGCCATTAACTCCTCGATATTGAACGGACGCGGGACGTAATCTACCGCTCCCGCATCGAGCAGACGGGCGCAGGTGCGCGGGTCGGCGTTTCGTCCGAGCACAAGAATTGGTGCGCTGGCATAATTACGCAGGCGAGCGAGCAGACTGGCGTCCTCCATCGCTGGCAAGCCACTATCGACCAGCATCAGGTCTGGTTCCTCGCGGTCGACACACTTGAGTGCGGACTCCTCGCTCTCGCAGGTATGTGCCTGGTATCCATGAGCCTCGGCGTTGGCGCGCAGGTAACGGGCCATGCGCACGTCCCCATCGAGAATCAGCAGCACCGGCTTGTTGCGATGCAGCGGGAGCGGTGGGGGCGCCTGTTCGATGGGTGGTGTTGCGGGTTCGACGGGGAGTATCGGCATCTGCGGCCACCACACATAAAACGTCATTCCAGCGGCGCGTGTCGGCGCCTCGGCCCAGATCGACCCGCTATGGCTCTCGACGAGACGGCGCGCAACTGGCAGCCAGAGCAACGCCGTCCGGCGGGTGGCGTCGAGTTCTGGCAACATGGGGAATGGCTCGAAGATCGCCTCCAATCGCTCCTCGGGAAGCCATGTCTCATGCTGGCGGATGGCAACCAGGCCGCCATCGCCATGGGTGCGGAGGCTCACGCGAATCGAGCCGCCTCGCGGCGCAAGGGCAATAGACGCCGTCAGCAACAGGTGAGTCACCCGCTCTACGGTTTGCTCGTCCGCCAGCACCGCGGGACTGTCACCCGACAACGCAAGCTCCAGGCTGTGATGCGGCGCTTCTGTCTTGAGGGCCGCCAGCAATTGCATCAACACATCCGCCAGCTCAATCGAAACGATCTCAAGCGGCGCGGCGGCATGCATATCCGCGGTGAGTTGTTCGAGTGTGTCCAGAGCGGTCGAGATATAACAGGTCTCGGCGGCGCTGACTAACGCGTCGCTGGCCACGGTGGGCTTACGCATCAGCGCGAGTGGCTCTGCCAG
>DASUWS010000102.1:0-39865 GCA_036378295.1 Ktedonobacterales bacterium
GACGCTGTTGCTGGCCACCGGAGAGGCTCAGCGCGCTCTGGTTGAGCCGGTCTTTCACCTCGTCCCAGAGGGCGGCGCTCTGGAGGCTCCGCTCGACGATTTCCCGCGTCTCGCCGGGCTTGTGCCCACCTTGAACCTGCAACCCATAGGCGACGTTCTCGAAGATAGATTTCGGAAAGGGGTTCGGCCGCTGAAAGACCATGCCTACCCGCTGGCGCAGATGCACCACGTCGGTATCGGGCGCGTAGATATCTTCGCCGTCGAGCAGAACAGTGCCCGTCACACGCGCCGTTGGCGTCAGATCGTGCATGCGGTTGAGCACGCGCACGAAGGTGGATTTGCCGCAGCCAGATGGCCCCATCAGCGCTGTCACCTGTTGCTCCGGAATGTCTACCGTGATGTTCTTGATGGCATGCGTCTGGCCGTAGGAGACATTCAGGTCGCTGATATGTATCTTGACTGGATCGGTGATCTTCGCGATGGCCGGAGCTTCGGTATCCGCTGACCCCAGCACGTCGCGCTCGCGTTTGTCCTGCTTGTCCTGCTTGTCCTGCTTGTCCTGCTTGTCCTGTCGTATGTCTTGTATTTTCTGCATGATGGTCTGCCACTTTCACTGTCGCATGTGCCAATTGCCGCTTCAACGAGTCTATTGCCTGCCTGAGAGCCGCCGGTTGATCGCACTGGCCGCCCAGCGCAGACCCAGGTTGATCACCAGCAAAAAGATGATGAGCAGGGCAGCGGTGCCGTTCTCCAGCGCCCTGGCGTTGTGTGCCAGACCCTCCGCCTGCAATTGGTACAGGTGAACGGTCAGTGTCTCGCCAGATGCCAGCGGATCGAGCGAGAACCAGCCGTTGATCGGCGCGTTCGAGCCAGCCGTATAGATGAGCGCCGCCGTTTCACCGATCATCTTGCCCGCGGTCAGAATGACGCTCGTGGTCAACTGTGGCAGTGCCGTGGGAATCAGCGCTTTGAAGATCGTCTGGGAGCGGGTTGCCCCCAGGGCGTAGCTGGCTTCACGTATCTCCGGCGGCACACTGCGTAGCGCATCCTCGAAGATGCGCAGCATCAGCGGCAGATTGAGCAAGACGAGCGTGAGCGCTCCCGCCAGCCGCGAGAACCCAAAGCGCGTTCCGGTGCCAAAATCGGTCACGAAAACCAGGAAGCCAAAGAGGCCGAGAATAATGGACGGAATGCCCGCCAGGGTCTCTGTGGCGAAGCGCAGCACGGTTGTGAGCGAGTTTTGCCGTGCGTACTCCTCCAGATAGATGGCTCCGCCCAGGCCGAGCGGAATACAGATGAGCAGGGCAAGGATCAGGATGTAGAAGCTGTTGAACACTTGCGGCCCGACCGTTTCGCCCGTGACAGTTGCCGTGGTCACGAACTTCCAGGAGAGCACACCCAGGCCCTGAATGACCGTGTAGAGAATGAAGCTGGCGAGGACGCCCACCAGAATAGACGCCAGCCCCCAGAGCGCGCCCGTGACGATCCGATCGCCCAGGCGAGCGCGGGCGCGCCTGCTGGCCCGTGCTTGAAGGGAGTCAGAAGGTTTCTGGCGGCGTTGCGTTGCGGTTGTTCGTTCGACGATAGTGCTCATGGTGCTACACTCCTGGCCTGTGCTCGCCGAACGAGCGATGTTATCCCTGCGAATCGGCTGCCCAGTGTGCGCCGCTCCGGGTTGAAGGCGCTGCGCGAACCAATCCAGCGGCTGACGATCACCAGGAGCAGCGAGACGAGCAGCAAGACAAAGGACAGCGTCCAGACGGCATCGTAGTTGAGAGAGCCGGGTGTCGCTTCCTTGAAATCGAAGAGGAGCTGGACGGTGATGGTGCTTGTGGGATGAAAGGCGATATAGGGAAACACGTTGGTAAAGCCGAATGGGAAGCTATTGGGGTTGGAGCCGATGACGAATGAGACGGCGAGTGTTTCGCCAATGGCACGCCCCAGGCCCAGCACAATGCCCGTGAAGATGCCCGATGAGGAGGCAGGCAACAATGTCTTGCGGATCGTCTGCCAGCGCGTAGCCCCAAGGGCGTAGCTCGCCTCGCGCAGACCCACAGGCAGCGCCCGCAGCGCGTCAATCGTGATGGTGGCAATCGTGGGCAGGATCATGATCGCGAGCACGACCGACGCGGCCATCGCGCCGAATCCAGCATAGAGGAAGGCCCCGGCGAGATAGTTGTAGGCATAGGCCAGCGCCGGAACCAGAAGCTGCAACCCAAGCAGGCCGTAGATGATCGAGGGAATCCCGGTGAAAAGCTCCAGCACGGGCTGCATGAAGCGGCGTGCCCAGGGAGGTGCGATCTCAGTCACGAAGAACGCCAGCCCGACGCTGATGGGCGTGCTCAGCAGCACCGCGAGCGCCGTCACCGTGATGCTGCCGACAATCATCACGAGCGCGCCCACCTCACCGCTATCTGGCAGCCAGAGCGAGCCAAAGAAGAAGTGTAGCGGGTTGACATGCTTCACGGTAAATGTCTGGTAGGCGTTGGCTCCCACGAAAAGGAAGATAGCCGCCATCGCGAGCACCAGAAACGCCGCACAGACCGCGAAGGCCGTGCGGCTGACTCTCTCTGTGACGCGCTTATTCATACATGGTCTCCGTCGTCTCTGGGGTACTCAACGCGATTGCTGCTTATTCATGCCCGGTGGCTCCTTAATAACGTGCCGAGAGGCGTGGCACATGCCAAAGCGTGCCACGCCCGGGAACCTCCCCGCCGAGAGGCACGCGCCGGGCGCTTCCTGCGTGACGCGTGCTTTGCTGGGGAAGGAGTTCCGGCAATCGGATTACCCGAGATGCTCAGGAGCCGGTGCTCCACTCGGCGTGTGCTTCTGAATCGCTGCCGCCGAGATGTCGCCAATCGGGACGTAGCTCAGCCGGACCAGATCGTTCTTCTGCACCTGGTCGCTCAGGATGTACTGGATCAGTGCCTTCGCGTAAGCGCTGGCCGGACCCTTCGTGTACATGTGCTCGATGCCCCAGAACTGGTATTTGCCCGCGCTGATGTCGGAAGTGGTTGCCTTCGCGCTGTCGATGCAGATAGGCGAGATATCGCCCTTGTTGGGTCCGGTGACGAAGCCGATGGAGACGTACCCAATGGCGCCCGGAGTGCTCTTGATCGCTGTGGCCACCGCGCCTGTGCTGTCCTCGGTCAGTGTTGTGCCGGCGGTCTCGTTCGTGCCACCGAGAACCCATTTCTTGAATGTTGAGCGCGTGCCAGATGCAGCCGGGCGGTTGATGACCGAGATCAACTCATTCGGGCCGCCAAGCTGGCTCCAGTTGGTGTACTGGCCAGTGTAGATCTTCTTGATCTCATCGCTCGTCAGGTTATCGACCTTGCCCTTGAGGTCGTTGCTGACCACGAGCGTGAAGGCGACCACAGCTACCTGGTGGTCTACCAGCGCGCTGTACTGGCCAGAAGTCGATTCCTTCTCTCGGGCGAAGACATCGGACATGCCGATTTGCACCGCGCCACTATTCACATCGGAAAGACCCTTACCGCTGCCACCACCTGAGACGCTGGTCTGTGTGCCATTCGCCTGATCAAACTCCGCGGCTGTCGCCTGGACAAGTGGCTGCAGCGCCGTGGAGCCATCAACTGCGAGCTTGCCAGAGATGCCAGCGACTTTACTTGCCGTTCCGGTGTTGCCCGTCCCGGTCACTAATTCGTCAGCGGTCACGCTGCATGCTGTCAGCGATGTATTCGTTGTGCCGTTGCCATTTCCTGCCGTCGTTGGTGTGCCACAGGCGGCAACTAGCAGACTTGTTGTCACGAGCGCGCCCAGAGCTACCTTCGACCCATGAGTGCGAATCGCAGAAATGCGATTGAGCATGATCCCTCCTCAAAACTCTCAATCGAGAGCGCCGTACGATGCGGATCAGGTGTGGTCAGGGTGCACTCCCGCTGTTCACCTATCCGTAGAGACCATAGGATGCGTCTGTTAATGGGTTTTTGAAGTTCTGTTAAGGGTTTGTTAAAGCGCTCGCGGAACCGTCTGGATGCGATACACTGAAGAGGAGCAGGTCCGGGATGACCGCGGCCGGTGGACGGGGAAAGGCGAGGCAATTTTCATGGCCAATAGTGGCGACATTCTGCCCCTGTTGGAAGCCCTCATGGCTGGAATGGTGGTGGTGGGTGCCATCGGGTGGCTGCTGCTGCGGATCGAGGAGCGCAAGCGGCGTGTCGCCGAAGAACAGCGCTATATTGCCGAGCGGCGGCTCGAAAGTCGCCTGCATGAGATTGCGCGTCTGCACGACATGTCGGGCGTGCTGCTGGAGGCCTACCCGCGCCCGGTACTCATCACCGATCAGGATCGCATGATTCTTTTTGCCAATAACGCGGCGCTGGAATTATTGCGGCTCTCGCGGGAGCAGGTCGTCGGGCGCGTGGCCGCGAGTGTCATTCAGGATTACGAGGCGATGAGGGTGCTGCTCGAAGCCGCACAGAGTCACCATCCTACCGAGGCGACATTCCGCCGCGCTACCACCGGACAAACCTGGCGTGTCTCGGTCACTCCGATCACCACACCGCGCCAGCCCGTACCCGGAATGCCCGACCTGGACCCAGCGCCTGATGTGCAGCGGATGATTCTCGCGATAGAAGATTTGACGGAGCTGCGGCGACTGGAAATTATGCGGCGAGACTTTGTGGCGCATGTCTCGCACGAGTTGCGCACTCCCCTGGCGGCTCTCAAGCTGCTCACCGATACACTCGCCGAGACGGTGGAGGATGATCCGGCGACCGCGCGCCGTTTCGCTCAGCGTATCAGCGGCGAGATCGATCATCTGTCGCAGATGGTGGCCGAATTGCTGGAGCTTTCGCGTATTGAGTCGGGCAAAGTCACGCTGCGAGCGGAGGCGGTGGACATTACCGGGCTGGTTGAGGTAAGCGTTGATCGCATGAGCCCGCTTGCCGACGAACGGAATGTCCGGCTGAGAACCGCGTTGCCTCCCGACCTGCCGGATGTATGGGCAGATGCGGGCCGCGCAAGCGAGGTTTTGATCAATCTGCTCCACAACGGTATCAAATATACGCCGCCCGGCGGCAGTGTCACGGTCACAGCGGACGTAATAGATGACCGTGACGCCATCACGGGTGAGCCACGGACGGAAGAGCAGGGCGCCGGGAACGAGATGGCGGGTCGCCGTATGCTGGCCATCCATGTGACCGATACGGGCGTTGGCATCGATGAGAACGATCTTCCCCGGGTCTTCGAGCGCTTCTTCAAGGTGGATCGCGCCCGCACACGCGAGATAGAGGACGCAACGATGCCCGAGACGCGCGCGGCGGCCGGCACCGGCCTCGGACTGGCTATCGCCCGGCATCTGGTGGAGCTACACGGTGGGCGCATCTGGGCCGAGAGCCGGATGGGACTGGGCAGCACCTTCTCCTTCACCTTGCCGCTCGCCACGCCCACCGCCCAGGAGCCGGCAGACGAACAGCAGGTGCAGGATGCGAGCGCGCTGGGCAATGCACTGCGGTGATACGGCTCGATGCGAGATGCGTCCTCGATGTGCGAGGACTGCCATCTCAATGGATGTTCTCCTTACGCCCTTTGCGCTCTCCTGCGCTTTCTTAGACTCGGACGTATACCAAGTCCGTTTTGGCATATGTCTTGGGGAGAACCTGCCGGTGGAGCGCGTGTCGGGCCTTCAGCTCAGTTGGAGCAGCCATTCTTCGATCTCTTGGCCGCGGGCGTTCGCAAACCCCTTATCCTCGCCGATGATCGTGAACCCACATTTTTCCAACACCCGCAGCGAGGCACGATTGTCTTTCGCCGCCCTGGCATAGATGGGGCGCGTTGTGACTTGTGCGAGAAGCGCGCGCAGGGCTGCCGTTGCAATGCCCTTGCCCCAGTAGGGCTTGCCAAGCCAGTAGGTGACTTCGGAATGCCCATCTGTGTCCTCGAAGCTCGCGACAGAGCCAGCCACCTGCCCCTCGAAGAGGATGGTCCGATTGATGGTGGTTGCGTCGCCCAGAATCCTGGTCCAGTGCGCCATGAACGCTTGCTGATCCGTCGGGTCCTTAGCGGTGAAGGCGGCCATATAGTTCGCTTCTGGGTCCTGTTGCTGTTCGAAGAAGAGTGGCAGATCCTCGGCTTGCACCTCTCGCAAGACGACGTTGCTGGGCAGACTCATCTTAAGGTTTCCTCCACAGACTATGGGGTGCCTCGATGCAGACACTGCTCCCAGCAGGCTTGCCTCCTCTGCAGGAGGAGCGTGCCAGGTGGCGTGGTAGGCCTGTCCGTTCGTTGCTGCGTGCGTTTCCTGCTTCCATCTCTTCTGAGGTGGATGCGTCAACGGCTATCTCGCTCGCACCATCCCCTCGGATGGTAGGAGCAGTATACCGACGACTAGAACGTTTGTCTAGAGGAAGCTGCTCACCTCGCCCTTGCGCGGAAATATTTGCAGGACGCGCTCTTGGACGGATTCAGTCTTAGCCTGCGGTCGTCGGTTCAGCCAGCTGATAGGTGGCGATCACCACGCCGTTCGTCGTCGGCACCGTGTTGACGAGCCGGAGCGCGGCGTAAGCGCCGTTATCGGGGAAGAGGCGGCGACCCGATCCCAGCACCAGTGGGTAGATCAGCAGCACGAACTGGTCGATGAGGTGGTGCCGCATCAGCGTCTGGATCAAGTCGCCGCTGCCGAGAATCCCAATGTCTTTCTCGGACTCCTCTTTGAGCCGCGCCACGGCCTCCGCAACGTCACCCTTGAGTAGCGTGGAGTTTTGCCACGTCAGCGGCTCCGTCAGCGTCGTGGACGCGACGTACTTCTTAGTGTTGTTGAGCACGGGCGTGAAGGGATTATCGGTCCGGTTGGGCCAGACGGCATAGAAATCCTCATAGGTGCGCCGTCCGAAGAGTAGCGATCCACCTTGTGTCGTGCCCTCGGCCATCAAACGGCCCATCTCGCGACTCAGCACCTCATCGTTATCGTTGTAAGGAATTGCCCATCCACCATGCGTGAAGCCGCCGCGGGTGTCTTCGTCGGGCCGAGCGGGCGACTGCATCACACCATCAAGCGTGATATTGTTGATCACGACGATCTTGCTCATCTGAACCGCCTTTCTGCGCTGTAACACACGTCTCTTATGCACGCGGAAGATTCGGGACTGCGGGAGAGCAAGTCCCTTCACCTTCGCTGTCAGCGTACGACATGTCGCGGCCAGAAGCTTCTTCTGTCTTGCTCATTCTTGCTCATAGCGCATGCGGAACGATTTCGTATCATTCGAGCGAGCGATAGAAGATGACGGTTGGTTCGAGCGTGCCCTGGGAGCTGCGCGCAAAGCCGGGAATGACACCAGCCTCGATGTAACCGAGCTTGCGATAGAGTTGGTCGGCAACGCTCCCCTGCCATGTGTCGAGCACCAGGAGAGTGCGCCCAGCCGCGCGCGCCGCATCTTCGATGGCCAGCATCAGTTGCCTGCCGATACCCTGTCCGCGCGCGGATCGCAACACACAGACTTTCATCACCTCGGCGCGATGTCTGCCGTTGGGCATCGTCTCGGTATCGAGTTGTGCTGTGCCGACCAGCGAGCCGTTCTCGTCGCGGGCCACGACCAGCACGCGCGTACCCTGCTCAACCCTGGCGATGACGCCTTGCCAGTAGGCGCAAGCCGCGTCGTCTTCGAGCGGAGCCAGGAAGCCTAGTGACGCGCCACTCGCCACGGCATCTTGAAGCACGAACATCAGGCCGTCCAGCGCCTCGCGCGCCTCGTCTGCCGTCAGCGTTTGGATGTGAGCCACTGATTGTTTCTCCCATACCACGATTGAGAGGATGATTGCCTCGGGTGAATGACGTCGGGTGTAATTCCCTAGCGGTCTATGGATGAGATGACACTGCTTGCGAGATAGGCAGAGCCGTTCTGAGCGGCTATGGCAACCGAGACGCGATAGCCCGGCTGAAGTCCAGAGAACTGCGTGGCGACTCCGCTATACGTTGTCGATTCGTTGACCAGTATAGTGTAGCGCGTGCCGTTGCGGCTCATGACGAAACTGTTTGTACTGGCATTCGTGCTGACCAATGAGCCACGGATCGTGCTGCCCACCAGATTTGGTGTGGCGGTCGGTGCGCGCGTGGGAATGGCGGTCGCTGTGGGCTGTGGAGTCGCCGTCTCTGCTGGCGTGGCCGTACCATTGGTCTCCGTCTCCTGCGCGAGAGCCGTTGTCGCCGTTCCGTTGCCCTGCATCACCCCGCCTATGAATGGAGCTTGTGGGCGCCAGACGGTACCCACGCCTGCCAGGGCAGCTATGCCACCGACCAGAATTGCGCCCAGAATCGCAACGCCTACGCGGCTGTGAAGCAGATGACCCCCCTTGCCCATGTCGCTGTAGCCCTCCCATGAATGAAGTAATGGAGCAGTCCTTGAGAGCAATTATGCCTGATCGCACTCCTGGATTCGGTACTTTTTTCGTGATAGCCAAAAGTGGTAGCACCCATAATAGATGCGCGTAACACGCGACTAGGTTAGCGAAATGCGCGTATGTGCGGTGGCCAATTGGTCCTAAGGAACTATGCGCCTGTAACAGATGCATGCAGCCTTATGGCGTAACGCCAGGATTCGACATCCGTCCCGACGAGCCAGGGGGCACATTATCTTCACATTTGTGCGTGAAGCGTTGGGAAAGGACGGAGCGACCACGGTGGAGTGGAGGGTGAAAGCGCCAGGCATGGGCGGCGGAAGTGGAGTTGTTGAGTAGCGAGGGAGTGCGCAAGCATGAGGCGAAACACCTGGTCGAGATCAGCTGAAGACACAATGACACGTGCGTTACCGGTGGCGGCGCCCACCAATATGCTTCCGGTACAGGTCATCGAGCGGAATGTCATCGCGCCCGATGTGGTATCGATTCAGATCGTGCTTCCGGGAACCAATCAGGCGCCAGCGCCCTATTTGCCGGGACAGTTTGTCACGCTGGCGCTGCCGACATCGCGCGAGACGCTGTACCGTTCCTACTCGCTCTGCGGTGACGGCGATCCCTCGCGCCCGTGGGAGTTGACCATCAAGCGCATGCAAATGGGTGCCGTCTCGACCTATTTCTATCAGTCCGTGCAGCAGGGCACATTGCTCTATGCCAGTCTGCCGCGTGGCACCTTCACGCTGCCGAACCGTCTCGATCCGGAAATGGCGTTCGTCTTCGTCGCAACGGGCAGCGGCATTACTCCCCTCATGGGCATGCTGCGCGCGATGTGCCGTCTGCCTGAGCGGGAGCGACCTTTGGTGCAGCTTCACTATGCCTCGCGCACCCCGGACGATATCATCTACCGCGACGAGTTGGACGAGATAGACCCTGATCGTATCTGGTTGCGCCAGCGGCATTACATCTCGTCAGAAGGGCACCGGATGAGCGTCGATGCCATCCTGGATTACGCCGGACCCAAGGCGAAGCGCGCTCACTGGTATATGTGCGGCGCGGATAACCTGAAGCGCGAGTTGACCAAAGAGCTGGAGGCGATGGGCGTTTCGCGCCGCCAGATTCATAGCGAAGTGTTTGCCTCGCAGCATGCCCCGGCCTACAAGGTTGCCGATATGGCAATGGGTACCGATCCGTCTGACCTGTTCATCGCCGATACAGGCGACGCGATCAGTGTCGAGCCAGGGGAAACGCTCCTGGTAGCGCTGGAGCGCAACGGATATCGCCCAGACTCGAACTGCCGCGCGGGTATCTGTGGCGCGTGCAAGCTGCGTATTCTCGAAGGCGACGTTGACCAGAAAGGCGAAATCCTCTCGCAGGCGGAGAAGGAGAACGGCTATGTGCTGAGCTGTATCGCGCATCCGCAAGGTCAGGTGACGCTCGCTTCTGGTGGTCGCCCACCAGCTGGGACCATACGCCGCAGCGTTCCCGGCGTTCCCGGTGTGCGCGGCGGACGCTCCGGCGGAACAGTGGCAGGCGTGCGCACAGCGGCCCTGGTTGGCGCGAGCGTGTTGCTCGTCGGCGCGTGGAACCTGACGAACCACCAGCCAGATAGCTGGGCAGCAGCGGCAGCGGCGGCACCCTCCGCGCAACAGACGGCGCCAGCCAGCGTCTCGCCGAGTGCCGGAACGACGGTAACGGTGGGTACCACGCCAGCTTCGAGCGCAACTAAAGGCACCGGGGGGACTGGCGGTACGGGTGGTGGCGCTCCGGTTCCGACGGCTACGAAGCCGCCAAGCACGGGTGGCGGTGGTGCACCAGCCCCCGCGCCGACCGCTACACCTGTTCCTGCGCCGAAGCCGACGCCCACATGCGTCTCGACGCCATCGAAGCCATGCTGAGATAGACCATCATGGATTCCACTGCTCCGTGGGTCACGGTTGAGCAGACCCGTCGCATCATGGCCACGCCAATGAGTATCCACATCGCCGTCCCACCCAGTGACGCTGGGACGGCGAATGCGGCGATCATGCGCGCGATGGCCTGGCTGGAGGCGCTCAGCGACCGGCTGACGCGCTTTACAGAGGAGAGCGAGCTGGCGCATCTCAATGCGTCGGCGGGTGCGTGGTGTGCTGTCTCCGGCACGCTTTTCACCGTCGTAGCCGAGAGCGTGGCGGCGGCCCGCGCGACGAACGGCCTCTTTGACCCCGGCCTGTTGCCGCTGCTGGAAGCCATTGGCTATGACCGCGACTATGACGAGATAAAACAGCGCGAGACCGGCCCGGCCAGTGATGTGACATTCACTGCCGGGCGCTGGTGCGAGATCGAGTTAGATGCGCAGCGATTGCGCATCCGGTTGCCGGAGGGAATGCGCCTCGATCTTGGCGGGATTGCCAAAGGCTGGGCAGCCGATGCCGCCCTCACCCGCTACTTCCGGCAATACGATAACGTGCTGATCAGCGCGGGAGGCGATATGCGCGCACAGGGCGGGGCGAAACCTGATGAACCGTGGGCCATCGCTATCGGCAATCCGCTTGCGCCTCCTGATCCTGATGCAGAATCGGCCGAGCATGCGGCCGTACTGACGATGAGCCGCGGCGCCATTGCAACGTCTGGGGCGGGCGAGCGGTGGTGGTATCGGGGAGGCGAGCGCCAGCATCACTTGCTCGACCCGCGCACGGGTCGCCCAATCCGGTTGTGGATCGACGCGAATGACAGCCAGAGCGATGATGAAACGCCCCTGATCGCGACGGCGACCGCACTTGCCCCTACCGCCGCTCATGCTGAGGTCGCGGCGAAGGTTGCGCTGCTGCGGGGATATCCCGAGGCGCTGCGTCATGTCGAAAGCGCCTGGGATGCGGACCACGTGGCGGATGCGGCTCCCTACGGCGATGGGGCCGTCGGACTGCTGCTGGTGCTTGGGGATGGGCGCATCATTGGCTCGGCGAATATCCACGAAGTTCTCACGCACGTTGGAGGTGGTGGAAACCTATGGCTGGACTGACGCTTCTTCCCCTGACCGATGTAGCGCATCATATGTCGTCGCTCGCCGCGGCATCCGCTACGAGCCCGACGTTGTGGTATCTGACACGCACGACGGCAGTCGCAGCCTACGTGACGTTGACCCTTTCGGTGGTGCTCGGACTGCTGCGCACCATTGCCCGCACGTCTTCGGAGCACCTCTCGTGGATGGTGGATGAGCTGCACGCATTCATTGCCACGCTGGCCGGACTGTTCGTCATCGGCCATCTGGTGACGATCAAGCTGGATACGTTTGTGGTGTTCTCATTGGGCCAGATGCTCATACCGGGAGACGGGCCTTATCGCGCTACCGCGGTCAACATTGGCATTTTCGCGTTCTACGCGATGGCACTGGCGCTCGCCAGTTCGTGGGTGCGGCGATTCATTCCGTATCGCTACTGGCGCGCGATTCATTATCTCAGCTTCCTTGCCTTTGCGCTGGTGACTCTGCACGGTTGGCTGGCGGGCAGTGATAACAATGAGCCTTGGTCGCGCGCGCTCTATGTCGGAGGCGCGGCGGCGGTCGCTTTCCTCGTCGTGATGCGGATGTTGAGCCGCCCGAAGAAAGTGGCCAAAGAAGAGATTGCCTGAGCGCCAGATAGCTCCCTGCCATCTCCTCCAGGAATGACTTACAGCGCAGCGATCAACGTGGCGAGATTCTGGCGAAAGGCCGAGCCACTGAGACGATCCCAAAGCGGCGCGAAGCCCAGGCGGAGCGTCTCTCGCTGTGTCTCTTGCGCGGCGAGAAATCCAGCAAGCGCCTCGTCATGCGGGAAATCGTGGCGCAGATGAGCAAGCAGGGTCACGGCAAAGACGCTGTCTTGCAGGTCGCCCAAATAGTCTTGCACCTCTTTGAGCGTCTCGATGAGCACACGGCCGCGTGGGTCGTCCTCCGCGCAAAAGAGCTCCAGCGCATAGCGCAGGTGCTTGCAGGTGATGCGTAGCGCATGCAGTTGCCGCGTGCTCGCCCCATTCTCGACGGTGTCCTCGAAGCTCAGCACTGCTTCGTAGCGCTGCCAGAGCGCGCTTCCCGCGACAAAGCGCATCCGTATCCTGCGCGCCCCCTGTTTTCGCACAACCAGACGCCTTGCCATTCTGCGGGGATGGCGTACCAGTCGCAGCAGCGTGGGCTGTTGCAGCTCATCGCGCAGGCCTGCGAGCGCCTTCTCACGGCGCTGCCGGAGTTCGTCGCGCAGCACGGGCGATACCATGCTGGTCTCGTGCTCATAGGCATCCAGACGCTGCAGCAGAATATCGAGATCGCGTACCGCGCCCAACCGGTTAGCCAGCGGCTGAAGCTGCTTGCGGAGCCGGGCCACACGCTGGCGCCGGAACGCGGGAGTCGCTTCGAGCACGCGTGCCATCGAGCGCAGGCGGCGGGTAGCCACGCGCATCTGATGGATGTCTTCCGCGTCGCTTCCCGCGCAAACGACAGCGATGTGATCGCGAATCTGCTTTCCCTGTCTCCGCAGTGCCCGCATGCCAACGCGCCAGAGCGCCTGGCTGCCAGGCGCCGTATCACCGTGTGTCTGTTCGGAGACCTGGCACGCATCGGAGACGTGCGTGCTCGCTGATATTTCCATAGCCGGCCTCGTTGCCCGTGCCGCTGGGGCATGTCCTGGAGTGATGGTGGATATTCAGTGTACGCTCATTGTACGCGATACAGCTTGACACCCGAAACCCCGCGCTGTGACTTCAAATGGCCTTTCGCATGATTAGTACCGTCTCCACTCCACTACCTTGCATAGTACGATACTATGTGCTACTCTTGTTAGTACATTGCATTGCAAGATAGTGAGTAGATGAGGCTCGCGTGGATAATCGCTCGACGCAGTTACTCAAGGGAACGCTGGATATGTGCTTGCTGGCACTGCTCGCCCAACGACCGTGCTATGGCTATGAAATGCTTCAGCAACTGTCACAGCAAGGGCTGGATGTGGTGAGTGAGGGCAGCATTTACCCGCTCTTGAGTCGTTTGCAGCAACGTGGCTTGATCGAGAGCTATCTCGTCCGTTCGAAGGAAGGCCCGATGCGCAAATACTACCGGCTTCTCCCGGCGGGAGAAAGGCAGTTGCAGGACTGGGAGGCAGAGTGGGAAGCATTCGCCCGTGCAGTTGAGCATATTCTCAAGGGAGCATCTGAGTGACAGAAGTCGATCAGCAGACACAGCAACAAATCTTCGATCTCGTGAGCGCCTGTGAAGGCTATTGGGCGCTGCGTGGCATTCGGCGAGACAGGCGGGAGGAGATGCGGCTCGAGCTAGAGCAGCACCTGGAGCAGGCGCCCCATGATGGCAGATCTGTGGATGCGGTTGTTGGGTCGAATGCTCTGGCCTTTGCCGAGAGTTGGGCGCGAGAGACGCCGCATCATGTTCCCAGAGGACTTCCCAGAGTGTTTCGCTGGTTGATCTTCGACTGGCTGACCTCCGTCCTCCTCTTTGTTTCGTTGGTCGCGCTCTTTGAGCATATCGTGTTGCTGTCGCCCTCGTTTCCACTGTTGCTGGTGCATCTGGTTGCTTTCGCGTGCCTTGGTCTGTTTGCTCTGCTCCAGACATTCGCTGGTTTTCTCTCGCCACGCATCAGGAGCCGCGAGAGCCGCATCTTGCTGCTATTGGGGGTCTATGCAGTGTTGAGCCTGGCGATTGTCCTTGCCCTGCTCGCGTCGGATACGCGGCTGAATATGGTTATCTTTCGCTGGAATTGGCCCATCACGCTTCTGGTGGTCGCTGCGGCTGGGGTCCTGTTCGGCACGAAGGTCTGGCTGGCCAGACGTAACAGGCAGGGCCTGCACCTGTAGACAATCCTGGACAGAATCCATTGGATGTCTATTCCGTGTCATGAACCGCGTGTTTCCAGGGCAGTTTCGTGCTATGCTTTGCTCGCTTGGCGGCGGTGTTATCGGCGAGCGGCATCCAGCCTGTCTATGAGGTGCTGGCCGTTCGCGTGATTTCGGGAATACGCTTGCGCCATCTCGTGTGCTGGCGTATACTGGTCCGCCGAACCAGGGAGGTTCTCACATGGCACAAGTTGCCCTTTATATGTTTGGGCCGCCGCGCATCGAGATTGATCAGCAGCCAGCAACGCTCGATACCCGCAAGGCGCTCGCACTGTTTGTCTATCTGGCAGTTACCCAGCGCCCGCATACTCGCGATGCGCTGGCGGGGTTGCTCTGGCCGGATTATGACCAGGCCCACGCCCGCGCCACGCTGCGGCGTACGCTCTCGCCGCTCCACCGGTTGCTGGGCGAGGGCTACCTCAGCATCGAGCGTGAGATGCTGGCGCTACGGCCAGATGCCGCACTGTGGTCAGACGTCCACGAGTTCGAAGATCTGCTCGCCCGCCGCCAGAAACACGGACACGACGAGAGCGCCGTTTGTGTCGATTGCCTGCCACTCCTCGCGCAGGCATCCAACCTGTATACCGATAGCTTTCTGAGCGGATTCTCCCTCCGGGATAGCCTTGCCTTCGAGGACTGGCAATGGGCACAGAGCGAGCGTCTTCGCCGCAGTCTGGCGGGCGCGCTGGAACGCCTCACTCTCGGCTACAGCGCCAGCGGGGATTTCGATACGGCAGTGCTGGCCGCTCGCCGCTGGCTCTCGCTGGACCGATTGCATGAACCGAGCCATCGGCTGCTGATGTGCGTCTATGCCTGGGCGGGACAGCGCTCCGCCGCGTTGCAGCAGTACCGTCAGTGTGTGCAGGTGCTGGATGAAGAATTGGGTGTTACGCCGCTGGAGGCGACGACCGAGCTGTACGAGGCGCTGCGGGCAAAACGTCTGCCTCCACTGCCTGAGTTGGTCCAGGGGCATGCTCGTCCTGCCGCGCCTGGAGCGCCTTTCGCTGCTGTTCCGAAGCAGATCCCTCCGCCACCGCCAGTTCCCGAGCGCGAGGCGCTTCCCTTTGTCGGACGTGCCACGGAGCTCGCCCACTTGCTGGATACCTGGCACGAGGCACATGCTGGGCGAGTGATGATCGTGGCGGGGGAGGCTGGTATTGGCAAGACACGCCTCGTTGAAGAGTTTCTGAGCCATGTGCGCGGCGATGGCGCGGGTATCCTGGTTGCGCGCTGCTTCGAGGGTGAGAGCCACCTGGCCTATGGACCGCTGGCGATGGCATTACGTGGCATGCTCTCTCGCAGCGACAATAGATGGCTCGCCCAGTTGGAACGGCCGTGGATTGCGGAGATTGCCCGGTTGTTGCCAGAGTTGTCCATGACACGCGCCGAGGGTGACTATCTGCCGCCCATCGAGGGACCCGGCGCGCAGGCGCGATTCTACGAAGCGCTCCGGCGTGCGCTCATCGCTGCCTGCTCAAGCACTACCAGAGGCATCTTCGTGCTGGATGACGCCCAGTGGGCCGATGACGCGACGCTGACATTCCTGGCTTATCTGGTGCGCCGCTTGGCCAATCAGCCGCTGAGCATTCTGCTGGTATATCGCACAGAAGAGGCGGGGGAGCATTCCGCGCTGGAGCGTCTGCTCACGGTCGGACGCACGACCGCTCGTGCTATGGTGGTCGAGCTTGCCCGGCTGCGCCCCAGGGATGTGCGCGCGTTGGTGACGGCGCAGATGCCCGATGATAAGGCGATCGCTGTTGTCGCCGAACGCCTCTATCAGGAAACCGAAGGGCTGCCATTCTTCCTGGTCGAGTATCTTGCGGCGATCGGCAGTGGGTTGCTTGTGACCGAGCATGAGGCGTGGTCGCTTCCTGGGGGCGTACGCGATCTGCTGCGGTCACATCTGAGCGCGGCCAGTGAGACGGGCTGGCAGGTCATGGGCGCGGCGGCTGTGCTTGGCCGTTCAGCGCCGTATGAAGTGTTGCATGAGGTGAGCGGGAGAAGCGACGATGAGACGGTTGCCGCGCTCGAAGAATTGACCGCGCGCGGACTCCTGCGGGAGGCGACCGCCGAAAGCGCGAAAGCGACCGTGCCTGTCTACGACTTCAGCCACGAGAAGCTGCGCGCGCTCGCCTATGAGGAGACGAGCCTGGCACGCCGGCGTCTGTTGCACCGCCGGGCAGCCGAATCGCTCAGCACACGGCTGGCCAACCGCCGCGATAGCGCTGTGCAGGCGAGCCAGGTTGCCCGCCACTACCTGCTCTCTGGCAACGATGCCGAAGCCGCGCACTACTACCGCATCGCCGGAGACGATGCTCGCAGCCTCTACGCCAACGCCGATGCCCTGGAGCATCTGCGCACAGCGCTTGCGCTGGGTCACCCCGATGTAGTCGCGCTTCACTGCGATATTGGCGATGTCGAGACGTTGTTGGGTGAGTATTCCTCGGCGCTTGCCAGCTACGAGAAGGCCGCGGCGGTCTGTACACCAGAGGAATTGCCGCGCATCGAGCACCAATTGGGAAACGTCTACGCGCGCCGTGGCGAGTGGCAATCTGCCGAAGCGCATTATGAGGCAGCGGAAGCCGCCAGTGCTGAGGCCCAGCAGGATCAGGTATGGCAATCGCTGCTCTCCGCTGACTGGAGTATGGCGGCCTGGCGCACTGGTGAGCCTGATCGGGCACGCGCACTCGCCGCGCAGGCGTTGTCGCTGGCGGAGCAGTCTGGTGATCCGCACGCGCTCGCCCAGGCGCACAATATTCTGGGCATCCTGCTCTCAGATGACCTGGCCAGCGCGCGCAAGCATCTGGAGCAGAGTCTGGCCGCCGCCGAACTGTTGAATGCGCCGATGCTACGGGTGGCGGCGCTCAATAATCTGGCGCATCTCTGGCAGAAGAGCGATAAGCTGACCGATGCCATCGCCTGTGCCCAGGCGGCGCTCGACCTCTGTGTCACACTGGGTGATCGCCACCACGAAGCGGCGCTGCATAATCACCTGGCCGACCTGCTCCATGCCGCTGGCCGCTCCGATGAGGCAAGGCCGCACGTTCGGCAGGCCGTGGTAATCTACGCGGAGATTGGCGTCGAGGCAGGCGCCGTTCAGCCCGAAATCTGGAAGCTGAGCGAGTGGTGAGCCGCTCTCACCCCGCTTTATAGCCGAAGCGCCGGAGCAGTTCTTTGCGCTCGGCGATATCCTGCTCGGTCTCGATACCCTTTGCCGCGATGCCGTCTATGACGCCGAGGATGCCGCGTCCCTGCTCCGTCTCGGCAACGATCACCTGCAACGGATTTGCCGTGGCGCAGTAGATGTGGCAGACCTCCTGCACCGCACGCACCGCTGGCAGCACGTTGATTGGGAACGCATTGCGCAGCAAGATCAGGAAAGCGTGGCCCGTGCCTAGTTTGAGCATGGTCGTGCGCGCCAGGTCGGTCAACTCGTCGTCGGTACCGCTCCAGCGCACCAGCGCCGGGCCAGACGACTCATTGAACGCCAGCCCAAACTGGATGCCCGGTACCGCGCCAACCAACGCCTCGTGCAAGTCCTCGACCGTCTTGATGAAATGGCTCTGGCCGAGGATGAGGTTCACATCATCCGGCTTTTGTACATCTACAACCACCATCTCCATTGTCGCCTCCTCGCGCTCTATGGGCCGCCCTCCCTGAGAGCGGCTGCTCGTCTGTCTTCATCTCGCGTTACCTTGCCCTACCTCGTCTCACTTCGCGTTTTGTTGCTGCTGGTCGTTCGTATGTTCGATGGCATGGATAATTTCGGGGATATGGGTCATCCGCCAGATGAGGGCAACGGCACTCCCGACGACGCCCGCCAGGATGACGATGACGACGATGAGCGTGAAATCGGCGGTGGTGGGCAGCCGCTGCGTGAGAAGGAAGACAGTGGCGGTTGCCAGTATCCCGGCAATCAGAGCCGTCAACAGGCATCCCTTCGCCACGCTGAAGAACACGCTTTCGAAGTAACGTCCAATTCGACCCATAATACCCTCCTGCATAGTCAGCCTGCACTCCGGCACGCCCTGCGGTGTAGGTCGGCTATGGTGCCCTTGCCGCTCTTACCACTATCACGACTATCACGATTATCACCATGAGTGCCATGAATCGCGACGGTATTGCCCGCGGGCGTCTATTACTGCTCGCATCTTAGGCGTGCCGCTGACTCTTGTCAACGCACGTGGGGCAGGCGCATCGCTTCACGCGGATTCCGGGTTGTCAATGATGCGGGGTGCCACGTACAATGGCGGCACGGCGACGTGTGTTTCGGGAAGCTTTGCGAGCGACGAGGAGGGAATCAGATATGCCGGGGGATCCATCCACTCCATCTTCTGGGCAGCCGATCAACCGCCCCGGGGCGGCCCGGCTCGCGGCACAGGTCTATGCGCTGGTGCGCGCGTGCCCGCCTGGCCGCGTGACGACCTACGGATGGATTGGCGCTGCGATGGGCTATCCGCGTGGGGCGCGTATGGTCGGTTGGTTCATGAATAAGACACCCAAGGGAGGGAATGTTCCCGCCCAGCGTGTCATCAATAGCAAGGGCGAGCTATCGGGAAGCTGGGCGTTCGGGCAGCGTGGCCGAATGCGCGAGCTGCTGGAGCAGGAAGGCATCGTCTTTTCCCCTGAGGGCCGGGTCGATCTCAAGCGCTTCGGCTGGAATCCTTCACGGGATCTCAGTGATGAGGAACGCGCGGACATCCTGAGCGCCGGGGAAGCTGCTCCCACTGAGGTGGATGACGAGTTGCTGCGCCTGCTGATGGACGACCCCGCCTCGCCGTTCCGCATCCAGCCGACAGGCCAGTAATCTCCTGGTCGTCTGCCTCACTGTGACTGCTTGTCTCTCACTCCTCGCGCAATGCGGCGACGCTGCTTGCCACGGTTGACCAGACGTGCGAGGTGGGGTCCACCAGTTCCAGATGGCCAATGTCGGGCAGTGTGAGCAGCGTCGCTGGATCGCCTTTGGCGGTTGCCCGGCGGATGTATCGCTCGCTCAGTTCCAGCGGCACGCTGTCGTCCGCCGTGCCATGAATCAGAAACTGGCGGATGCCGAGTGGCAGCAGGTCATAGGGCGAGCCTGCCGCGTACCGCTCAGGATATTCCTCTGGCGATCCCCCCATGAGCAGGTTCGTTGCGTTTTCGCTCAATCCGAGTGCCCAGGCGCGGCGCAGGTCCACCACTCCAGCGAGAGAGACGGCTGCGGTCACGTGCAGAGGAGTGGGGGTGTATATCTCGCTGTCCACGCGCACATTCCGGCGGCCAGCCATCCAGAGCGCCAGATGCCCCCCAGCGGAATGTCCAACCGCCACGACAGAGTCCAGCGCGAGATCATACGTCGGCGCAAGGGTGCGGAGAAGATCCGCTGCCATGCCGACATCCTGAAATGTGCCAGGCCAGCCACCGCCAGGCTCGCCAATCCGGCGATACTCGATGTTCCATGTCGCCATGCCCATCTCTGTGAGCGCGGCGCACATGTGGCCGAGGTAGGCAAGATCATAGCGCGCGCGCCAGTAGCCGCCGTGAAGGCCGATCACGACGGGATGGGGTCCATCACCAGGAGGAATGCGCAGATCGCCAAATTGCTGCGGCTCTGGGCCATACGCGATGCGCTGGGCACCGCCGGGTGGCACACGCTCCAGAATGTCCTCGCTCACGAAGGTCTCTCCCTTGCGCGCGGCTCAGCCGCCTCACCGTCATCATCGTCATCATCTCACGCGGAAGGATCACCCGGTGTGACGTGCAGCGTCCGCTCGCGCTCGTACGTGACCATGCCAGGGCCGCCGCCTTTCATATGGCGCACGTAGCGCTGCTCTGTATAGTCCACCGGTACGCTGCCAGCGGACCGCGACTGGCTGTAGTATGCGGCTAGCGCCGCCGCCTGGCGCAGAGTCGTTTCGGAGATGGGCCGCCCGCCATTGCGGATGATGACGTGCGCGCCAGGCACTCCACGCGCGTGCAGCCATGTGTCGTTTGCGCTTGCCTGGTGGAACGTGACCTCCTCGTTCTGGCGGCTGTTTTTCCCCACCAGGAGTATCATGCTGTCGGAAGACTCACGCCGCAGTGGCGCCCCGCCTTCTGGTTTGCGTGCCTGCTGCTGGGCGGGTCTACCACCTTTGCCGCCCTTTGCGCCTTTGCCTTGTTTGGCTGGCTTTACTGGTTTCGTCGAGCGTTTCTCCGTCGCGCCGCGCAGGTAGCCTGCCTCTATGACTTCCGCCCGCACCAGCGCGATCTCGGCGGGCGTCTCGGCCAGCGATAGGTCGGTCAGTAACTGGTCAACGCGTGCCATTTCGAGATGATTCGCCTCGATTTGCGGCGGGATGAGCGCGGTCGCCCGCTGCAGCTTGTGATAGCGCGCATAGCGGCGGTTGGCGTTCTCTATGGCGGTGAAGCGGGGATCGAGCGCGATGGTGTGTGTGGTTCCGTCGCCAAGCGGATTCTCCAGCGTCACGCTGCTCTGGCCGCGCGCAATCTCCGTCTGGAAGGCCAGCAGCAGATCCGCCTCCTCACGCAGGGCTTGTGCCTCCTCGATGGCTGCCAGCTCGCCGCGCAGCGCCTCTTCCTTCCGCACGCAGCGGTCATAGATGGTTTGGAGCAGATGGCGCAGATCCCGTTTCGCGCTCTCCACCGCGATCCGCCACTCGGCATCGTGATAGAACGTCGCCAGCATCTCGTTGACGCTGGCCACCTCACGCAGGGAAGCGCCATCATACTGACTGGGCAGGTACACGGCAAATGCTGTGGGGGTCTCGCTCGTCTCGTCGGCATAGACGAGCGTTGGCTCCCATGCGGATGTCTCGGGCAATGCCGCCAGCGCCCGCACCTCGGTAGCTATCTGGCCCCATGGCATATCCGGAGCCAGCGGCTCGTCAGGCGAAGCCAGCGCCCGCGCGGCAATCTCGCGCCCTATCTCGCGACTGAATCCAGCGACCTGCGTGGCGAGCAATCCGGCCAGTGTGGGTGCTTGCTCTTTGCCACGACGCCCCCTGCGTCGCGGTTGCTCCGCTCCATTTCCAGCTGGAGCTTCGGCCAGGAGCGCGTGTGCCGCTTCACGAAGATCATCTCCAGTGATCGTCTCGCCCCGCAGCCGGGGGAGCGTCTCGCCGTCGAATGTGCGTGTCTGTGGCGGGGGATAGCGGTACGGGATATGCGGAGCGATGGTGCGATAGCGGTTCACTTCGCTGCTGACATGATGGAGCGCGCCCAGAATCGTGCCGTCGTCGGCGCGCAGGATCAGATTGCTGATTTGGCCCATAATCTCGACGACCAGCCAGACTGAAGCCGCGCCTTCGGCTACCGCTGGTCCACGACCAAAGCCGATCTCTATCAGCCGTTCCCAGCGAGGCTGGCGTATCGCGGCGACACGCGCACCCTCCAGGTGCTTGCGCAGCAGCATGACGAAGGCGGGCGGCTCTGTGACGAGTTTTCGCGGTTTGGCGTTGATCAGGTGGATACGCGCGAGCTGGGGATGGGCGCTGGCCAGCAGCCAGCGATTGCGCCCCCCACCCCAGCACTGTATCGCAACGGCGCGGGGCGTTGGCTGAATGACATCGTCAACGCGCGCGCCAGTCAAGTCTGCGCGCAGCTCCTCGGCCAGCGCCGCCAGTGTCAACGCATCCACCGCAGGCATGGTATCATCTTTCTATCACGTATAGTATATCGTCGCCGATTATCAGCCCGCGCTCCTGGCCCGCAAACTGGGCTCGCGGATCGTGAGTCTCGGCGGCGACTCAGTATAGCATGCACCGAACTGGCGGTGGAGCGCAACGTATGTCAGACAGAGATCGCGGGCCCAACCTCTCGATGCCCGCCTCGCAATGGATCACATCAGATGGATCGGTCGTAACGCCACCCGGCGCGCATACGCCGCTGCTGGTGGTCTTCTCTGGCCCATCAGGCGTGGGCAAGACGACCGTCACCAATGAGCTGGTGCGGCAGGGATGGGGCGGCCACATCGTCGTCACCGCGACCACACGGCGGCCACGGCCAGGCGAGGTCAATGGTGTTCACTATCACTTTCACACGCAGCACGAGTTCCAGCAGATGCTTGAGCGCGGCGAATTGCTGGAGCACGCGGAGGTGCATGGTAACTGGTATGGCGTTCCGGCGCTGCCCGTGCGTGAGAAGCTGGCGCAAGGAATCGACGTGTTGCTGACCATCGATACGCAAGGCGCGCGTACCATCCGGGCACGCACCCAGGGCGCAATCTTCATCTTTCTCGCGCCGCGCTCGCTGGATGAGTTGGTGGAGCGGCTGAACGTCCGTGGCACCGATACCCCCGAACAACGCACACTGCGGATGCTCAACGCGGAACGCGAGATGGCGGAATTGGATGCGTACGATTATGTGATCGTGAACCAGAAGGATCGTCTGGCCGAGAGCATCGAGCAACTACGCGCTATTCTCTGTGCGGAACACAGTCGCGTACACCCACACAAGCCAGTTGTCTAGCAGGATGGTATGATCGCAGTCCCCGGCGTTCAACGGGGAGCGCCGGGTGCGATAGAGAGACGTATGGGAGGACTCGAGTGGCAAGTGATCGGTATCAGCGTGCTGGAACACGCGAGCGAAATCTGGGCCTGGAGTTGGTGCGTGTCACCGAGGCTGCAGCGTTCGCGGCCTCGGCGCATCTGGGGCGCGGAGATAAGGAAGCAGTTGATCAGGCGGCAGTAGATGCCATGCGAAATGCCATCGAAGGTGTGGACATGCATGGCGTTGTGGTCATAGGCGAGGGTGAGAAAGACGAAGCGCCGATGCTCTACGTTGGTGAGGAGGTCGGCAACGGACTTCCGCCCGAAGTGGATGTCGCGGTGGACCCAGTGGACGGCACGCGCCTCACCGCGCTAGGGTTGCCTGGCGCGATCTCGGTCGTGGCGACGGCGACTCGCGGCTCGATGTTCAAAGCGCCCAACGGCGTCTACTACATGGAGAAGCTGGCGGTCGGGCGCGACGCGGCGCATGTGATCGATCTCGAAGCCCCCGTTGAGGAGAACCTCAAGCGTATCGCTAATGCTCGTGGGGTCCCGGTGAGCGATGTGACGGTGACGGTCCTCGACCGGACTCGCCACGGCGATATCATCCAGGCGATTCGCGAGACAGGCGCGCGGGTGAAGCTAATCCCCGATGGCGACGTGGCGGCGGCACTCCAGGCGGCGATGGAGGAGTACCACGCGGCGGATGTCTATATGGGGATTGGCGGCGCGCCCGAGGCGGTGCTGGCAGCGGCGGCGATCAAATGTATCGGCGGGCAGCTACTCTGCCGCATCTGGCCGCGAACGCCTGAGGAGCGCGAACTGCTCGAAGCTGATGGGGTGGACCTGAAGCGCATCTATGGCCTCAACGACCTCATCACCTCCGATGACGTCTCGTTTGCCGCGACGGGTATTACCAGCGGAGATCTGTTGGATGGTGTCGAAGTCGGCCATTCCAGCGCGCGCACTCACTCGGTCATGATGCGCGCCCGCACGGGTACCATCCGCTACATCACGGCGGTCCACCGCTGGAACCGTGGCTGAGTACGGATCTCTCCCCTTGCCCCTCCCCAACTCGGGGAGGGGTTTTCTGTGTGATGCCAGGTGAGGGACCTCTGCTACCACCGGCATCACCATCAGCCTCCATAGGCGTACCGAACCTCCTACGCCTATTTGACGAAGCTGAGTGACTACCGTATGATTGCACTGGTTACTCAGGAGTCTCGCGCCGTGTAGTTTCATGGCAACATGGGTAGACTTGCTTTTTTCTGTGTGCCAGATTCTTGAGCGGCGGCTTCAGATGCGCACAATCGTGTGAGAGATAGGCGACGAGATCCTTGTGCCAGGATCAGCGATCTTCCCGTGAGCGCATGTGCTCCTGGAGACGTCTGCTGTCTTGTGCATGTGGTCCGCGCCTGAGCTTCACACTGCACATCCAGAAATGGGAGTTATGGTGACCCGTTACTTCGTCCATCCAACCGCTGACGTCGCAGCCACCGCCCAGATTGGCGACGGAACGCGCATCTGGAATGGCGCTCAGGTTCGCGAGGATGTCCGTATCGGCGATGATTGCATCATTGGCAAGAATGTCTATATCGACTTTGGCGTCTCGGTCGGTAGCCGCACCAAAATCCAGAATAATTCGTCGGTATTTCACGGGGTGACGATTGAAGACGGGGTCTTCATTGGCCCACATGTCTGCTTCTGTAATGATCTCATCCCGCGCGCCATTACCCCTGAAGGCGAGTTGAAGTCAGCGGATGACTGGACCGTCGGCCCAGTATTGGTCAAATATGGCGCTTCCGTTGGGGCAGGTTCAATCATCACCCCAAATGTGACGATTGGTAGCTTCGCGCTCGTCGGAGCGGGCTCGGTGGTCACCCGCGATGTGCCCGACCACGCACTCGTTTATGGTAATCCGGCGCGCACACGAGGCTATGTGTGCCGGTGCGGCAGCCGTCTCCAGATTACCGAGGAAACGGCGGAAGCCATCAACGGCCAGTGTACTACGTGTGGCCGAAACTATACCTTGCCGCTTCGATAGAGGGCTATATGCCGCAAAAGGAGATAGATTGTGATTCCAATCGCGTGTCCAGATATGGGGCCTGAAGTGCAAGCCGCAGTTGCGGAGGTATTGGCCTCTGGCCAACTGGTACAGGGCGCCCGAACCGCGGAGTTCGAGCGACAGTTTGCCGAGCTATGTGGTGTGCGGGAGGCGATAGCCGTATCCTCAGGAACCGCTGCCGTTCATCTCGCGCTCCTGGGACACAACATTGGGCCTGGGGACGAAGTCATCACCACCCCATTCAGTTTTGCCGGAACGGCCAACGCCATAGTGCTCGTGGGGGCGAAGCCTGTCTTCGTTGACATCGAGCCTGACACATTCAATCTGGATCCCGCCAAAGTCGAGGCCGCGATCACTCCAAAGACCAGGGCCATTATGCCCGTTCATCTCTACGGGCATCCGGCGGCCATCCCCGAGTTCCAGGAGCTGGTTCGCAAGCATAACCTCGTCTTCATTGAAGATGCATGTCAGGCCCATGCCGCCGCGTTTCAAGGGCAGCCAGTTGGAAGTTTCGGGACCGGTACGTTCTCGTTCTATCCCACGAAGAATATGACCACTGTCGAGGGCGGGATGATCACGACCAACGATCCCGAGGTGGCGGATCGCGTGCGCCTATGGCGTAACCATGGCCAACGCCAGCGTTACGTCCACGTGGCCGTGGGATTCAACTTGCGGATGACCGATATCCATGCAGCCATCGGACTTGTGCAAATCAAGAAGCTGGCACGCTGGAATGAGCAACGCATTGCGAACGCTGCCATGCTCACGGCGCAGCTGAGCGATGTGGTGCAGACGCCTGTGACGAAGCCCGGATATCGCCATGTGTTTCACCAGTATACGATCCGGGTACCCGGAGACCGAGACGCATTCGCGGCTGAATTACAGCGCCGCGGCATAGGAACTGGTATTCACTATCCCAAGCCGATTCATAAGCAGCCCTACTACCAGCAACAGGGATACACCGAGTCTTTCCCAGTCGCCGAGACTGCCGCACAACAAGTGCTCTCCCTGCCGGTTCATCCCGCGCTGAGTAGTGCCGACCTGGACACGATCATCCGGGAGGTGCGTGCGCTATGCCAATAAGAGTGGCGGTGGCTGGCGCGGGGTCCATGGGGCTGAATCATATCCGTGTGCTGAGGGATTTTGGCGACGATATCGCACAACTTGTCGCAGTAGCCGAACCTGACGAATCGGCGCGAACGCGAGTTGCTGACCGATTCGGCGTTAAATGCTACGCGGATTTTCGTGAGATGATCGCCGAGACGAAGCCGGACCTTGCCACGGTCGTCGTTCCCACTCACCTGCACTTTGATGTCGCGTCACACATACTGGATGCAGGCGTCAGTGTGTTAGTCGAAAAGCCGATTGCGGCTACGGCTGAGCAGGCTCGTAAGCTGATTGACCTCGCGGATGTCCGCGGGGTCAGGCTTGCGGTCGGCCATGTAGAGCGATTCAATCCAGCGGTCGTCGAGCTAAAGCGCCTGCTGGATACCGGCGGCCTCGGAAATATCTTCTCGTTGCTCGCGCGCCGCCTCGGCCCGTTCCCGCCGCGCATTCGCGATGTTGGAGTCATTCTCGACCTTGCCACCCACGACCTCGATGTGATGCGCTATCTCACGGGGTCCGATATCGTGCATGTATCGGCTGAGACTCAGCGGCGGGTCCATGAGATGCACGAAGATATGGTGCTCGCACTTGTCCGCTTTCACAGTGGCGCCGTTGGCGTTCTCGACGTGAACTGGCTGACGCCAACGAAGGTGCGTGAGTTGAGTGTCACTGGTGAACGAGGGATGTACCTGGTCAACTACCTGACGCAGGATCTCTACTTCTTCGAAAATAGCTCTGCCGCCAACATGACGTCATGGGATAGTACCCCGACTCCTATTGGGGTGAGCGAAGGCGCGATGACACGGTTAGTGGTACGTAAGGCTGAGCCGCTCAAGCTGGAGTACGAGGACATCTTCCGTGCGATGCGTACTGATACCGATGTCACTGTCACCGGTCGCGATGGGCTCGCGGTCCTTGAAGTAGCCCAACGGCTTCTGGAAGCGGCCAACACAGACCAGTTGACCTCCACGCCCGAAGCTGGGCGCTAGCGCGAGTCTGCTTGGCACAATCTGCGGCAAACGCGCCCTGACGCCCATATGTGTTAGAGCATGTGCTGGCATTTTGCGGTCAGCTGTTGCAGCGTACAGGTAACGCGGGTCAGCAGGCCACGTCAGACTACGATCGAAATATCTGGCTGGCCGGTTCCGGGCCTACATCTAGCGAGATGCCGCTTCGCTCAAGTGCATGTTGTGTTGCTTCGAGATAGCCGCGTCCCCACTTCTGGCAGGGCTCTAAATGAGCTCCTTCTGCCCATTCGTTCCAGGCATTGATGAATATGATTGGCTTCTGCCGTGGTGTCGCAAGCGTGCGCTCAATAGTTGTGCTGAGCCAGTTTTCATAAGCCAGTGGGGTAGAGCCATGAATGACGGTGGCTCTCGTCTGGCGACGCGCAGTGTTGTCCCACGATGGAGTGACACACGGATGCAGCGGGTAAGGACTGTTCCTCGGCCGAAGCATTCGGCCAACTATTGTCTGGTAATCGTACAGTTGCTCTACATGATGGAGGCGACTACGCATCCTGACAAAGGTACGATCCAGTCGCCTCCAGACTCTATTTCCCATTGGGAGTTTTGTGCCATACCGTGTCGCGTCGGGCTGGAACTCGACCGCAGCATCGAATCCCATGTCTATCGGGTTGGCTCTCTCATCCCACGCGCTTTCAACCTTGCAGAGATAGATATCACCGATGCCGACCTGTTGGGCAACGGTTCTCCATGTGGCAATTGTCCGGCGAGGGTCAGGCAGGTGTGATGCCTTGTATACGAGAAATAGTGGCTTACCATCCACCCGAATGTACCGGGGATCACGAAATGCCTGGGCGAGCCAGCGCATGTGATGCACGTCATCCTCATACGAGTAATTCTGCTTGAGTAAGACCTCTGATTCCCTGCCGTCCCATCGTCTAGTCCAGTTCTCGTTTGCCCAGCATAGGCAGAAAGGGAAGTCGGGTTCGCCAGTGCGAAGCACTTCATCGAATGGACGATTCAATACTCGGCGTCCATTGAACCAGTAATGGTAATAGCAGAAACCGAAAATGCCGTGCTCTTGAGCAAGGTCAGCCTGTGCCCGCCGTGTTTCAGGTAGCCTCAAATCGTAGAATCCCAGGTCTGCAGGCAACTGGGGCTGGTAATGACCTCGAAAGAGGGGCTTCGCTCGCGTCACATTGGTCCACTCGGTAAACCCTTTGCCCCACCACTCGTCATTTTCGGGAATCGGATGATACTGCGGGAGGTAAAAGGCAATCAGCCGAGCAATCCTGTCGGCAGACGAGATTTCAGCCATGAATTTGACTCCTGGATTCTAGCTCACGAAGCGAACGATGAAATTGATCTCCAAGTGCTGGCTGTCGCTCACCATGTAGATTGCCCGGTAAGCGAGACCGCAATCCCCTTCGCATCCGGAATTACCTCCCACGCACGCTTCGCGCAAGTTGGACAACGGGAGATGGAATGCGAAGGCGCTTTCTCAGTGGCGTAGCTCCAGGGATTTCAGGATCTGAGAAGACGTTCGGGTAGATTGCCTGAGCCTGAGCCAGAATATCGCGAGCCTCTTGTATCGTGCCCATTTTGTACGCGACACTCGACGATGCCACAAGCCAAGAGGCCTGAATACGCGCCCGTTGGGATGCAAGGGCGGGACCTGCATAGGGGTCAGAAAGGATAGTATCAACGATACGCCTATGATTCGCGAGGAGACCATACAGCTTGGCGTCTTTAATCTGCCCAAGCAGGTGCCCTGGCGTCACGTTGACACTCTGTACTACACGAGGCACATAGCCTATGGACCATCGACATGCGATACGGACCCACAAATCCCAATCCTCACACATCCCGTGACAATCTGGATTGAAGCCACCCGCGGCATGAAAGGCTTCCCGCCGAATGAGCGTGGCGCTGCCTGTTATGTAATTGGTAAAGCATAAGTGCCTTAGCTCGTCAGTTCCATGCGCAACCCCGGGTGTTCTCTCATAAGGCGGCTTGATGGTCTTGACTACTTTTCCGCTTTCTACGACCTCGGAAGGCCCGAAGACCAGTCCCGTTGTGCTGTCGCTGCGCATGACAGCCATTTCGTTCGCGATAGTAGTTGCCTGGAGAAGATCATCATCCCCAAGGAAGCAGAGATACTCGCCAGTCATCACCTGCGCGCCCGCATTCATCGCAGCCTCTACCCCGCTGTTCTGCTGCCGCAGATAACGTACTCGGCTGCCAAATGCGCTCACCACCTCAGCAGTATTATCACCCGAGCCATCGTCGACTACAATGACCTCACAGGGCTGGTAGGTCTGGTTGAGTGCGCTCCGAATGGCATTGCCAACAAGTGAAGCCCGGTTATAGGTTGGAATAATGATGCTCACAAGCGGGCCGGTTTGGCCTGATTCTCCTGTAGCCAATGTGTTTGTAGCCATAGTGTGTGTCTTAACCTTCGAAACTTCCGCACTCTCGTTGCTCGGATCAGTGGATGTGGCTGCCGTATCCCGCCTAAGGCGGCGCAGACCAGGTATGCGCGCGGTAATAGCCCCCATAATCTCTTCGTCGAATCCGCGAATCACATAAAGCACCAGTGCCCAGGCAGATGCCCCACCCGCAGCCAGGAGAATGGTCTCCAAAACGCTGTCTCCAGGCAAGATTGTGTGCTGTAGCCCGATGACTACAGCGGCCATCGCAAGACAGGCGATGACAGATTTGACAACCATGCTCCACTTCGGTCCGACAGGCATGGCGCGAGTGGCGATAATGATAGAGAGCACCATTCCCAGGCCTTCAGTCGTGACTGTAGCCACCGCGGAACCCACATATGAATAACGTGGTATCGCATAGAGGTTGAGCGAGACATTGGCCGCAATGCCAATGCAAGAGACCCATATCAGATTGCGTTGGCGATTCTGGATCACGATCAGATAGTTGTACACCATGTTCACGAAACTGAACGCTGGAGCTATCGCGAGGATTCTCAGCGCGAGCGCCGCATCCGCATATTTGCCACCACCTGCAATGAACACAATACCGGATGCCAGGAGCATAGTGCCCGTTGCCGCGGGAAGCGCGAGCGATATGCAGACATTCAGAACGCGCACAAAAGCATTCTTCAAGCGCTCGTCGGAAGTCGCAGAGTAGCGCGCAAGCACTGGATAGACCATACTCACGAAGATGCCGAAGAACATGAGCAGGAAATCAACCAGTTTGTACGCAACCCCATAGACCGCTACAGCACTGGCGGGTGTGAGGAGCGAGAGAATGATAGTATCAGCCTTATAGTGGATCTGGCCGAGAATGGTTACCACTCCCATGGGAATAGCCACACGCAGCAGATGCCACCAGTACCGGGGATGCACGCGGAGCCGCAACTCTAGCAGGCGCCGCGCGCCGAACCAGCGGATAAGGAACGACAGCGCGTTTGCTCCAGCAAACACGCCGATAACACTGAGAAATGTCGTGTGTCCATCCATGTGGGCGCGTTGGCTAAACCAATACAGCCCGCCTATACCCGATAGTGAGCACAGCTTGAGCGCGAGGTCTGCCATTGTCGGCACCTGCATCCGCAGGGTCGATTGGAAGGCAATATCGAAGCCGCTGCCAATTGACATCAGGAACATCGAAACGGCAAGGATGAGGGCCGCGATTTGTACATCGGAGGAATAGGGAAGGAAGCGAATAACCGCGAGGAAACCCACATAAGCTACGATTGCCAGGATACTTTTGAGCGAGACCGCATTGCTGACAACGTCATTAAGATCGTCTGGAGACTTAGAAGCTTCCCTGACGGCGATGAGGGTCACCCCGACATCAGCAAGGGTATACACAAACAACAGGTAGGTGGAGGCGATCGTGTAATCGCCGTACTGGTTCAGTGAAAGCAGGCGCGTAGTTAAGCCCAGGATTACAAAGCCCGATGCATACCCTATCAATTTACCGACAACTTGAATGAGTGTATTGAATGCTACGCGACGGGTTGCGCCGACTGACTGTGTATCGGAGTGCGCAGGTCGAACGGGCGTTTTGGCGCTTACTACGGGCAGCGGAGCAGTGCTCTGACTCGCTACCCAGTCTATGGCCGTATTACTGGTGGCAAATCGGGCCGCCTCGTAGCCCGTGTTCATCGAATCCACGTCCGTTGTGTCGTGCGTCTGCCCGGCTTCCTGTCGCTCGCGAAAAAAGTCTCCGGTCGATCCCATTACTTAACTCTCTAGCCTACACAAATGACAGCGGCCTTGACTGGGTGCGATGTCTTTAGGGATGTCCCAGCTTCCCCCAGCAAGTCGCTCAGGTGGCCGGAAGCCGCTCTGCCTGCGCCTCGGGTTTGGCGTCCGAAGGAGGCGCTCGTTTTCTCCCCGACAGTATAGCGGACGCTACCAGTCGTTTGCACCATTCCTACCATAACGATTCTATGGCATGCGGTTTTCCAGACCTGTAGCGCATTCTTGCCATCTCTCAGGCGAAAAGCCATCGCTCAAGAGGTATCGGGCTGTAACGCGACCAAGAGGATGTGCCAGTGGAGGGAGATAGTCCGTTATCTTCCGCTCGGCTATCGTCATGTTGGGCACATTGGGCACATTGGGCACATAGGGCTCATGTGGGCAGCTTCGTGGTCGCGATCATTTTCCCGGTTCGCTGCCGATGATGCCGGAGAAGGTCGTCACCTCCAGGCCAGCCTCACGCAGGCGGGCGACGTAGGGATTGATGCCGACGCTATCGCCCGCGATATGGCCCATCACCAGGATATTCCCCTGAATGCCCTCGCTGGCCAGCCGTTGCGCATCCTCCAGCGGGAAATGGATGCAGCAGATCGTGTTGACGCCATGCGTCAGATAGGCGCGGGCGACCGCGTAGCCGCCGTTGGTATACGCCCCATGCGAGACAACCACGCGTCCGGCGGGTGCGTCCCAGCTGCCGAGCGGATTCTGCATTCGTGTGCGCGCCGCCGCATAGGCGGGCAACGTCATCAGCGCCTCACGCACGTCGGCCACGGTGGAATCTGGCTTGCGCGCAAGCTGCTCGTCCACGGTGCGCTGCATGATCCGCCTGCCGACCTCGTCCAGCGGCGAATGGATGTTCAGGAAGGGCATCTCCAATAGCCGGGCGACCGAGGCGGCGTGGTCATAGTTCTCGCGTTGCGATGCGGCTTTGAATCCTTCGATACGGGCAGCCACGGCCTGTTCGGCCACCTCCTGCGGGACGCCCGCCGCAACCATCTGGTCGACATGCAAGTGATAGACATCCCAGAATGGGCCAGCGTAGCCAGCCGGATGGTGGGCAATGACCGCGTGATAGCCTAGCTGCCTGGCCATGAAAAGCTCGGCTGTGCCAACATCAATGCCCATCAAGATGTGGCTGATGCGCGTGCCTGGATAGTAGATCGCACAGTCGCCAGGAATCGAGCTCCAGCCCGCCATATCGAGAGCAATGCGCATCAGGTCCTCAGTCGTGACCGCTGCCATGTCAACCAATACTCCCTACTGGAGGATGAGCTCCAGCCCGCGCTCAGAAACAACGAATCCCATACTGAGATAGAGCGGTCGCCCCATTGTCGAGGCATTGAGCAGCAGTGTGGTGATGCCAAGCTCGCGCGCTTTGGCGACGAGCATCTCCATGAGTGTACGCGCCAGCCCCAACCGCCGGTAATCGGGGTGCGTGTAGACGCTCGAGACGTAGCCTTTGCGGCGATGGAGAGTCTCAAGATTTGGAGGCATCTGCCACCAGATGAGCACGGTGCAGCCGACCGGGCGCCCATCCACTTCGGCCAGCCACGCCAGATAGCGTCCCTGCGCCAGCTCACCGCCTACCGATTCGCGGAAGGCGGCGATATAGTCCTCGCGGGTGACTTTCCCCGCGTTACGCTCGATTGCCATCTGCCAGCGCAACTCCGCCAGCGTCTCGACATCGTCTGCCGTTGCCGCACGAAAGCGGATGTCACTTCGTCCCTCTGCCATGCATCGCTCCCTGCCTCCTCCCTGCCCTGCGGCCACCCCTCCTCCACGCGGAGAGGGATTGCGTGGGATTCGGCAAATACCTAGATAGCCTCGCGCTCGTCCTCACCAGATTGGAGTGGCGGCACGTCGTAGCCTCTCTGGGATAACATCTCTTCAAACCATAGCACAGGCTGGGGATTCTTCGACGGCGTGTCGTTATCACAGCGGAAGAACTCAACGAAGAGCAGCCAGTCTTCACCGAGCCGTTCGAGCAGCGCATCCAGCCGCGTCTGAATCTGATGGGCGTCGTGCGTATGATGCCAGCGATTCCAGAGGTGGATGCCTTCATCGTGCAGCTCGATAATCGTGAGCACACGCTCATCCGTAATATAGCGCTCGGCGAAGCGACGCGCGCGCATAGCGTGGTGATTATCGCCTGTGCGTGACCGCTCAGGGTCCACGCGGTATTTGAGGCTGTCATGGGTGAGTGTGATAAGCCGCAGGTCTCGACGGTCTTCGGGCGAGAGCGCGTAGCGCTCGACATTCGCCAGGACATCGGCGATATGATACATGACTTTGCCCTCGGCATGACCGGGGCGCGGCCAGCCCCAAATGATGCCGCGCTGCCAGATGGGGTCAGCGGCAATGGCGTGTTCGAGGGGTGTTTCCAATGTGAATGGTAATTGCATGGTCAAAACAGCGACCTTTGCTCTCTACTTGAAAATGACCGAGTAAGCGACTGCTGTATCGTCCATTATCTCACTTTTCGCCCGCAATCAGCGAATGCCCCGTCATGTCTGGCGGCTGCGGGATATGCAGAAGCTGGAGCATTGTCGGCGCGATATCCGCGAGAATGCCATCCGTGCGCAGCACCGCACCCGGCCACTGCGGCACGATGAAGAAGAACGGCACCGGGTTGGTGGTGTGGGATGTCAAGGGCTTGCCGGTGTCATACTCGACAAGCTGCTCCGCGTTGCCGTGGTCGGCGGTAATCAGCACGGCGCCGCCCTGTGCCAGGGCCGCGTCCACCACGCGCCCGACACCCGCGTCTACCGCCTCCACTGCCTTGATGGTGGCGTCCAGCACGCCCGTATGCCCGACCATATCGGCGTTGGCGTAGTTCATGATGATGACGTCGTACTCACCGCTCTGGATGCGCTCTGCGGCGACGTCGGTCACCTCGGGAGCGCTCATCTCTGGCTTGAGGTCGTAGGTCGCCACCTTCGGGGACGGTACCAGCAGGCGATCTTCGCCAGGAAATGGCGCCTCTCGCCCGCCATTAAAGAAGAAGGTGACGTGGGCGTATTTTTCTGTCTCGGCAGTATGAAACTGCTTCAGTCCACGGTCTGAGAGAATCTTGGCGAGCGGCTGGGTCACGTTATCCGCCGGGAAGGCGACATCAACGGGCAGCCCTGCCTCGTACTCGGTCATGGTCACGAAGACGAGATCGTTCAGGCGTGGTCCACGGTCGAACTTGCCCCCGGCCTGCGGCGGCAACTCTGGCAGCACGAATGCCTTGGTCAACTCGCGCCCACGGTCGGAGCGGAAGTTGAAGTAGATGACGCTATCGCCTTCCTCTACCAGCGCGACAGGATGGTCGTCCTCCATCAGGACCACCGGCTCGATGAACTCATCGGTTACCTTGCGCTCGTAGGAATCGGTGATGGCCTTCACGGGATCACTCGCCCGCACGCCCTCGCCGCGCGTCATCGCCCAGTAGACACGCGCAATGCGGTCCCAGCGATTGTCGCGGTCCATCGCATAGTAGCGTCCCGAGATCGTAGCCACCTTCGCCGGGTGATCGCCGCCGATTTCAGCTGCCCGGGCAAGCAGGCTCTTCATATACTCTTCCGCTCCGAAAGGCGAGGTATCGCGCCCATCGGTGAAGGCGTGGATATAGACGCGCTCGACATGGTGCATGGCGGCAAGCTGGAGGCAGGCTTCGAGATGACTCTGATGGGCATGGACACCGCCAGGGCCGATCAATCCGCAGAAGTGGAGTTTGGTAGCATTATGCTTCGCATGCGCGACGGCTTTGAGCAGCGCGGGATTCTCGAAGAATGAACCGTCGTGGATTGCCGCGCTGACGCGGGTGAACTCCTGGAGCACGCGCTTGCCTGCGCCGATATTGAGGTGGCCAACTTCGGAGTTGCCCATCTGTCCCTCTGGAAGCCCGACTGCCGGGCCTGACGTCGCGAGCTGGGTATGGGGCCACTGGCGAGCAAGAGCGTCGAGATGCGGTTTGTTCGCGAGGGCAACGGCGTTGGCGTCTGGGCGAGGATTGATGCCATAGCCATCCATGACGATCAGGACCAGCGGGCGCGGCACGGCATGGGACGATGAGCTAGTCACTCCCAAACTCCTTACTATCATGCGGTGTGAAGCGATGTTGTATCGAGATGCAGGATGCTAAACTGCACGAACTTAGCCATCAAAGTATAGCATAGCAACAGGACGCTCCCTGGCGGGCCAAGGACAGGCACCTCGGCGCTCTTCCAGCCTACGGCCACCTGTCCCTTCCAGGGGGAGGGATTTTCCCGCACGAAGGTCGTCCCAGTACCAGGAATGCACGGCGCCTATGCTATAATGCGCAACGGTTACCCCGTGCATCAGGCGACGCGCGCAAGCCTCGGGGAGCTAGTGATGAAGTAGTAGGAGGCTGTGAGCATGAGGCAAGACGTGCGGCCGGGCGATCAGCAGGCCGGGGCACCAAGTGTATTGCAACCAGGCAAGCCCGTCCGGGAGAGTTACTCACGCCTTCTTCGCGAAGCCATCGAAACCATCCTGCTCACGCTGTTGGTGGTTGCCATCGTCAAGGTGACCATCCAGCCCTATCATATCGAAGGCCCAAGTATGGAGCCAGGGCTGCACACCGACGAGTTTGTGCTGGTGAACCAGCTTGCCTACCGCTTCGGCAGCCCTCAGCGCGGCGATGTCATTGTCTTTCATCCTCCCAGCGATCCAGGTGAGCAATATATCAAGCGTATCATCGGGTTGCCTGGTGACACGATTACTGTCACCGCCACTGATGTCTACGTTGATAACGTCCAATTGCACGAGCCGTATGTCTATCCACTCGCGCCCGGCGAATATGGCAGCCCCACGATTCTTAGTGGAGTGAAGCTCAAACCGGGAGAGTATTTCGTATTAGGCGACCACCGGGACAACAGTACTGATTCACGTGTCTTCGGGTCCGTACCGGCGCAGAATATCATTGGGAAAGCAGAGTTTGTCTTCTGGCCGGTGAACACCATCCATACGATAGATAGTTATCATAACGTCTTCAAGAATGTGCATCCCTGACGTGGCCTCTCATGGCCTGTCATGGCCTGTCATGCCCAATCCGGTACGTGTGTTGGGGGCGAGATCGAGCGCGAAATCCCGGCGATGGCGCGTGATGTGCATGATGTGTTGATTGATCGAGTGGAGTGAGGAATGGCACGACAGACCCAGGTGCGACCGGTGAACCGGGTGATATCGATGCAGCGCGCTCATCTGGCGCGCGAGTTGGTAGAAACCCTGCTCCTGCTCGGGCTGATCTTTGTCATCGTGCATTTTACGATTCAATCGTTTAGTGTGGGTGATTCATCGATGGGCACAGCGCTCCAGCCTAGCCAGACGGTGCTGGTCAATACAAAGGCCTTCATCTTCGGCGGCCCCAGCCGTGGCGATGTCGTGGTCTTGACGACTGATCCTGCGGACCCTGAGGCAACAATGGCGCGGCGGGTGGTCGCTGTTCCCGGCGATACAGTGATGGTCTCGGCGACCGCGATCATAGTCAATGGCGTCACGCTCAAAGAGCCCTATATCGAGGTGCCTCCCGGCTCGGCGCAAAATAGCACGCTGCGCGCGGCTACCAAGCTCGGCCCTGACCAGTATTTTGTGGTAGCCGATAATCGCCTCGGCACCGATAGCACCGATTCGCGTGGATTTGGACCAGTGCCCCGGAACGATCTCATCGGTAAAGCGGTCGTGGTCTTCTGGCCACTCAGTCAGTTCCACTGGATCGATACTCATTCGGACATATACTCGAAGATCCCGAACCCCTAGCCCTGGTAGCTCTGGCCTAGGAAGACCTGGCATATGACATCCCTGATCCCGATGGTCCCACTCATCCTGCTTGGCGTGCTGGCGCTCACAGCGGCTGGATTCCTGCTGTTCACCTACATCATGGCGTACAGGTTGCTACGACCCCTACGCAGGCCGATGGCGACGACTCCGGCGGATGTGGGCCTGGAGATGAGCGAGGTTCGGATTCCTGGCCCGCGGGGCATGCTTTCTGGGTGGTATCTGCCCGCGCGTAATGGATGCACGCTGATCTGCTGCCATGGCATCCACGACAACTGTAGCCAGTGGCTGCCGCAGGTAGCGCGGCTCCATAGCCGCAGTGGCTATGGAGCCCTGGTCTTTGATTTCGCGGGACATGGTCGCAGCGAGGGCCGCCAGGTTACCTATGGTATTCGCGAGCGGCACGATGTGACAGCAGCCATCGAGTATCTGCGCCAGCGCGGTGATGTAGATATGGAGCGAATCGCGATTCTCGGCTACTCGCTCGGCGCGATTACCGCAGTCCTCGCGGCGGCGGAGCATCCTGATCTGCGGGCCGTGGTCATCGAGAGTGGCTTCTCTGACCTCTATCACGATATCGCCAAGCTCTTCACTCGCTATACGGGCTTACCCGCGTTCCCCTTTGCGCACCTCGTCATCTTCTGGGGCCAGCTCCTCGCACATGTCCGATTATCGGAGATTCGCCCGGTGCGGGTCATTGGCAACATTGCTCCGCGCCCGGTGCTGATTATCTCTGATCTGCGCGACGCCCTGGCGGATGAGCCGTACGACGGTGAACATCTCTACCAGTCCGCTGGCGAGCCGAAGGAGTTGTGGCAGGTCGCTGAGGCCGCGCATGTCAACGCATTCGGCATCGAGCCTGACGCCTGGATATATCACGTTGGCGGCTTCCTCGATTCTTACCTTGCCGACCCTGCCAGGCAGTCGAGCGGCCAGGCCCTCTGAGGCTGAGAGGCTGAGCTGAACCAGGGCGGGTCAGCCCCAGCGAGACACTCGCGCATCCGCTGCTATCCTCGTATACTGATGATGGGATAATGGGATAGAGCGGCGGGATGGGAAGTGGGAGGATACAATGCCTGAGTTGCCAGAAGTCGAGTATGTCGCCCGGCAACTGCGCGAGGCGCTGGTAGGGGCGCGCTTTGCACGAGTGGAGGTCTTGTGGCCTCGTTCCGTTAGCCGGATCAGCCCTGAGGACCTGGCTGCGCGCCTGATGGGCAGGCGCGTGCTAGCGGTGGGACGTCGGGCGAAGTACCTGGTCATAACGCTCGATAACGGCGAATCACTCGTCATTCACCGCCGGATGTCGGGCAATCTGCGCCTGGCGCGCGCCGATGAAGACGCTCCCTACACGCGTGTTGTCCTCACACTCAGCAACGGACGCCGCCTGCTCTTCACCGACCCGCGGAAATTCGGACGCATCACCGTCGTGGCCCCCCGAGAGCTTCCAGAGCTTTTTGATCGGCTTGGCCCAGAACCGCTGGACGCTGAGTTCACTCCGGACGTGCTGGCGGAGCGGCTGGCCCGCCGCACCCGCTCGATCAAGGCGCTCTTGCTGGATCAATCAGTTGTGGCTGGCCTGGGCAACATCTATGCCGATGAGGCGCTATTCCGCGCCGGAATTCATCCTCTGCGCCCGGCGGCAACGCTGACTTCTGAAGAAATCACTGCCCTGCACGCGGGGATTCAAGGCGCGCTTCGGATGGGCATCGAGCACGGCGGCACGACGTTCGGCAGGCATCGTGGCCTCTATGACGAGCCCGGGAGCAACCTGGAGCACGTCCAGGTATACCAGCGCACGGGCCAGCCATGTCCACACTGTGGTACGCCCATTGCGCGCATCCGCGTTGCCCAGCGCAGTGCGCACTTCTGCCCCCGATGCCAGCCCGCCCCCGAGGGCGCGGCCCCCGAAACATACGCCTCATAGGGTGATACGCAATCCGTTTGGGATGTTGGCATCTGCGGATTCTGCCCTCTCCCCCGGCCTCTCCCCGACAGGGGGAGGGGAGTCAGAACGCCAGACGCCCGCGCTGGAATCCCTCCCCCGATGAGGGGGCAGACGCGCGAGCCGTCAGGCTCGGAGCGTGCGTCGAGCGTGCGCAGCGGCGGTGTCCCATCGGGAGGGTGGCGCGCAGGGCCGGGCGGGGGCGTATGACAGCGACCAAAACAGATTTGGTATGATCCAGGGCGATGCAAGAGAGAGACAACAGAAAGACCCCTCTCCCGTTGTTCGCGTTGAGAGAGAAGGGTCAATTCTGACATGAGATAGAACTCTAACGTCTCGACGGCAACGCTCTTATGGCTGCCCGGGTCCACCCGGACCACCCGGTGCGGGACTCGCTCCAGCCGTTGGCGTGGGCGCTGTATTCGGTCCAGGTGTAAAGAACGTCTGTGCTTTGTAGGTGACGTTGTTCCAGTTCGTCGTGACACTCACAGTGACCGGTAGGCCTGGATTGGGGTCGTTGAAGCTGAACGACGCGACAGCATAGCCATCCGCGGTGGTATGTGCGGTTTGTTGCTGGGCAATGGGATTGCCGACGTAGATTGTCACCGGAAGCCCGGCGGGCGGTGGATGACTTGGCCCCTTCATGGTCTGATCCTGGACCCGGCAGACAACATAGATTGTGACGGTATCGTTGAGTTGCGGCGCGAAGTTCGATGGCCATGCGCCGACGGTGAACTGCGGAAATTGCGGCGTCGGGCTCAGCTTTGCCGAGTTGGGCGTCGGGATGAGGATAGCATTGCTTGGCCCTGAATTTGTAGGATTTGGCGTCTGGCAGGCAACCAGTGAAATCGACAAGATGCTTAGAGCAATTATCAGAAGGCCAAATCGCTTTGCCTGAACCGACATGATCCTTCTCTCACCTCCATAGCCGAAAATCATTCATGCGCATACATGATGAGACCATGCCAGAAATTAGTGATAGCACTGCCGCGCTCGTCGCGGCTCAACCAGCCTGAAACAGCAACAGTATAGCAGTCCGCGAAAACGCGAGGCAAACCAGACGCCAATTGGGCTAGGGATGCTCAAGAACCTGCCTGCCCCAC
>DASUWS010000103.1:0-14173 GCA_036378295.1 Ktedonobacterales bacterium
TGCCGACGATATCGTAGCGCTTGTGGACGGCCAACAACGCGCCAGAAATCGCAAAGACAAAGGTGCCGACCAAGTTGAGGGCTTCTTCCAGGTTGGCGTTGAAGACGACCGGTTGCATGCTGATCAACCTAACTGATGCAGTGGGGCGGACGAGCGGCAGCACCATGCCACCGCAGACACACGCGCACATGTGGGAGCGCGCCAGCCGCGGTCATTACTGGTCATCATTTTGGCACACAAAGCGCACGCGCGCTGCAACGACAAGGTCAATGGATGACGTCGGCACGCTGGCGCTCTCATGCGCGGATACGGCGCAAGAAGGCGACAAGAAAATGTCAACGCGTAGCGAACAGGAGTGGGTCGTAGTCTGGAGCGCGAACGATGACCCCTGCATACATCACGAAGTCAACCCTGGTAGTGGCGTTAATATCGGCGATGGGATCATCCGGCATGGCGACTATGTCTGCGTGTCCGCCTATGCCGAGTACACATGTACCCATTGTGAACCCTCTCGCTCGCAACCTCTCACTCGCGGCGTCGTGTAAGGGCCGAATCCTGGACCCGATGAAACACTGTCTCATTGATGATGACAGCCAGGCCAGCGGTGCAGCGACCAACGCCTCCACGCGACGGTCTAAGGTCGGATGGATGATGGGTGCGAAGCCCGGGTTGTGACTGCTTGGGGTCTCGTCGAGTGCGTCAGCAGCTGTGGCTTGCGCCTACGTCACGACATCGGTAGTTGGATCGAGCACCACCTTGATGTAGCCGTCCGCGCGCCGATCGAACTGGCGGAAGGCATCCGGCGCGTCCGAAAGCGGCAAGCGGTGTGAGACGATGACACTCGGGTGCGCGCGCCCAGCGATGATCAGATCGCGCAACGCGGCATTGTAGCGCTCGTCGTGGTCGCGCCCCATGCCAATAGTGATGTCTTTGCGAAATAGCTCAGCCCAGGGAACCGCCAGATCGCCCCGTGCCTCTAACTCGCCGTTTGGCCGCTCGTCGTGGGGCAAAAAGACGCCCGCGATACCGAGCCGCCCGGTGGGATTCACCAGGCGCGCCAGCGCATGGATCACCGCCGCCGGATCCTCGCGACTGGGGTCTGCGAAGGCATGGGCCTGGAAGCCAACAGCGTCGACGCCGCAGTCTACCCCGTTCATGGCGTCCTCGCCGCGCCAGGTCGCGCCGCCCCGCGTGCGGGCCCGGCCCTGGCGCTCTAGGATCTGCTCCACCGGGTCGCCTTGCCCAAAGTCAATGGGAATCGCGCCGATCTCTCCGACCTTCTCCAGCCGCGCGGGGATATTGTCCACCACGTAGACCGTGCTGGCCCCGCGCAGGCGGAGCGCTGAGTAGGCGGCTAAGAGTCCGATGGCGCCAGCGCCGAAGATCGCCACGCTGTTGCCGGGCGACACTTGGGCGAGCGCAGTGGCGTGATAGCCGGTGGGGAAGGCGTCGGCGAGCAGCACGAAATCGTGCTCCCAATCGTCGCCCGGCTCGCCAGGCAAGCGCAGACAGTTCGCATCGGCGAAAGGCACGCGCACCAACTCAGCCTGTGTGCCGCGATAGGATCCCATGCCGGGATAGCCATAGGCGGCACCAGCGCTCCCGCGATGGGTAGTCAAGCAGGCGTCGGTGTAGCCGCGCACGCAGTTGGCGCAGAAGCCACAACAGATGTGCGTCGGCACAGTGACGCGGTCGCCCACTTTGACAGAGACGACAGCATCCCCTACTTCCTCGATCATGCCCAGCGGTTCGTGGCCAATGACCATGCCAGCCACGTCGCCCATGCGCCCTTCATAGATATGCAGATCAGTTCCGCAAATAGCTGAGGAGGTCACACGCAACAGCGCGTCTGTGGGCGCCTCGATACGCGCATCCTCGACCGCTACGACGGTGACCTCGTCCACACCGCGCACCACGACTGCCCTCATGTGTTTGTCTCCTCATCTCGAACCGGACAGCCCCTGCCGTATGCTCTAGAACGAGAGCCAGGCTCGCGCGGCGACGACTAATGCTGCGACTCCGGTCTCCAAGGTCGGATGGATGACAGGCGCGAAGCCTGGGTTGTGATTGGTCGGGATCTCGTCGAGTCTGCCAGCCGCCTTCGCTTGCGCGTACCGGTCAGGGTCGGTACAGCCGACAAACCAGAACACCGATGGCGTGTGCCATTCGGTCCCGTACAACCCGAAGTCCTCGCTCGCCGAAGTCGGCTCGGTCTCCACTACTCGCGCGTCGGAGAACTGCTGGCGAAAGGCGTCCACGACGCGCTTGGTCGCCGCAGCATCGTTCGTGACGAGTGCGTAGCGGTCCAACGGCGTGAACGCTGGCGGCTTCGGTGCCCCCGAGGCTTCCGCTTCGGCCGTGACGATTCGCTGGATCGCGTTGAGCACGCGCTCGCGCACGCCCGCATCGAAGGTCCGGACGTTCAGCTTAATGGTCGCCTCATCGGGGATGACATTCTCCTTGGTGCCGGCTTGCAGCGACCCTACGGTGACCACGGCGGACTCGGTCGGCGCGACCTCCCGCGAGACGATGGTTTGCAGGCGCAGCACCGTTGCCGCGGCCATCACCACCGGATCAATGCTGGCTTGCGGCATCGAACCGTGGGCTCCACGCCCGAACAACTGGATCTGCAGGCTATCGGCGGCGGAGGTGATGGTGCCGACACGCCAGGCAAGGTCGCCAGCGGACCCGACCATGACGTGCTGGCCGAGCACGACAGCCGGTTTCGGGAAGCGTTTGAGGAGGCCATCGTCAATCATTGCCTGGGCACCCTGGGCAGTCTCCTCTGCTGGCTGGAAGACGGCCAGCAGCGTCCCATGCCACGCGTCGCGGGCCTGCGCGAACAAAGTGGTTGCGCCCACCAGGCACGTCACATGCATGTCGTGGCCGCAGGCATGCGCCACCGGCACCGTCTTCCCCTCGCCATCGGTGGCTGTGACCGTGCTGGCATACGGCAGTCCAGTTGCCTCCTTCACCGGCAGCGCGTCCATATCGGCCCGCAGCATGACCACCGGCCCGTCGCCGTTACGCAGCAGCCCTACCACGCCCGTCTTGCCGATGCCAGTCGTCACCTCATAGCCCGCGGCACGCAGCCGGCCCGCCGCGAGGTCTGCCGTCCGGGTCTCGTGCATCGAGAGCTCGGGATGGGCGTGAATGTCCTTGTAGAGTGTCTCCAAGTCCGGCAGAAGATCCTTGAGACTGGCGAGGACAGGTCCTGAAGGTATCGTCGTGTCAGTGCTCACGCGTCATACTCCTTTCGCGTCGTGCCTGCGTCGCACACGAGATGCTACTTATCGTGCTCGTCTTCGTTCCAGTCAATCGTCACCTGGCCCGGGTGATCGAGCACCTGATCGAGTAGAGTATCAGGAAGGTGACGAACGTGCCGACAATCGAGCCAGCCCAGTAGGTGCCAGTAATCCAGATGTCGGTGCTCCCCGATAGCGCGCTGGCATCATTTCATCGATCGCCGAGTTGATAGCGGCGTATTCGCCGCCGATACCTGAGCCCGCGAGAATCCGCGTCGCATACAGGTAGAGGACCCAGCCAGGGCCCGTTCCGAGCGTTAGCGCCGTTAACCCGCTGCCGATCAGATACACGCCCAGAGTCACCATGAACAAGTTGCGGCGACCCAGCTTGTCGGAGAGCTTCCCAAACAACAGCGCGCCGAGCACCTCCCCGACGAGGTATAGCGAGCCGAGTGCCGAGGCTTGGGTCGTGGTCAGGTGGAGCGTATCGGGATTGGTGAGAATCCCCGAGACCGAGCTAGCGATGGTGATCTCCAACCCATCGAGGATCCAGGCCGCTCCCAGCCCGATAACCATGCGGGTGTGGAAGGGCGACCAACGCAGGCGGTCGAGGCGCGCAGGAATAGTACTCCGGAAGATTGTTTGCGTTGCGTTGGCGGCCGACATACCTGCCTCATTCCTTCCGTCCTTGAAGTTAGAGGGTATCATCAACTCTATTTGTGTAATCGTTCAAGGCCAATCCAGACAGATCCAGACGCTGCGGGTGTGCGTGCATTCCGACATTGTTGCTATGCTCTGTGGCCGGCAGATGGTGCTACAGGCACCATCCCTCCTGCGTCGTTGGTGGCGTTAACATCGCTTGCGTAGGAGAGGCTGGTCTCCTCCTGTACCGACAGCACATCCATATTGGCGCACAGCAAGACGACCGGGCCGTCGCCGTTGCGCAGCAGGCCGACCACGCCGGTCTTGCCGACGCCAGTCGTCACCTCAATACCAGCGGCGCGGAGTCGGTCCGCGGCGAGGCCCGTTGTTCGGGTCTCGTGCATCGACAACTCTGGATGCGCATGAATGTCTCTGCAGGTGCCTCCAACTCCGGTAGGAGATCGTTGAGATGGTCGAGGGCGAATCCCTTGGAACTTTGGTCTCGGTTTGGGCGCCCGCACGCCACACTCCTTTCATACCCTGTACAGTACGTCTATTGCTCATCAGATATCGCTCGCCAGGCTAAATAGCGACGTCAGCGCTGGAGGAGCGCTTCGGCATCGACCGTGATGGAGATATCTTTGCCGAGCAGGACGCCGCCACTCTCACGTTCCAGGTCCGTCAGCAACCCGAACGCTTTGCGGCTGGCTTGTGCCATGGCATGGATACCTACCCGAATATTGCCCATTGGATCATCCACGATGCCGGTAACGAATACTGAGAGCGGAACAGCAAGCGTGACAGCGCTGATCGTCAACATCCCGTCAATCGTCCAGCGCCCGTCAAATTCGGGCACTGCACTCGCACCACGGTAGGTCATCGTCGGGAACCGCGTCACATCAAAGAACCGCGGGCTACGCAGATCTTCGTCCCGCTGGGCGTTGTGGGTACTCACACTCGCGGTTGAGATTGTGACCTCAAGAGAGGTTTGGGTCGGGTCTTCGGTCACGGTGGCGCTTCCCGTGACCGAATCGAATCGCCCCCGGACGTGTCCAATGACCAGATGCTGCGTTCTGAAGTCCACAAAGGTATGCGTCGAATCCAGCGTGTAGACGCCTGGAAGTGGGAAGAGCGCTCCCTTGAAGGTTCGCGATATAGCGTTAGCCGACCCCATACTGACACCCCCTCTAGCGCACAAAACCTGCGCGAGGGAGTCACTTGGCGCGTATCAGTCCCGCCGATCTGCTGCCGCATGACAGGTCGAAGGTCGCCGGAACATGGTACCCGCGTGCTGTGGCTCCCTCGCCGGCTGCGCGGTGCGACACACAGGACAACCCGGTGAGCGGCAGCCAGCTACTCACCCAGGCCGATCTGTCGCATGAACGTCACGAGGTCGTAGAAGAGGTTCTCCTCGACGATCTGGCCGTTATCCCAGCGGGCGACGGTGCAGAACTCGACGTCGAACCGCTTGCCCGTCGGCGGGATCTCTTTGCCATCAGCGCCGACCATTGGACCTGCGAATGTGCCTCTGAAGCGGGCAATCGAGCACGTCCAGTCGCCGGAGGCGAAGAACACCCGATAGGGCCGGTTGTCCAGGTGTTGATCCGGGAAGGTCTTGAAGAACTCGATGGACTCGGCACGGTGATTGTCAATGCCATGCGTCGGTGGTTTGCCTGGCCACGTGACGACGACATCGGGTTTGTGGCGCTTGCTGAACGTGTCCAGGTCCTGGGCATTCCAGGCGTCGTCCAGCGTCTGCATGAGCTGCATGTTCCGCTCTTCTGTCGTAGTCATAGCCCTGGCCTCTTCCTTGTAGGGCAGGCCGCTGCCTTGTACGCCTCTTCGTCGCTAGGGTGTCATGAGGTCACTAGTTGATCGCAATGGAGGCGTGTGAGCGGCTGCGTCGCATTCGGTGCATTCGGTGGTCGTACACATGAGTCGCGCCATCGCCACCGCCTTCCTGAAGATCTCGGGCATCGCACACGACGACATGATTTCCGTTATGGCTTCATGCTCCATGGCTCCGGGTGAGCCTGCAATTCCTGTGCCTCGCGTGCCGGGATATGTAGCACAATCCCCCAGCGACGGCGACGTCAGAGGTAACCCGATCAGGTTCGATGCATGATCTCGCTGCCGACGTCCGTTCCTCCAGTCGGTGAACCCGTCCAGTCGGTGCCGCGCACGTCTGGCGCAAGTCCGCCACGCCCGATTGGCAAGGGTTACGAGTGCACCAGTCGCGCGACGCTGCAGGCTTACAGGGGCACCCTATAGGCTCAGCGTCGCGATTCTGGCGATCTGCCCAAGCGTCAGCACAGCATGCAGATGCCAGAGGCGGCCGGGGCTCCGCGTCAAAGGCGGTGCTTCGCATTTCTGTTCGCTGGTGGTGATGGTGATGATGGTGGTGATGGCGCTAAAGGCAAGCCACGAGACATGCGCTGCACGTTGGCCGCCCGCACGATCTGCCAGCGCAGCCATCTCGCGCAACCATCTCGACCTCGCTGGCTACTACCGCGTCGAGACAGCAAACCACCAGATCTTTGAACTCTACCGAGACGATGCGCACCATGGCTGCTGGGTGCTCGATGTCTGCCAGGACTGAGAGGATGTTCGACAGATCGTAGAACGTCATATCTGGATACCAACCAGCCTGCCGCAGAGCGGTTCCCGCCAGCGTCCCGTGATGACCGCACCATTCACGCAGTGGGATAGCAGCCTGTGCGGGTGGAGGTGGGACCGGATTGGATTGGCTTGGATTGGATTGGCTTGGATTGGATTGGCTTGGCGCACCTGCTGTATTCGCCCGTGCTCCTGGTTCAGGCTCGACATTTGGTATGGTTGATGCAGGCACCAGCTGTTCTATTATGCGCAGAGGCCAGAGCTCTCGGCACGAGTGCGCAGACGGGCTTTGGCGGCAATATGCGCTCAGATGCAGATCCAGATGCGGATCCACAGGAGGAGGTTCCTGTATGCAGGATGCGAAGCATCGCGCAAGGCAGGAGGCAAGGCAGGAGGCGATGCATCAGACGAGACAGAAGGCAGGAGCTGATGGAGACGTCGCAGCGGATGCAGTGGATGCAGTGGATGCAGCGGATGCCCCAACAGCCACCGCCCGCCCGGCTGCTGGCAATGCCTCCGACGAGACCTGGGAGACCTGGCCGCCGCTCCCGCTCGCACCGTGGCAGGACACGTATGCGACGCTGCATCTCTGGACCCAGATCATCGGCAAGGTGCGCCTCGTGCTGAGTCCGCCCATCAACCACTGGTGGCATGTGACGCTCTATGTCACACCCCGTGGGCTGACCACGTCCTTCATCCCCTATCGTGCGCAGACGTTCGCAGTGGCCTTCGACTTCCTCGACCATACCCTCTGGATCCAGTCCAGCGAGGGGACGCGTCGGGCAATGGGGCTCTACCCGCGCTCAGTCGCCGACTTCTACCACGAGTTCATAGCGCTGTTGCGCTCGCTCGGCATCGCGGTCGTGATCAACCCCCTACCCCAAGAAATCGCCAGCCCCATCCGCTGCGATGAAGACGCGGTGCACGCCGCCTACGACGCCGCCGCCGTGACCCGCTGGTGGCGCGTGCTGCAGCAGTCGGCTCGGGTCCTCCAAGGGTTCCGTGGGCGGTTCCTCGGCAAGAGCAGTCCGGTGCACTTCTTCTGGGGCGCCTTCGACCTAGCCGTGACGCGCTTCTCAGGACGCCGTGCGCCGGAGCGGCCAGGGGCAGACCGCATCCAGCGAGAAGCCTACTCGCACGAGGTGAGCAGTTGCGGCTTCTGGCCCGGCACGGTGGGAGGGCCGGTGCAGGAGCCGGCGTACTACGCCTATATGGCGCCCGAACCGGCCGGCTTCGCCGACGCGGTGGTGCGGCCAACGGCCGCCTTCTACCAGAGGGAGTTGGGTGAATTCATCCTGCCCTACGAGGCGGTACGCACCGCCGCCGACCCGGATGCCACCCTGCTCGACTTCGCCCAAAGCACCTACGAGGTCGGGGCGCAGCTGGCCAGATGGGATCGCGCGGTCCTGGAGCGCTGACTGCAGACTGTAGGGCTCTGCGCGCAGCGGCCCCAAACAAATCTACCAAAATCTACCAAAATCTACCAAAATCTACTACCCAAGTCCACCACTCCCAACGACACTCCGTCCTGCGTGCGGGAGGGAACGGCTGCGAGGTGAGGTGGAAAGGTGAGGTGGAAAGGTGAGGCAGAGAGCAGCGAGAGGTGCTGCCAGGAGCGGGAGTGGTGCGGTGCGCAACGAACCGCCGACGCTGCACATGATACGCTGCAGATGGTCTGGACGGTCGCCCCGATCGACTCTCCTGCGTCGCGTGGCCGCAGACGGCAGGGCTGGCTTGGATGCTGACCCCGCTATCCCAGGATCTGACATCAGCTCTGCTGGATGGCTCTCTTCGCGCTGCCCTGCCCATCGCCCTGCTGTTCACCGTCTATGCCGTCTATCCCGTCTATCCCGTCTATCCCGTCTGGTGCGCACTGGCCCTCCGCAAGCTCATGCGCTACGCGGCAGGAGCGTCAGCGGCAGCGGCAGCCTTGGTACCACTGACCAGCTTGAGCGCCTTCGCCAAACCCAGCAAAGGCTCACCTCGACACATCGCCAACGTTGCCTGTTCTACCCATTTGCCTGCACTGTCCCCTCCTGACCGCCTCTGCCGTCTTGCCCATGCTGCCAATGCCGGGCCAACGTATGTGTTCAGGCGATCAATCCACGACACGAGGTCTGCGGCAGCTCAGGAGGTTCATGGCAGTGTCACGACGCTACAGCCGCATGCGCAGGCGGTCTGGTATCGTACTGGTCGTGGATGCGAACTCCTCTCCTTTGCAGGCGACGAGCGGTGACGCTATCGCGCGTCTAATGGCTCGTCTTGGGTGTAGGGTACGTTCAGCGTGAGGGCGGATTCCGCCTTGGCAAGTTCGCGCCCGAGGTAGGCGGCATGATCCAGACGCGACACCAACCCACGGCGCACAGCCGTGTTGGCCACATCCGCCGCGCGCGTCCCGCGGACGGTCTCGTCGTGCACGCCGTCCCGCGTATAGTGCTCGCAGACTATGGCTCCGGCCCCACGGTCGAGGAGGATGACGAAGAACCCCTCGGGATCGTGCACCCACTCCCGCCGCTCTTGCGCTCGGGCCTCCACGACCTTCGGGACAGACCGCCTCGGCAGCAGGACGGCTGGAGCAGGCATGGCAGGCGCACCCGGCGACAGGCGTGTCTGGGCGAGACGGGCGAGACGACTGATGCGGTCAACGTCCTGCGTCCCAATCTCGTCCACGAGCGCCATGCGCCCCCTGAACGCCTCGATCTCAGCGTCAGTCACGTTCTTCAGCACCGCGCGGGCACCCAGCGCCCCGATGATCCGCCGCTGTGCATCGATCCCACCCTGCTTGAGTGCCAGGAGCGCCTGTCCCGCCCGATGCCCCCGCGAGTCGCGCCCGCACAGCACGAGCGTCCGGATACGGGGATTTGCCGCGAGGTTGCGCAGCACATGCTCGACGCCCAGATTCTCAGTCGCGAGGACGCCGGAGATGGCTACACGAGCGGTCACCCCGGCGGCAGTCAACTCGCGCAGCAAGTCGTCATCCGCCAGGGTGCAGATCGCGACCGGCGCAGCGAGGTCACCGACCACGTAGTTTCCCTCGACGATAGGCCACCGCTGCGGCATATCGTCTGCTCCCACCAAGAGGTCTTCTTCCTTCTGCGCTGGCTCGCTGCTCGTCTCCCTGCTCGTCGCGCAGGCATCGCCGCAGGCACACGATCCTTCGGCGCAGCCCGCCTCGGCCGCGGTCGCGGTCACGGTCATCCCCATCCCTGTCCCCCTACCAGCCAATGCCGCGTTGAGCTGGTTGTAGGGCGCAATGGGAAGGCACGGCTCGCAGCCGGGGCAGCGATGGCGCTTCGTGTTACCGGCCTCCCACCAGGTGCCGAAGTCAGTCCGAGCGACCTCCGCTGCGGGAGAGTCCAGATCAGCAATGTCCGTGCGGATGGCCTGGAGCACATCCAGCAGGCACTCGCAACTCGTGCACTTCTTGACGGCGCGTATCCGGCCCAACTCCTCATGGGCCTGGGTAATGGCGTCAGTGATGGCGTCAGCGAGAGGTATCACCTGGAGCCTCCTTCTGCTACACCCTTCTACACCCTTCTACGCCCTTCTACGCCGCTATCCCGCGCTTCCCGTCTCGACGCTCAGGGGCTCGACGCGGGGGATGAGTGCGCGCAAGCACTCGATCAGGCCGCTGCGCGCAAGTCGGTAGTGACTCCAGGTGCCACGCCGCTCGCGTACGAGCAGACCAGCGTCCAGGAGCAACCGCAAGTGGTAGGACACCCGCGACTGTCCCAGGGCCAGCAACTCCTCGAATTCACAGGTGCACAACTCTTCGCGCTGTTCGAGCAGCCAGAGAATCTGCACCCGCGCTGGGTCGCTGAGGGCATGAGCAATGGCGGTGAGTATCGCAGCCTCCGGCGGTGGGAGCATGGCCAGTTCGCCGCGGAAGACACGCGGTGCCGGAGTAGCGCAAGCGTCCATACGTCACCTTTCATCAATTTATTTTGATGTACCTGCCAGAAGTATAGCCAGGAGTAGGACAGAGCGCAACGGTTCGAGGCGGCATGACCACGTCTGTGATCACTCTGTGAGAGGGAGAGGTCTGCACACGGAACCGTCATCGGCAACGTTTCATAGGCGGGGTGGGAGCTCCGCTTCAACGGTGTTGCTTCGCATTGCTGCTCGATGGTGATGAGAGTAGTGATGGCACTGAAGGCAACCCACGAAGCGCTCGCTGCACGTTGGCTGCCTGCACGATCAGCCAGCGCAGTCATCTCGCGCAACCATCTCGACCTCGCTGGCTACTACCGGGTCGAGACAGCCGACCACCAGATCTTCGAACTCTCCCGCGACGATGCGCACCGCGGCGGCTGGGTGCTCGATGTTTCCCAAGATTGGCGGGCTAGGCTGAGGGTATATCGAGCAAGCCATTGTTTAGGAAGTAGCAGATGAGGCAGACACCGATCACTGGGGCGATTGGCGCAGGAACGCCCTCTGCAGCCGAGCGAACAAGGAACTGCGCTCATCGGCAGGGATCGAGCGCATGGCTTGACCGTGGCCGAGCAGGATCGTGTGCCGCGTTGTGTTGAGCACGACCTGGCAATTCTGGCACGTCGCGAGGTGCCGCTGCGCTTCATCCGCCAGATCCTCCTCGAGCTCGTTGTCGATGTAGGCAGACAGATAGGCGATAAGCTCCTGGCACGTCATACGCCCTCCTCCTTACCTTCATGACTCCCCTGGTTCACGACTGGCTTCGCTGCTGAGAGCGCTGCAGGCAACGCGACCCACTCACCAAAGTACGCGCTCAGCCGCTCACGCAGCGCCAGCCGCGCCCGGTGCAGCCGCACCTTGCACGCCACGTCGCTAATCCCCTGGACCTCCGAGCACTCTGCCGTTGTGAGCCCCTCCACGTCCCGCAGCACAAACGCCGCGCGCAGTCCGGCAGGCAGTTCTGCGATAGCGGTCGTGAGTATCGCCTGCGCCTCAGCACCGAGTATCTGCTCTTCTGGCAGCGCGCTCCAGTCCACCAGCGCATGTGGCATGGGCGCCGCCGTGCTCTCATCCTCCGGCAACGCCTCACTGGGGCGCCGACGCCGGACGAGCATGAGCGCGTGATTGTAGGCGATGCGGTAGAGCCACGTACTGAGGCGCGCTCGCGGCTCGAAGCGGTCCAGCGCCTCGAACGCCGAGAGGAACGTCGCCTGCACGACCTCCTGCGCGTCGGCGTCATCACCCAGGATGCCCACTGCGATGCGGTAGACGCGGTCCCCATACGCTGCGAAGAACCGCTCGAACGCGTCTGGGTCGCGGCGCTTCAGTCCGGCGAGCAACGTGGCGTCATCGGTGTCATCGGTGTCATCGGTGTCATCTATCTCGTCAGGCATAGCTCACATCCTCTTCGGTCACATCCTCTTCGGGTCAGCACGCCCCTTACCGAGCACGTACACGACGAGGTGCGCCTATCCACACGACCTGGCTGGCGACTCGCCCAGGGTTAGCCTGAGGCGAGGTCGGTGGGTACGTGCGCCACCATGCACTGCAACCTTTCGTGTCACTTTGCGTGTAACCTTTCGCGCGCCGGCGCATTCAACGGATAGAAGCCATGAGAAGCGCATGGGCTTGTCTATCGATCATTCTACACAAACGAGAAAGGACATGCGAGATGTTTACTCAGAACGAAAGCGTCCTCGACCGGGTGGTCCGCGTTGTGGCTGGTGTGGGACTCGGCATCGCCGTCTTTACGGCGCTTACCGGCGTATGGCAGATTGTGGTCGCAGTAGTCGCCGCGATCTTGCTGCTGACGGGCCTGGTGGGTTTCTGCCCACTCTATGCGCTGCTGCGCATCAACACGCGTGGGCACGCCGTGTCCCCAGCAGCACGGCACTAGGCAAGAGCAAGAGGTCGAGAGACAGCGCCATCGCGGTGGTGGCGGCCCGGGTCAGCTACAGCTACGACGCCTTTGGCCAACTCACGTCGTTGAGCGAGACCTTCGGCTGCACGACCACCTGGACGTACCCCTACCGCTACGACGGGCGCGATGGGGTCCGCTTCGACGGCGAGAGCGGCATGTACTGGCTGAGTGTCCGCGCCTACGATCCCATCCCGCGCTCTGTCGATTATGCCTACACAGCGACCAGCTTCAGCGCCTTCGCCAACTCTACCAGCGCCGTTAGCGCCTCGGTCGCCTTTGGATCAGGCTGAGGCGCAGGCACGGGAGGCTGTTCCTGCACCTGCTTCTGCAGCTCGGCCACCTGCTGCTCCAGTTGCGAGACATGCTGCAACGCCGCGGCGAGCTGTGTCTCCAGGGCAAGGACGTCTTGTCCAACGTAGATCACGTACGGATTGCCCCAACTCCATCGGCGTGCTGCTGGCAGCCCAGGCTCGTCATCCGGAAGTCTTGACGCGCGCCCTTGCCCATCGCGGCATTCCCCGGCTCGATCTGTGCCACGGCCATCTCTGGCTTCAGCGGCCAATTGTTGGCTGCCCGGTTCTGCGCGAGGACATATGTGCGGAAGCCACGCACGACGGGCACGCCACTGGGCGCGATCAGGGCCTTGCCATCATCACGCCAGCCCTGCGGTACGATGCTCACGTTCACAGCCTCCTTCACCACGGCACATATCTGGCCCTCGCAGAGTCGCCCCTGCCAATATTCATCACTGCCCGCGTGGCGACCCCCATGCCACGGATTCATGGCCTCCAGCCCACCGCCCGCGATCTCGCCGTAGAAACAGATCACGTGCGTCGAGAACGGCGGATGGGCGAGGGTTGCCATATTATGGGCAGCATCCCATTGGCTGGGAATCGTCGCGAGCACCGGGTAGCCCTGCTTCAGCCCCGTGTGGATGCGCCCCACGAGCCAGATGGTATTCGGTTATTGTAGGGCACGGCAGTCACGTGGTATTTCTTGCGGGCGAGATCGGTCGCATTGTCCACGTAGCGCCTGAGCGCGGTGCCGCTATTGGCGTACGTCTCGCCACAGGCGCCACGAGGCTCCCCGTGGGCTGCGGCGAGCGACACCCTGGCTCAGCACGTGCAGTCCATCAGTCTACGGCGTAAGCCGGCTTGACTCGCCCTACCCCAGTCGCTCCGCGCTCGCGGCCCCTGATGAACTGGGTGGTGATTGCCGCGAGCGTAGTGCGCTGAAAGGAGAGGAGGACGCAATAGCGCGACCTATCGTTGGAGTATTCAGAGACCGCATGTCGGCGGAGCAGGCCGTCGCGGATCTCAAGGACGCGGGGTTCGACCCCGGACGGATGGGCCTGCTGATGCAGAATCGCGAGGAGGGCAAACAGGCCGCGAGTGATGTCGGCATCAAGGCAGGCACCGGAGCTGTCACCGGTACCGTGCTCGGCGGTGCGCTCGGGGCAATTCTCGCCGCCACGGGCACCTTCGTCATCCCCGGCATTGGCCTCTTCATCTCTGCGGGCATCCTTGCCACAGCGATCGCCGGCGGCGCCGTGGGTGCAATCGCCGGCGGACTGGTAGGGCTAGGGATCCCGCGTCCAGAGGCCGAGTATTATGAGAGCCGAGTGCGCTCGGGGAATGTCCTGGTGACCGTGGACCCAGAAGGGTGAGATGACGAGGCGCGTGAGATCCTGCTGCGCGACGGTGCGGAAGACACCTGGCATAGGGCTCCTTGGGAAACTTCGCCCGGCCAAATGGGCACGACGCCAGAGATGGGCCCATAGCAGGACCGGCTGAGAGACAACCAGCGAAAGCGAACGTGA